>JAAYKE010000028.1 GCA_012522575.1 Armatimonadota bacterium | reverse complement strand
CGTCACACTCAAGCGAGACCGACTCACAATCCGATACTGTCGGCTGCCGGTGACTGTTGAGCAACGAAGGGTTTTCTGCCTCGCCTGTCCCATATCCTCCAGGCGACAATCCGGTAGGAGTCCTGCTCTACCCAGACCTCCATCCAGGGATATCGTCTATCCGTCGGCTTGAGTCTGATAGGCCAGATGGGGCGACCGTCAAACGTAGCTCGGCCTTCGAGGGTTGGGATGATGCCGTCTCTAAGTTCGCTTTTGATGAAATGCAGCGGAACGTTGTGCTCTTGGGCGTTTGCCGCTACGGCACGGTTGAGGATTTGGTCCGCCGATATGTTTGTAATTCGGCGTGGAGCAAAGATAACGCCAAGCACAAGAAATAACAATGCTGCCAGCATTGCGATTTGCCTGAACTTGCGTGTTGAATAATTACCGGACATATTTCAGATACTATAGATATGGAAAAATCGCCTCTATGACCATCGCGGCAGGCACGCGCTCGAAAATCGCGAGGTGCGGCTTGAGGGTCAGGACCTCCTGCGTGGGACGCGGCTCGGAAATGCGTCGGACATTAAACCCTCTGACGCTGAGCGCATTCACGTAGGTGGCAAGCGTTCGATGTTTAATTTTGCTTCTTTCCTTCGTCGGCCCGGCAAGGTTTGACGGCCACCAGCGTTCCGCATAGTAGTTGTCAACAGCTTCGTAAAGCAACTTGCCGTCCGCATCTCTAATCCAGCAGGCATCGGGCATACTGAAGCAGGGATGGGCTATTGAAAAGATGAACCTGCCGCCGAGCTTGACCAGCCTTGCAAGCGCGGCCACCGTGCCTGCAAGGTCGCGGGTGCTCATAAGACCCATATTGCAGACTATATCGTCGAACATGCTGTCTTCGATAACCGAAAGATCGTTGGGTTCTGCGACCGCATACTGTATGTTGAAGCGTTCTCTTTCGTTAATCTCCCGTGC
Source organism: Armatimonadota bacterium (assembly GCA_012522575.1). Lineage (GTDB taxonomy): Bacteria > Armatimonadota > UBA5829 > UBA5829 > UBA5829 > DTKD01. The sequence goes on along the minus strand of JAAYKE010000028.1, from coordinate 74,309 downwards.
AATCCCAACCAGCCTGTCGGAGTTATCCACCGCAGTGACATTTGCTCCCAGCGAGGCCAGGCGTCGCGCGAAATAACCGGCTCCGCAATATAGATCGAGTATTTCCTTGCCGTTAGCCGGCCCCATTAGTTCGAGAATGGCGGGAGCCACTATGTAACGCTGCACATCACCGCCGCTTTCACCGGCGTACGATGAAATACCGTCCGCTATCTCTTCGTAGGTAGACGCTTCGTTACTCATGAGGTATTCTGCTTTCCCATCTGCAGGATCTATCCAGGAGACAGATCCGTTTGTACTTGCCTATGACGTAATCTGACGCCCCAATGTTCCTGACGCAGCACAAGAGCGCCAACAAGGCTCAACCAGTATGTTATTCCGCAAAAAGCCTCAAGTCAACTGTACCGGAATCGCGTAACAGTTCACGAATGATGATTACTCCTGTCTGTAGTGTCCGATCTCCATCTCGGACTAGGCTAGGACAGATGCCAGCTAACTACTACACTTGAATGCGTCAAGTAAATTGTCATTCCGAGGCAAATGCCGAGGAATCTGCTTTTTCCCTTCTCTTTTCTGGGTTTCTCTTCTTTCGAGCTTTCGCGATTTACGGAAAAGCAGATTTCTCACTTCGTTCGAAATGACATAGTTTGTGTGGCTGGGACAGAGGCCAGCCATTACAACCACTCACCAAGAGTGAGTTGTTACGGAATCGCAGCTTGCGATTAATGATTAATCGTCACATTCACACGGTTCAGGCGGCCATATACGCGGCGCCCGGGCATTTGCGCACAGGCGCCGCAGTTTGCCGTGTGTTCTACTTTTTCTTTCTGGCTGCTTCGGCGATCAGGCCGCGGCCTATTTCGTCGCGTTGAATCTGGTTGGTGCCTTCGTATATCTGGGTGATCTTGGCATCGCGCATCATCTTTTCGACAGGATATTCTTTCATGTAGCCATATCCGCCGAATACCTGAACGGCGTTTGTCGTGACCTCCATCGCCACATCGGACGCCCAGCATTTCGACATCGCCGAATAAGCGGTAACTTTATCGTTGGGATTGGAGTCGATCCATCTTGCCACGCTGTAGACCAGCGCACGGGCGGACTCGACCTTCATCGCCATATCCGCCAGCATAAATCTCAAGCCCTGGAACGCTGATATGGGATGGCCGAACTGGACACGTTCGCGGGAGTAATCGACCGCCAGCGACAAAGCTCCCGATGCAATCCCAAGCGCCTGCGCCGCAACGCCCGGCCTGGACTGGTCGAACGTTTTCATAGCAGTGAAGAAACCCGTCCCGCGCCTGCCAAGCATATTCTCTTTGGGAATCCGACAATCCTGGAAAATCAGTTCGCTGGTTGCGGAAGCGCGTATTCCCATTTTGTCTTCTTTTTTGCCGAATGAGAAGCCCTGCGTGCCCTTCTCAACCACAAAACACGACAAGCCTCTAGGGCCGCGGTCGGGATCGGTTATAGCAAATACGGTATAAATATCCGCCTCGCCGCCGTTAGTGATCCACTGTTTGGTGCCGTTGATGATATAGCTGTCCCCATCTTCGATCGCCCTTGTCTGCAGGCCGGCCACGTTTGAGCCTGCGTTAGCCTCCGTCAGGCCGAATGCCGCGATTGTGCCGTCGGCAATCCTCGGAAGCCATTTTTCTTTCTGTTCCTCCGAGCCGGATACGAGGATGGGAAACGTGCCCAATCCCGTCGCCGCAAACGCGAGGGATATTCCTCCGTCTACCTTTGACAGCTCCTCGGTGACGATGCACATATTCATAATGGGACTATCCCCTGCCATTCCGCCGTATTTCTCGTCGATAAATACACGGAAGATGTCAGCAGCAGCCATATCCTTAACGACCGGCCAGGGGAATTCGTTGGCCTCATCGTAATGCGCACTAACCGGTTTAATTTTCTTCTCCGCCAAATCCCTGGCGACATCTTTCATAAATATCTGCTCTTCAGTCAGGAAATAATCCATCTGGTTTGATGCCCTCCTAAAATCGGGTTCCCAAAAGGGTCCGAACACGCGCACAAGCGCCTGTTACTCCTATGTCGGTTCGCCGTCAAAGCCTGTCTTTCCTTCACATTGCTGTAATTGTATAAATCATTATGTTTTTGGTTTTAACCGCTGCCTGCCGGGGAAATGTGCAATACAAAACAAATCGGAGGTGACCAAAATGCCTGTCGACCCTGTCTGCGGGATGAATGTTCCCGAAGAGCACATGGCCGTGTGCACCACCTATAAAAACAAACACTACTGCTTTTGCAGCGATGTATGCAAAGAGGAGTTCGACTATGACCCGGAGATGTATGTGGCAGATGAGGAGGCTGCTATGGAAAGCGAGGACGCGCTCTGATTGCGGCGTTTGATGACGGATAATATCATCAACGGAAAACTGGCAGCAAACTATTAAGCCGATGGCAGCAGGGTGGCGACGCATTTTGCCGTCGCGGATCAATCTATCACGCAAGCGACAATCAATTCGGATTGGCGGGCTGTTGCTCCGGGATTACGAGAGATATTTCCCCTGGCTTAACGAAGCCCTGCTTGCGAGCCGCCTGGACAATGCCGCTCCGGGTTTTTATACCTGTCAGTTGGCGTCGGAGCCTTTCGTTTTCCTCGTGCAGGGCGTTGTATTGGGAGACGATGCGGTCTTTGTCGCGCTGCTCGGTTTTGATCAGCTTCAACGGACGCATTGCCTTGTTGAAGACCCAGATGCCGACAACAGCCACAACCGCAAAAACCAGTACCCTGGCAATGGCCGGAACGATTTTTTTTGGAGTACGCTTGCGCTTTCTGAGCGGGCTTTTTGTCCTGATTTTAGTCCTGGTAGAACGAGATGCGTTCACCGGGCTGACCTCCTTGTCTGCTGATGTCCAATACTACCGCAGCGCGTGTTTGTTGTCAATGCATTTTCGGGTAGTATTTGCAGTTCGGCAGGTGCAAACCAGGTGCATGTCTAAGAGATATAGTAGAAAAAAACAAAAAAATCGAATGGAGGCAATATTTTGAATAAGCCGGCCGCAGTAGTGCGCAGGGATATTATTGCAAGCTCAGGTCCCAGCATCTACGGCATCTCGCGAATGGATAAAGTCAGGTCCCCCCAAAATGAGATGTTCACGTTCCTTGGGGTATGTGATGGAATCGCTTATGTGGAACGAGATGACAAGACCAGGGGCAAAGCTTTCGAAGAGATTGACAGCGAACTTTTCGCAAAATGGAGGAAGGTGCAGACATAGAGGAACTTATCGTAATACGGCACGGCGAACCTGACCATTTAATAAATAATCTAACCGGAGGGTGGACAGACAGCCACCTGACCGAACTCGGTCAAAAGCAGGCTTTGCTGACCGGGCAATGCCTGTCGGAATTGATCGGCGATCGGCCTTTTGGTTTTTATGCGAGTGATCTGTCGCGCGCGATTGAAACTGCAGAACTGATCGCTAAATCCCTGCCGATCAAGCCCGCGCTGGCTCCGGGGCTTCGTGAGCTTAACAATGGGATTGCGGCGGATATGCCCAATGACGAGGCCGCAAAGATTGCCCATCCGATCACCGATCCGCTGGTGGACTGGGTTCCATATCCGAACGCAGAAAACTGGCGGCAGATGTCGGAAAGAGTGGTTGGTTTTCTCGAATCCATCAAGGACAGCCACGGCCTGGCGGTTTTGGTGATGCATGGAGGGTCGGCGAACGCAGCGATATGCTGGTGGCTTGGCCTTGGCATAGGACAGACAAATATAGCGTTCGAACTCGACCCTTGCAGCATCAGCCGATTCAATGTTAATCGATGGAAAGAACGCAACATAGTGAAGATCAACGACACTGCACACCTGTGATGATCGTGTTCTAAGCGGCCGTGCCGGAAATAGACTGCTGCTATCTTGCGGGCAATGCTGTGTCTAGTGCGCACTGCCTCAGTTTGATTGAGTCGAATCACATACGGCAATTCCGATCAGGGCTGTCCGGGTTGCCGTATGTCGATCATTCTGGCTAGACAGGGCTGCTTTCCGAGCTTCCTACGTCAACAAGGCCAAGGACCGCCGCCCGGCGCATAGCCTGTACTCGATTTGATACTTCCAGTTTTTCGTAAATCTTGGTTAAATGATAGTCAACAGTGCGCTTGCTGCAAAACAATGCAAATGCCACTTCGCGAGAACTCTTTCCTTCTAATACAAGGGATAATACCTGAGTCTCCCGCTTGGTAAGTTTTACAGTTCTATCTTTGCGATTGTTATCCGCTCGCTCGATTGCCACGAAGCTACTCCTTTCATCACCGCGCCGCTATCTTCGCGACAACGGCCACGACTGCACCTTATGTATCTTATAGATGCTGGAACGAACTCGTGGGGAGCCTATCCCCATAATGGGCTGAGCAGCGCTGATGCCAAATAGAGCGGAAGGCTTTTAGTATATTACATATAATAGAAAGCTTTCCTGCTCGCAATTCAAGAGTATTGTGATGCGGATATGGCTATCAGCATTGGGCGCTGCGACAGCCTGCGAGACCGAAGATAGTTTTTGACAGTTGATCGGATCGATCAATCTGCCTGGCCGCCAGGGCCTTATAACCTCCCAGTTTTGATTCCGACTGTTGTCCGCCCATCCTTTCAGCGGGCCGGAATCTTCCGAGACCAATCCTCTGCCTCTTGTCTTCTTGACTACCGAGGAACCCAGCATAATTACTGGTATTGTATTCGCAGTATAACCCAAGAAAATGGGCATGTCAAGGAATGAAATACAGAAAAATCAACGAGATTTACGAGGCTGGCTGCCCGCTTTTGCCGGATTATTGCCCTTGACTTGGCTGTCTGCTGCGCAATATAATGTGGTCGGTAAATGAGAGTCCAAATGGCACACTCCTCCTCCTCAAGATCAGTCACAGGCAAGGCTAGCTCATCTACGTCCGTAACCCGGTCGCTGGATACGGAAGCCCAGTTCGTCAAGGGAGTCGGTCCGCGATTGGCGACTGTGCTGAAAAAGCTCGACATTCATACCGCAAAAGACCTGCTTTATCATATCCCGCGCCGCTATGAGGACCGAACTCACTTTGCCAGAGTCGCATCATTGCAACACGGGGAAACGGCCACAATATGCGGGACCGTGCTGACTGCCGATAACGTCCACACCAGAGGCAAACTGGTGCTGACCAAGGTAGTGGTGGATGATGGCAGCGGGTGCATTGTGCTGACCTGGTTCAATCAGAAATATCGCAAAGAGCAGTTCAATAAGCTGCGGGGCAAAGAAATAGTGGCCTATGGGACGGTGCAGGCAGGCAGATGGGGAGTCGAAATGGGTTCCCCGGAAGTTGAGATATTTTCCGATGAGGAGGACTCGCTATCCAGCCTGCGCATAGTGCCGGTGTATCCGCTGACCGAAGGCGTCTTTCAAATCAATTTGCGAAAGATCATCGCGGGCGCGCTGGATTTGTATGCGGAGTTGCTCGAAGATGCGCTGCCCGAAGAGCTGCGCAAACGGCTCGGACTGATGGATATTCAAAGCGCAATTCGCAACATCCACTTCCCTGAGGACGATGAAAAAAAAGAGGCTGCGCGCAAACGACTGGTTTTTGAGGAGTTGTATGTGCTGCAACTGGCGCTGGCGATGAGAAAACGCGGCATTGAGGCTCCCGGACGGGGAATCGCATTCAGCATCCCGCCGAATTTCGACAAGGAACTCCAGGAACTTCTGCCATTTGATCTGACCGGCGCACAGAAGCGGGTTATCGGAGAGATCGCCGCCGATATGTCACGTCCGACGTGCATGAATCGACTGCTGCAGGGAGATGTCGGCTCCGGAAAGACCGCTGTCGCACTGGCCGCGATGCTTATTGCTGTGAAAAATGGCTACCAGGCGGCGTTGATGGCCCCTACCGAGATATTGGCCGAGCAGCATTATCTGGGAATATCGGATCTGCTGGGCGAACATGATTTGATGGGGATTCGAACGGATATGCTAACGGGCAGCCTCAAAAGCAAACACCGTCGAGAAGTTGGGGAACGGGTGGCGTCCGGGCAGACTCAGATTGTGATAGGTACCCATGCGCTGATTCAGGAAGGCGTTGAGTTTCGCAATCTTGGGCTGGTGATAGTGGATGAGCAGCACAGGTTCGGGGTGATGCAGCGTGCGGCTCTTATGGAGAAGGGCCTTATGCCGGATATGCTGGTGATGACGGCGACTCCGATCCCCAGAACTTTGACTTTGACTGTCTATGGAGACCTGGATATATCTATTATCGACGAACTGCCGCCCGGCAGAAAGCCCGTTAAGACACACTGGAAGCAGGTCGGCGAACGAAAAAAAGTCTATGCAGCGGTGCGAACTTTGATCGATCAGGGCAGGCAGGCTTATGTGGTGTGCCCGTTGATTGAGGAGAGCGAAAAGCTTCAGGCTCAGGCCGCGACAGAGCTTGCCGTATATCTGCAGACGGAGGTATTCGGCGACCTGAAAATAGGATTGCTGCACGGCGGAATGAAGGCCGATGAAAAAGATGCGGTGATGAAATCGTTTCGCGCCGGGGAGATACATATTCTGGTATCGACAACGGTGATTGAAGTTGGAGTCGATGTGCGTAACGCGACCGTTATGGTGATAGAGGATGCGGACAGATTTGGCCTTGCGCAGTTGCATCAACTTAGAGGACGTGTGGGACGTGGCGACGAACAGTCATATTGTGTTATGATTTGTGAGGGAAACAGCCAGGACTCTATAACGCGAATGACTACGATGGCGACAACCAACGATGGATTTGTCATAGCCGAAGAGGACCTGAAGCTGCGCGGGCCGGGTGAGTTTTACGGGACAAAGCAAAGCGGCCTGCCCACACTTACCATAGCTGACATATTTCGAGATGTTCCGATACTCGAGATTGCCCGAAAAGAAGCGTTTGAAACGATTGAAAGAGACCCGGACCTGTCCGGCGAAGCATTCGCTGGATTGCGCCGGGATCTGTTGAAAAAATACGAGGCTTTGGAGCTGGTTGCAGTGAGTTGAGTTGGACTCGTATTATTCTGCGCCGCTGTATAATTGAAAATGAAAGCTATTTATCCGGGGTCTTTTGATCCAGTTACAAATGGGCACATAGACATTATCGAGCGGGCGGCCAAGCTCGTCGATAAGCTGGTCGTCGCGGTGGCTATGAACCTCGAAAAGGAAGCTATGTTCGAAACGCAGGAAAGAGTCGATCTTCTTCGTCAGGCATGTAGACACTTAGCGAATGTTGAGGTAGACTATTTCCACGGTTTGACAGTCAGCTATGCCCGCAAGCACGAGGCGCGGCTTATAATTAAGGGGCTGAGGGCGGTTTCGGATTTTGAGTTTGAGCTTCAGCAGGCCCTTATGAACAAGCGACTTGATGACGGAATCGAAACGATGTTTATGATGACCAGCGCGGAGTATTTGTTCCTTAGCTCCAGTATGGTCAAGCAGCTTGCTATGCTGGGAGCTTCTGTGACAGGGTTGGTCCCGGACGGGGTTGAAAAGCTGTTGTTGGAAAAAACAAAATTAATGCAGCGTTGATATTGCTGGTGGCCATCGTTAAGCAGGGTTGGCCATGCTTCTGAATCTAAATGTTTAAGCAGGGAGGGCACAAAAAATGAGTGATGAGCGAATGGTGGTGCAAAGATCCTCTTATATGAGCGGCAGAGGTTCTCAGGAGGATATACTGAAGCTGCTGGATAGTCTGGAAGAGTTGGCGGAGAATTCATATTCTCTGTTTGGGAAAGCCTGGGGAGTGGATCTCGAGGAGTTCCATATGCTCACCAATAAGGTGCGCGCGTCGCTGCCCGATGAGGTTCGACGTGCAACCAGGGTTGCCAATGACTCCGATAAAATCGTATCGGCTGCTAAAGAAGAAGCGAACATTATAGCCGAAAAAGCAATTGACGAGGCCAACAGGGTGGTTGAAGAAGCCAGGCAAATGGCCGCCAAACTGATCGATACCAGCGAGATCAATCGCCTTGCCAAAGCACAGGCGCAGGATATAATGGCCAATGCGGAAGCCTCGGCGCGTGAGATTCGACGAGGCGCGGATGAATATGCCCGCGACGTGCTTGCTGCGATGGAAAACCACCTTGCCAATGTGATGGGAGCTTTGCAAAAAGGCAGAGAAAAACTGGAAGTGCGGATAAGCTCTCAACAGCCTGTAGAGGCCGCTATTCCGGCAGGACGCGGTATTAGAAGGTAGTTTGTTTACGTAATAACGTCACAGTATGGAGACATCGAAGATGCCCGATATGAGGTGGCGGCTTTCGAGTCGCCACCTTGTCTTGTGTCGGCAGGGATAATGGAAACGATGTTAATGTCATCGGACTGATGTCAGGGAGTAAGAAATGTCAAAGGTGATGGAAACAGTCTTCAGCAAGGCAAAAGCCGCACAAAAGCGGATTGTATTGCCGGAAGCTGATGATGTCAGGACCGTGGCTGCGGCCCGCAAGATTCTGGACATGGGATTGGCTCAGGTCGTGCTGGTGAGTGAGGAAGACAAGATTGCCGCAGCGAGCAAGGAAGCCGGAGTGGACGTTTCCGGGTGTCGGATTGTTGACCCGGTAAAATCGCCGTTGCGAGATGAGTATGCCAAAAGCTTTTATGAGCTTCGCAAATCAAAGGGCATAACCGAGCAGATGGCTTATGAGATTGTGGCGGATCCGCTTCATTTTGGATGTATGATGGTTTTGTCAGATGAAGCCGATGGGCAGGTGTCGGGCGCAACGCACTCGACTTCGGATACGGTGCGGCCTGCTTTGCAGATTCTGAAAACGGCTCCGGGCTGCAAGCTGGTGTCCTCATTTTTCGTTATGATTGTCCCGAACTGCGAATACGGCGAAGATGGCGCCTTTATTTATGCCGATTGCGGGCTGGTGATGAACCCGGACTCCGAGCAACTGGCCGAAATTGCTATCCAAAGCGCAAAGACGATGAAATCTCTGCTGGGCTTTGAGCCAAGGGTAGCTATGTTGTGTTTTTCGACCAAGGGCAGCGCGTCCGACCCGATAGCGGACAAGGTTATCGAGGCTACGAAAATAGCTAAGGAGCGGGCGCCGGACGTGTTGATTGACGGCGAACTTCAGGCCGATGCGGCTCTTGTGGATTGGATTGGGCAGGCAAAAAGCCCTGGCAGTTCGGTTGCGGGCAGGGCGAATGTTTTGATTTTCCCCGATCTTAACGCGGGCAATATATGTTATAAACTGACGGAGAGGCTGGCTAAGGCTGACGCTTATGGCCCTGTTCTGCAGGGAATCCGCAAGCCCGTAAACGACCTCTCGCGAGGCTGCAACGTGGATGATATTGTGAATGTGAGTGCGATTACCGCGGTGCAGTCTATCGGGTGCTAGGAACTCGAATTTCGATTTGCGATAAATAAAATAAGAATAAAGGTGTTGAATTGAAGATAGTGGTTCTCAACAGCGGCAGTTCGTCGCTAAAGTATCAGTTGATCGATTCTGAAACGGAAGAAGTGCTTTCGAAGGGTTTGGCTGAACGCATCGGAGTCGTGAGCGGCGGAGGCAGAATAATGCACGAGTCGTTTTGCGGCGAGGTCGTATTGGACGTCGAAATGGCAGACCATGAGCAGGCTATGGAGCATGTCTTTGAGCTGCTGACCAATGCAAAATGCGGGGCGGTGGCAAGCGTGAGCGAGATTTCAGCGGTCGGCCATCGCGTTGTGCATGGCGGGGAGAAATTCGTTCAGCCGACGCTGGTTGATGAGGTCATCGTCGAAGAAATCGAACAACTCAGCCAACTGGCTCCGCTGCATAACCCGGCAAATGTCAAGGGAATACGCGCGTGCATGCATAAGATGCCGAATGTGCCGCAGGTTGCGATTTTTGATACGGCCTATCACTCGACTATCCCGGACTATGCCTACATCTACGCCCTGCCCTACAAATTTTATGAGAAATACGGCGTGCGGAGATATGGTTTTCATGGCACTTCGCACAAATATGTAACCAGGCAGGCTCAGAAAAAGCTTGCGGAGCAGGGATTGGAGCCGGATAAGACGCGGATCATCACCTGTCACCTCGGTAACGGCAGCAGTCTGGCCGCTGTGCTCGGAGGCAAAGTCGTCGACACCAGCATGGGAATGACTCCCGCTGAGGGTCTGGTAATGGGTACCCGCGCCGGGGATCTCGACCCTGCCATATTGGTATTTCTTGCCAAGGAGTTGCGCGCCATACCCAATGAGATTGACGACATTATCAACAAGAAGAGCGGCCTGCTGGGCGTGAGCGGTGTATCGAGCGATATGCGCGATATAGAAAAGGCGACCAGTGAGGGCAACTACAGGGCCAGGCTGGCTCTGGAGCTGTTCTGCTACAGGATCAGGAAATATATCGGCGCATATTCGACGGCTCTGGGCGGCCTCGACGCCATTGTGTTCACAGGCGGCATTGGCGAAAACAGTTGCGAAGTCAGAGAGCGCGTCTGCAAGGGCCTGGAGTTTTTGGGAATAAAGATAGACGAGGAAAAGAACAAAACCCTGCGCGGCCCTGCGGATATAAGCGATCCGTCGGCCGCGACTAGGATATATTTGATTCCCACTAATGAAGAGCGAATGATTGCCAGAGAGACCGTTGAACTGTTAAATAACGGGCAATAGACGACGTAAATAATCTGCATATCGGGTTTATGAGGCGGATATTTCGTTGTTTGCGCTACAAAAACACGCTTGGCGACGGCTCAAAGAGTTATTGCGGTTCCGGAGGCTTTTACGTACTTCGGGGTTTGTGGTAAAATGGGCAGACGCTTGATGAGTATGACTCGGTGTGGGGGTGAGATATGAGGCTGGACCTTGGCGAAATCGCTGCCCACCTGGGCAAGCGCATCAAATATAGTTTGAATGAAGGCCCGATAGTCGATGATGAAAGCGGCTTAAAGTGCGTTGAGCCTGTAACCGGGGAGGTTGCATTCAGCAATACCGGCCAGACTATCGATGTTCGCGGCAAATTTCAAACCGTGGTCGAACTTGAATGCGGCAGGTGCTTGAAAGCCTACAGGATGCCGGTTGAGTCGGATGTCGAGGAAGCTCTGCCGTTGGAAGGCCAGCCCTGGGCGCCGACTGTCAGTGAATCGGTGGACGATGAAACGCCCGATGAAGAGGCTGAGCCGCTGTTTGTGGATAATGTTTTCGATCTTGACGAGTATTTGCGACAGTCTATACTGGTCAATGTGCCAATAAAGCCGCTGTGCGATGAGGTCTGCAAGGGCCTTTGTCCGCAGTGCGGTAAAAATCTGAACGACGGATCATGTGACTGCACGGTTGAACCAGACGAGTCGCCGTTTGGAGCATTGAGATCGTTGTTCAAAGATGAACTGGAAAGTTAGAGCTGCGAGCCAAGAGCTGCGTTGAGCAGTTTCCGATTGTCGGCTTCTTGCTTCCGATCAGGAGAACTAAATGCCTTTACCAAAAAGACGACACTCTAATCAGAGGACGCGACTTCGCCGGACTCATTATAAGCTGAGCTTGCCGGGAGTTTCTGAATGTCCTCGCTGCCACGCACCGGCGCTTTCTCATCATGCCTGCCCATCCTGCGGCTACTATAAAGGCCGCCTTGTGGTCTCAGTCAAAGAGAAGCATAAGAAGGGAACCGATTAACATTGTCGCCGCACGACGCTGAGGTAGCTCAGGGATGATTATAGCCGTCGATGCGATGGGCGGTGACTATGCGCCTTCCGAGATAGTGAAGGGCGCTGCTCTCGGCAGTAAGAATCACGGCGTTGATGTGATCCTGGTCGGAGATGAGGCCAGGATCAAATCCTGTTTGCCGCCTGATCTCAGCCGATCGAGCAGGGTCGAGATTAAGCACGCCTCCGAGATAATCGGCATGGACGAACATGCTTCCGCCATTCGCACGCGCAAGGATGCCTCCGTTGTGGTTACGGCATCGCTTGTTAAGGAAAACAAAGCTGATGCGATGGTGTGTGCAGGCAATACCGCAGCGGCGATGGCCGTCGCGGCTCTTCGACTGGGCCGCATTGCGGGAATAGACCGCCCTGCCATCGCCAGCGTTATGCCAAGTCCGGGCGGCGGAACCGTGATGCTGGACGCGGGAGCGGTAGTGAACTGCTCTTCGGAGAACCTTAGACAGTTTGCCGTTATGGGCAGTATTTATGCGGACAAGGTCCTGTCGATAGCCAATCCGCGCGTGGGGTTGCTGTCGGTAGGAGAGGAAAAATCCAAGGGCAACGACGTTATTAAGGCCGCTCATGAGGCCATAAGCTCGACATCGCTGAATTTCATTGGCAATGTCGAGGGTTGCGACCTGTTTTCCGGTCGAACGGATGTGGTGGTGTGCGATGGGTTTGCGGGGAATGTGGCTCTGAAGACTGCCGAAGGGCTGGCAGGCTATATAGAAAGACTGATTAAAGAGGAGCTGCACGCCCATCCCCTCGCCTATATCCCTCTTGCAATGCTTAAACCGTTTTTGGGACGAATTAAGAAGAATCTCGACTACAGCGAATATGGCGGAGCGCCGCTGCTTGGGTTGAATGGAATGTGCATTATCTGCCACGGTCGATCCAAGGCCAGAGCGATATCCAATGCCGTGCGTGCGGCCAAGGAAGCTGCTAGCAGAGGAGTGGTAAGCGCCATTCGAGATTCGCTGGCAGCGCCGAACGAAGCCGTCGCCGGGAAGGAAGCCTGATGCTTCATAGCGAATGCTTCTCAGGCTCTATGTTCTTGTTGGTGTAGGGCTTTATTCATCAAGCTTCATATATAAGGATCATATCGTTAAGGACAAATGCAATGAGTGAGTTGAGAAACGCAGGCATTATCAGTATGGGTTCCGCCTTGCCTGACAGGGTTCTGACAAACGCCGATCTCGAAAAGATGGTCGATACGTCGGACGAATGGATTCGCAGTATGACCGGAGTTCGAGAGCGACGCATAGCCGCCGAGGGAGAGGGCTGTTCGGATTATGCCGTAAAGGCCGCCCGGCTCGCGCTCGAAAGGGCTAAGTTAGAGCCAGATGACCTGGACTTGATTATTGTGGCTACATTCACCGGGGATCAGCAATTGCCATCCACTGCGTGCTTGGTGCAGAGTGCGCTCGGGTGCGTGGGAACCCCTGCTTTCGATGTTGCCGCTGCGTGTTCGGGGTTTGTATACTCACTTGCGATGGCTGACGTATTTATAAGAAGCGGGGTCTATAACCGCATTCTTGTAATAGGGGTGGAGCTATTGAGCAGCGTCACCAACTGGACCGACAGAGGCACCTGCGTTCTTTTCGGAGACGGAGCCGGCGCAGCGATAGTTGGGCCAGTGGAATCCGGCACGGGAATGATATCCTTTGATTTGGGAGCCGATGGTACCGGAGTTGATGCGCTTAAAATACCGGCTGGCGGAAGCAAGATGCCGGTTACGCATGAAAACCTCGACGAACATGCCAATAAAGTGGTGATGGCCGGGCGAGAGGTCTTTAAGTTTGCCGTTAAGGTGCAAAGCGATGCGATTGAGCACGTCTTGACAAAGGCCGGCCTGACGACTGATGATATTGATATGGTGATCCCTCACGCTGCCAACATCCGCATAATTGACTCCGCCGTGAACAGGCTGGGGCTGCCACCGGAGAAGTTTTTCACCAATCTTGAAAAATGCGGCAACACATCCGCCGCATCCATCCCGCTGGCTTTGGACGAGGCGGTGCAGGCAGGCAAGGTCAAGAAAGGCGATACGGTGGTGCTGGTCGGCTTTGGCGGCGGCTTGACGTGGGCTGCAAGTCTTATGAAGTGGGTTTATTGAGAAATATGACCGAGCAGTTTGCAAATAGAAAGATCGCTTTTGTATTTCCGGGTCAGGGTTCTCAGCACGTTGGGATGGGCAGAGAGCTTGCGGAGAATTATCGGGTTGCAGATGATGTTTTCAAGCGTGCGGATGCTGTGCTTGGATATTCGCTTTCGGAGCTTTGTTTCAATGGGCCGGAAGATGACCTCAAGCAGACGATTCACACTCAGCCCGCGCTATTTACATCCGCCGTGGCCGCTTATGAAGTAGTAAAAAGCAAAGGAGTGATCCCTGCTTTTGCGGCCGGTCACAGCATTGGAGAATATGCGGCTTTGTATGCTGCCGGCGCGTTTACGCTGGAGGAAGGGCTTGGGCTGGTTCGCAGTCGCGCAGGTTTGATGCAGGAAGCCGCAGATGCCAATCCGGGAGCGATGGCCGCCATATTGGGCTTGAGCGCAGATCAGGTGGAAGAGGCCGTCTCTAAGGCTTCCGGCGCAGGGGTCGTATGCGCGGCGAACTTCAATAGTCCGATCCAGACTGTCATATCCGGAGAAGCGGCCGCCGTCAAAAAAGCCTCGGAGATTGCATCTGAAATGGGAGCCAGGCGGGTTGTGCCGCTAAACGTAAGCGGCGCGTTCCATTCGCCATTAATGCAAAGCGCGGCAGATTTGCTGCTGAAGGCGCTCAACGCGGCTCCAGTCAATGATTTGACAATACCTGTCGCAGCCAACTACACTGCTGACTTTGAGACTCGCGCCGATGAGGTCAGGGATAACCTGGCCAGGCAGATCACCGGCAGTGTGCGATGGGTGGAGTCGGTGCAGAGGATGCTTGACGCAGGGGCCGAAGGCTTTATAGAATTGGGACCGGGAAACGTGCTGGCGGGACTTATTAAAAGGATCGCTCCGGGCGCGGAGATTGCCTCTGTCGGAGATTTGGCGTCTGTTGAGTCGCTTGGTTAAGTCGAAAGTAGATGAACGGCAATGTTCGACAATTTCAAAGCTGATATTGATCGATATGTGGCTTACAGCGGACAATCCAAGCTGAAACTGCTTCTTCTGACACAGGGGCTATGGGCGACGGCGGAATACAGATATAATCGATGGGTGCATTTGAAAGTTCGCATCCCCGTGGTTAGACAACTGATGAAGTTGTTCGGGCTGTTCTGGCACAAGTGGATTCAAATGTGCACCGGTATCGACTTGCCTTGTTCGACTGATATCGGCAAAGGATTGTATATCGGCCATTTTGGCGGCATTATAATCGGCGATGGCGTTAAAATAGGGGAGAAGTGTAATATATCACAGGGAATCACTATTGGATTTGCCGGGCGCGGCGACAGATGGGGATCTCCAACAATCGGCAATGGGGTTCAGATATACACAGGCGCAGTAATAGTAGGGAAGATCACTGTCGGCGACAACGCTGTAATTGGCGCGAATGCCGTTGTTACAAAGGATGTTCCTGAATCCGCTGTTGTGGGCGGAGTGCCGGCAAAGATACTAAGCTACGATGGCGCGAGTGATTTTATTAATTATGACGTGCGCAAAAAGGTATCTGATAACGAATAGGAGAGAATCTTGCTACTTGAAGGACAGATAGCTTTGGTGACGGGCGCCGGAAGAGCCGGCAAGGGCATCGGACGATCAATCGCCCTGCGGCTTGCCAGAGAAGGCGCAAAGATTGCCATAGCCGACTTCGTGCCGGAGGCTGCCGACGCGGTTGCCAAAGATGTTGTCGATATGGGCGGCGAGGCTCTGGCGGTGTATGGCAGTGTATCGAATCCGGAAGATGTCGATGCGATGTTGCAGGCTACGGTTGACAGGTTTGGCAAAATCGATATACTAGTCAACAATGCGGGCATCACGCGAGACAATCTGCTTGTGCGTATGAGCGAGCAGGACTGGGATATGGTTTTGGACACGAACTTGAAGGGAGTGTTCAATTGCACAAAGGCTGCGGCCAGGTTGATGATGCGGGAGCGCAAGGGAAAGATAGTCAACATGGCCTCGGTGATGGGCATTATGGGAAACGCGGGGCAGGCGAATTACTCTGCCTCCAAAGGCGGTGTGATCGCGCTTACCAAGACAACTGCAAAGGAGCTTGGTTCGCGTGGGATCAATGTAAACGCTGTGGCTCCCGGTTTCATACAGACCGTGATGACTGAAGAGATGCCCGAGGATGCCAAGGCAGGTATCGCACAGCAGATACCGCTGCGGCGGCTCGGAACCCCGGAAGATGTGGCTGAGGTGGTGCTGTTTTTGTGCAGTGAAGCATCCAGCTATATCACCGGTCAGGTAATCGCCGTGGACGGCGGAATGGTAATGTGAGGAGGCAAATAGTATGTCTACTACTCTGGATAGAGTAAAGAAAGTGGTCGTTGACAGGCTGAAAAGAGAAGAGGCAGAGGTCACTGAGGAAGCATCCTTCATCGATGACCTTGGCGCTGATTCATTGGACGTTGTGGACCTCGTGATTGGTTTTGAGGACGAGTTCGAGATTCAGATCCCGGATGAGGACGCCGAGCAGATTCGAACTGTCAAGCAGGCAGTGGATTATATTGAAGGTAAAGTCGTCTGAGGTTGATTTTGATCTGTGCAAGCAAGCTCAAGCGCTTACTGCTCATAATCTATAATTCCACATCTCGTAAAGCGTCGTTTCAGAGGTTCAAAGGCCTGTAAGGTCTTTGAACCTTTGGGCTAGGTAGGGGTTAATGCAAGAAAGAAGAGTTGTTATAACCGGGCTTGGGGCGATAACGCCGCTGGGCAATAGCGTGGATGAGTTCTGGGCTTCGGTGAAGGCGGGCAAAAACGGCATTGGGCCAATAACCCACTTCGATGCGTCACAGCACTCCACGAAGATAGCGGCAGAGGTCAGAGGCTTCGATGCCACAAAACGCATAAATCCGAAGACTGCTCGACAGATGGATACTTTTGTTCAGTATGCAGCCACGGCAGCTTTGGACGCAATGGACGATAGCGGGTTGTCGATCACCGAGGAAAACGGGCCAAGGGTCGGTGTGCTTATCGGATCGGGGATCGGCGGCATCGAGACATGGGAAGTGCAGCATCAAAACCTGCTGAAAAACGGACCTCGGCGCGTCAGCCCGTTTTTTGTGCCCATGATGATCGCCAATATGGCCAGCGGGATGGTGGCTATCCTTACCGGGGCAAAGGGGCCGAATATGGCCGTGGTTACTGCCTGCGCTACCGCCAGTCACTCCACGGGAGAAGCCTGGCACATGATTCGCAGAGGCGATGCGGATGCGATGATCGTTGGAGGCGCTGAGGCCGCGATCAGGCCGCTGAGCTGCGCCGGATTCTGCTCCATGAAGGCCACGTCGTCACGCAATGATGATCCCGAACATGCCAGCAGGCCGTTTGACAAGGATCGAGACGGGTTTGTGATGGGCGAAGGCGCGGGAATTCTCATTTTGGAGGAGATGGAGCACGCGAAGGCTCGCGGCGCGCGTATTTATGCGGAACTGATCGGATATGGATGCTCTGCCGACGCATATCATATGGTGGTGATAGACTATCGGGGAGCGGCAAGGTCTATGAACAATGCCCTGGCCTGCGCAAAGATCAACCCGGATAAAATTGACTATGTAAACGCCCACGGCACTTCTACGCCGGTAGGTGACCCGGAGGAGTGCAAGGGTATCAAAATGACCTTTGGAGACTCTGCGGGCAAGCTGATGGTCAGCTCGACGAAGTCTATGCATGGCCACCTGCTGGGAGCTGCCGGAGCCGTCGAAAGCATTGTCTGTATCAAGGCGATCAACGAGGGAATCGTTCCGCCGACTCGTAACCTTGTGGAGCCAGACGACGAATGTGATCTGGACCTGGTGCCCAATGAAGCGCGGGAGGCGAAGGTCGAATATGCGATGAATAACTCCTTCGGTTTCGGCGGTCAGAATGCTACGCTCATATATAAGAAGTTCGAATAGCCAATAAAGTTGTAGTCGTATTGTGATCGGATATCTCACGATGTATTGCGGCCGTCGCAGCGAATGC
The DNA here is from genome assembly GCA_012522575.1 of Armatimonadota bacterium. GTDB lineage: Bacteria > Armatimonadota > UBA5829 > UBA5829 > UBA5829 > DTKD01. The sequence continues at coordinate 56,573 of JAAYKE010000028.1, read as the reverse complement.
GGGAATGCGTTCCCATTGTCCGCTGTGCGCCGCGGAGGTTATGTCAGTGGCATCAATATCACGCAGGGCGCTCAATGTAAGCCCCTCCCCTACCCTGGCAATTACTGCAAAAGCCAAAGCTATGCAGGCCGAAGGGATCGACGTTGTCAATTTCGGAGCCGGAGAACCGGACTTTGACACCCCGCAGCATATTAAAGACGCAGCGGTTGCTTCTTTGCAGTCCGGGTTCACCAAATATACTCCAACTTCCGGGACTGCTGACCTGAAAAAAGCTATATGCGATAAGCTCGGACGGGAAAACGGGCTGGAATATAAACCCGGAGAAATCATCGTCTCTCTCGGCGCTAAACACTCAATTTATAACGCTGTGCTTGCCACGATTGACCCCGGCGACGAGGTGATCATTCCGGCTCCATATTGGGTGAGCTATCCGGAAATCGTGGGTATGGCGGATGGCCGCCCGGTATATGTGGACTGCGATGAATCTACCGGCTTTACCGTCCCTGTTGAGGCGCTCAAAAAGGCCGTCACCTCCAAAACGAAGAAGTTGATCCTAAACAGTCCGTCAAACCCTACCGGCGGCGTCTATGACCGAAAACAGATCGAACAGATAGCCGAACTGGCGATCGATATGGGCTTTTATGTTCTCAGCGATGAGATATATGAAGAGATCATCTATGATGGTCGAGCGCACGTCAGCATCGCATCGCTGGGCGATGACATCAAAAAGCTCACTATCACCATTAACGGCTTTTCCAAAGCATTTTCTATGACCGGGTGGCGGTTAGGCTATGCGGCGGCGGAGAAGCCGATTGTGGCGGCTATGGAGGCGGTGCAAAGCCATAGCGCATCGAACATGGTCTCGTTCACCCAACCCGCCGCAGTCTCAGCCCTGAATGGCCCGCAGGAAGTGGTCGATGAAATGGTCGCGGAGTTCGACAGGCGTCGCAGATTTATCGTAGACGGACTCAACGATATAGAGGGTATTTCCTGTGCGATGCCCGGCGGCGCATTTTACGTCTTTCCCAACGTATCCGGCCTTTTCGGCGACAAAGTGAAGAATTCGGATATGCTGTGTGATTTCCTGCTGGAGGAAGCAAAAGTCGCCGCGGTCGCCGGCAGCGGATTCGGGGCCGATAATTATATCAGACTCTCCTATGCGACTTCCATGGACAATATTAAAAAAGGCCTGGACCGAATCGCCGGGGCAGCAGCAAAACTGATTTGAGCAATATACCAGTCAGATGACTCTCGATATAAAATCTCTTCAATCGATCGCGCAAAAGCTTTGCGTGGAAATATCGGATTATGACCTGCTTGAGCAGGCGCTTACCCACGGGTCGTATCTGGGTGAAAAAGAAGGAATTGAGTCTAACGAGCGGTTGGAGTTTCTTGGGGACTCGGTAATTGGGCTGGTTGTGGCGCAGCATCTGTATGAGAAGTTCCCCGACAGGGCGGAAGGCGACCTGGCCAAAGCCAAGGCTGTCGCTGTAAGCGAGCCTGTACTGGCTGAGAGCGCCAGGGATCTGGGACTTGCCGACATGATCCTGTTAAGCTCCGGTGAAGTGGCAGGCGGCGGACGCAAGCGACTGTCGATTTTGTCTGACGCATTTGAAGCGGTGGTGGCGGTGGTGTTTCTGGACTGCGGAATGGACGCGGCCAGGGAGTTTGTGTTGAAGGCCCTGGAGCCTATTTTGATAGACATTGAGCACAGACAACACATACGCGACTATAAATCGCTGCTGCAGGAGCACACACAGAGTATTTATAAGGAAGTTCCACAGTATATTGTGGTTGCCGAGCAGGGCGCGGACCACGATAAAACTTTTACCATTGAAGCCGTGCTGAAAGGCGAAGTGGTCGGGTGCGGAAAAGGCAAAAGCAAGAAACAGGCGGAACAGGCGGCTGCGTTGCAGGGACTAGAATATATGGGACATACTCAAGCGCAATCGGCTGAGTCTGATGAGGAAATCCAGGAGCCTGATTCGGAGGGAGATGAAAGCCCATGACAAAACATACCGCCCGTATTGGGGTGTTCGGCGGGTCGGGATTTTATTCGTTGATGGACTCGTTCGAGGAAATCAAAATCGAAACTCCCTATGGCGCGCCAAGTGATCTGATAGCTATCGGCACGGTTGGAGACAGAAAAGTCGCATTTTTGCCGAGACATGGCAAGCAGCACCAGTATCCTCCCCACATGATCCCCTACAGGGCCAATGTTTATGCGATGAAGCAGCTTGGCGTAACCCAAATCATCGGCCCAAACTGCGTCGGCAGCCTGCAGCCTCATATTAAACCAGGACATTTTGTGGTATGTGACCAGTTTGTGGACCGCACATCCGGCCGCAGGGATACGTTTTATGATGGCCCGATCGCAACCCATATATCATCCGCCGAGCCATATTGCGGGGTATTGCGCAAGCTGGCGGTGGAAATCGGACGCGAGCAGGGAATCACGATGCACGACGGCGGCGCTACTGTCGTTGTACAGGGGCCGCGGTTCTCCACTCGTGCGGAGAGCCATTGGTTTACGCAGATGGGCTGGAGCATCGTGAATATGACGCAGTATCCGGAATGCGTGCTGGCGCTGGAACAGGAGATATGCTACGTCAATATCGCGTTGATAACGGATTATGATACAGGCATTGTGGCTGATGGAGGCGTGGAAGCGGTCAGCGCCGCCGAGGTCGTCAATGTGTTGCAGTCCAACAACGAACGGGTGAGATATCTTATTTTGGAAATGATCAAGCGTATGCCGGACACTCGCGATTGCCCTTGTGCTCGCGCGCTGCAATTTGCCAGAATGGAATAGCGGACGGAAAATATGAAACGCACAGTTGACTATATCGACGGCAAAGTTGTGATGATAGATCAAACCCGAATTCCGGGAGAGTTGGTCACAATTGAGCTGTCCAACACACAGCAGATAGCGGATGCAATAAAAACGATGAAGGTCCGGGGCGCGCCTGCAATCGGAGTTGCTGCTGCTTTGGGAGTCGCACTGGCAGCCAAAAGCGCGCCGGATACTGAGGACGAATTCGTCGACAGGGTCTACCGCGCCGCTGATTTGCTCAGAAAGACAAGACCTACTGCGGTGAACCTGTTCTGGGGAATAGACAAAATAATTGCCACCCTCAGGACTGCAAGAAACAGCAATCTGCCGGTGGCGGAAATTAAACAGCTTATAGAACGCTGTGCGTCTGATATGATCGCTCAAGACGAGGAAATATGTCACGCAATCGGCCGCAATGGAGCGGAGTTGATGCCTGAGGAAGGCCACGTCCTGACTCATTGCAATGCCGGTGCGCTGGCCTGCGTGTCCTATGGCACCGCTTTGGGAGTGATACGCGCCGCCATCGAAATGGGCAAGCTGATCCACGTTTATGCCGATGAGACGCGACCGAGATTGCAGGGGATGAAACTGACCGGATTTGAGCTGGCGCAGGATGATATCGCGGTGACTGTGATCGCAGACAATATGGCCGGTACGCTTATGCGCAAAGGGCGCATAGACTGCGTTGTCGTAGGGGCGGATCGCATCGCGTCGAATGGCGATGTTGCGAACAAGATCGGAACCTACCCTGTGGCAGTGCTGGCGCATCACCACGGAATCCCGTTTTATGTGGCCGCTCCGACCTCTACCATTGATTTCTCCCTGCAGACAGGAGATGATATTCCCATTGAAGTGCGCGCTCGCGAGGAGATGACCCACATTGAAGGACATCGGATTGCGCCTATGGGAATTGAGGTGTTGAATCCCAGCTTTGACGTGACTCCGGCTGCGCTTGTGCGCGCCATTATCACTGAGAAGGGCATAGCGTGGCCGCCGTATAAGCAGTCTTTGAAGTAAATATCAGCCGTTTGGAGACATATTATGCTCAGAGAAACCCTTGTTAAGCAGATCATTCGAGATGTGCCGGACTTCCCCGCCGAGGGTGTGATTTTCAGAGATATAACTCCTGTGTTGCAGGATGCGACGGCTTTTAGAGAAGTGGTCGACTCGATGACGGAATGCGTGAGACAGGCCAAACCCGATGTGATAGTGGGAATTGAGTCGAGAGGATTTATACTGGGAGCGCCGGTTGCCCTGCAACTCAAACTCGGATTTGTTCCGGTTCGCAAAGCGGGCAAGCTGCCTGCCGACACAATAAGCGCAGAATATGCACTGGAATATGGCACGAACGTGGTTGAAATGCACCGGGACGCGATTGAGCCGGGGATGAAAGTCGCTGTGGTGGACGATTTGCTGGCCACTGGAGGAACCGCAAGGGCAGCGGTCGAGCTTGTCGAGGAACTGGGCGGAACTATTGCCGGGCTTAGTTTTCTTATTGAGCTTGAATTTCTGCACGGCAGGAAAGTGTTGGACGGCTACGATATTTGCTCGCTGATTAAGTATTAAAGGGTGACGGTTCGCAAATCGTCACCCTTCATAGTTTTACCGACTGCCAACTTACCTGTCCGGTCAGTTGGTAATTTTTTTGAGAAGCGGGTTAATTGCTTTGCTCAAAGATTCTTCGCTGTCCTGCACATCGACGTCCTTGAACAGATGCCAATGCTCAACATGGGTCGCGGTATCCCCCGGATCGAGCCTGGTCAATGGGCCAAGAGTCTCGATTTCCATAAAATCGCCGTCTGTGTAGGTCTCGAAATTGCATCCGAAATCCGGATATTTCGCGCATTCATCGTAGGAAAATGTCTTGATGAACAGGTTCTTTTCCCGCAGATATCCGGCCCACCCCTGACGATTGGCCACCCCTAGTTTCTGCGGGTTGTTGGTCAAGTTGGAATCGGTGCGCAGGCGAATGTATCGCTTGCCGAACGTGAACCGTGGATCGCTCATATCGGTGAAATTCCACAACGCCAGCGAACGCGCCGGCAGCAATTTTTCATCGTGTGATATGAACGGTTCCTGCGGGATTATGGTTGTTCCGCCGCCTTTTACAATGGTTAGACCCCAGACAGCAAGTTCAATCGGCCATAGTCCCTTGTTTTTGAGGGTATGGGTGATTGTTACCCTGGAGCCTTCGCGCGCCAGTGAGATCATCATCGCCTTTTGGATATGTGTCTGCTCTTCGAGAGGCGAGGCCACTCCAACAGTGCTGTTGCCGATCACTTCGGAGGTTGTCGGCACGTTGTCGGGGATATAGCTTCGCGGCTTAACCTCCGGCGCATGCCACAAGCGATGCCCGCCCCACGGCTGCCATTTGTCAAGTTCGTTCTTTTTCGGGACAATCTCGGCGAGATTGTTTTCTTCGCCGCTGAATCCGTAGAAAATGATGCGCGGGCCAACATCGAGGGTAACCAGCACATCGACGGAGCCATTGGTGAGTTTATAGCAACTACCGTAGTTGGGATACTCAACCTTTTCGATAGTCACGGGATTTGTCGCGGCGACCGCGGCCCCCGAAAGGGCCGCCACGCCCAGCAACGCTGTTAGAGCGCTGTCATACATGTCTTCCTCCAATTAGTTATAAGTATGCGGCTCGCGGCAATCCGCAGCCCGGTTTATTTATTTACTGCGCAGATGGCGCTTGTAAATCTCTGCATTCACTTTTCGGGCTGCGCTTACCAGCTCAGGATATGGCTGGTCAACCACAGTTACGAACCCGATATTGTAATTCTCGCCGTCCAGAGTTCTGCCGGTGATCGCCTGGTCGATATATTGGAACCACGCCACGCCGACCATTGATGGGCAATCCAAAGCGGAGCGAACATACTTGATGAAGCTCTCCGCCCTGCCCTTCTGGCTTTTGGCATCAACAAGACCGGTGTGGAACATGCCCCTGTCCAATGCGCCGAAGTGGAATTCGCCAATAATAATGGGCGCGTCAAGGGAGCCATTCAAAGGCCACTTACTGCACTTTAGCTCCGTTGAGTAGATGTTGTAGCTGACTACATCCGCCACATCGGCGCAGGCTTTTGCGACCGGTTCAGGAGCCGACCCGGAGAACCGAACGCCCAGATACAGATGGTTTCTATCGTATTTTCTAATCGCACTTTTGACAGTATCGAAGTATTTGTGGGCGAAATTATAACTGAACTCTGAGAGATCCGCGCCGCTGTCTTTGGTCGGGTTTGCCGGCGCGCGCAGGTCGTCCCAGCTTGCAGCGTGTGTGCCCCATGCCTTATTGACAGCCTCTAAGGTCGAATATTTTTTCTTCAGTTGATCCATAAAAACAATTCTGCAAGGCTGATCCGGAGGGGATGCAAGAGCGCCCCAGTCGATACTCTCCCAGGATAGCTCATTATCCACAAAATAACCGAGCAGGTAGCGATTGGAAGCATACAAGCGAGCGATAGGAGCGATCGTCTTATCGACGGATTCCGCGAATCTTGAATCGTAGACGTCGGCCATTCGTCCCCAATATCCAGACCCGCCTTCGATCGATCTGCCTAATGCGGATATATGCGCGCATGCGGTAAACGGCATTGGGCTGTTTTGCATTACATCGGCATGCGACCAGTTGGCTATTGTGTTGAATCCCCAGGAGTTGAGGCGCGAGTAGGTGTTATCCCGCCATTTCGCGAACCAGTCCTTGCCATATTTGCGCACCAAGTTGATCTCGTAGAAGCTGACCGCTTTGCCCTTGCCACCGATAATATCGGCCATGCTGTGGGTGCTGCCAATTTGACCGTAGAATCTTCCAAACTCCGGATCGTCGTCTTTTGGAAGCCAATCGAACCACTTTTCACGCTGGGTTACGAACGTATGCTGCGAGGGCTGCACGCAGTCCATTCCCATCGAGAAAAACAATCGACCCTCCGGAGTCACAAGCCACCAGCGGCCATCCAGCTTTTGCGCTCGGAACCAGCCCGTCGCCTCAAGTTGCGGCCCATCGAGCAGCCCGCCATAAGTATCCCAGTCTTTTGGCGCGGGATTGGCCTTGATGTCGGCTTGTTCTGCCACATCTGATTCGGCGAATTGACTTTCTTTGGTCAGCTTGCCCGGCCATTTAGCGTGTTTGTATTGGCCGTATCGATCCACAAATGGCTGCTTGACATCTCCGCCCGCCTTATATTCGCCTTCGAGCAGCCGAGCACGGGAAATTATCAGCTTGCGCTTGACTTCGGGATGACTTAAATAGACTTGAAACGCCGTAACCTTGCTCAAATCTATTGGCTTAGCCAGCGTGCCCACGTTTGGGATGCCGCGCATTCCCCAAAGGGCGGGGGCGGATTTGGTGAAGTAAAGGCTGAGGGTAGTCCAGGCTTTTGGAGCGGCTTTTGCATTTCCATAGGTGCAGAAGCTAATGCCGTCCGCTCCCGGATTATCTACCCGCACGCTGACGTCGATAATAGTGTCTTGCGGGTTGTAAACATCGACGGCAAAACCCGCCGCCTCGCTCCAGTCCCACATACCCTGAGTCGGCCTCACGAATATATTCGGCCAGTCAGCTACATGAAACTCGATCTCCATCGCGTTGCCGCGATCGGTGGAAACTATACTGGTTGCTGAATTGTTATGGCTTATTCCTGACGGTATAGCATCAAATTGATAGAGCAGCTTTTCCGCTCCCGAAACGGTCGATGCCGCGAGAATCAAACAGCAGGCTATAGCGCAAAAGTCAGTAGACATTATGTTCCTCCACTACGGGGTTAGTATAGGTCTGTAGGCCGTCAACGTCAAGGCCGATTTGCACTCACGTTTCGACATATAACTGCCGATAATACCGGTTGACAACCCTTAAATGAAATCAGGTGCTTATGAGCCATCCTATCGAGACCGAGAATCTGCGCAAAGTCTACAAGCTCGGCAAACGCAAGGGCGACCGCATTGCCGTCGATTCGTTGAATATAGCCGTCCCCGAAGGTGCGGTATTCGGCTTTTTGGGACCAAATGGCGCAGGAAAAACTACCACTATCAAGATGCTGCTTGATTTTGTGCATCCGACTTCGGGAAGCGCGACCATTTTCGGGAATCCCACCTCAGCGGCAAGTTCACGCAGGCTGATAGGTTATCTGCCCGAACAGCCGTATTTTCACAAATTTCTTCGGCCAATCGAAGTTGTGTCGATGCACGCATCACTGGCCGGGGTTCCCAGAAAAGAGGTTAGGCAGCATTCCATTTCGGCGCTTGAACGCAGCGGCATCGCCGAATATTCCGATACGCCGATAGGCAAGCTTTCCAAGGGTCTCACTCAACGAGTAGGCATTGCTCAAGCAATAGTCGGCGATCCGAAGTTGTTGATCATGGACGAACCGACATCAGGACTGGATCCGATCGGCAGACGTCACGCTCGTGATCTTATTTTGCAGCTTCGAGACGAAGGCAGAACGATATTTTTAAGCTCACATCTGCTCAGCGAGGTCGAAAGCACCTGCGACATTATCGCTGTGTTGAAAAGAGGTAAACTGGTGGCTATGGGAAAACCCGATGATGTGCAGGCAAAAGGCAAGCAGGTCACAATTCAGGTGGATACCTTGACCGACGAGACTAAAGCGTCGCTGAAATTCGCAAAAGTGGGAATCGAGGAAGAAGCAGGCGCGATACGACTTTGCGTCGCTCCGGAAATGCTTTACTGGGTAATTCGAATGCTGGAAAAGTCAGGGGCGAAAATACTGCGACTGCAGACCGAACGTGAGTCATTAGAGGAGGCGTTCCTGAGGTTGGCGGCATAAGATTATCAGCAGCTTCAAATTGCAATTAGAGGAAAATATATATCTATTTAGTTCGATATGACGCGAAAAACGCAGACCGCAACATATCGGCCAATATGACGGAGCAGAGAGTATAGTATGGCAGGAATCTGGATTATCGCAAAAATGTCCCTTTTGGAGAACAGCCGCAAGCAGGTGTTTCACGTTATGTGCCTGCTGATGCTGGCTGTTATTGCAGGCTCTACGCTGCTTACGATATTCACCGATGGGGTGCAGACCAAGATTTTGAAGGACCTCTGTATGACCTGCCTCCTGTTTGGCGGGGCCGCAATGGCGATTGCTCTGGGCGCGACCGGCGTGCCGAATGACATCGAATCGCGAACGATTCATCCGCTGCTTGCGCGCCCTTTGACCAGGGTGCAGTATTTGATAGGAAAGTTTCTTGGCACGTTTATCACCGTATCGCTTGGCGTAGCGGCAATGACGGTTGTATTCGGGGCGCTGATTATGATGTATCAGCACAGCATCGATTCTTCGCTGGGTTTGGCCGTGCTGTTCACATTGCTTGAGGCTGCAATCATCGCTGCCGTGGCCATCACGATCTCCACATTTGCATCCCCCGCCATCACCACCGTGCTTACTTTTATGATCTATCTTGCCGGCACGATAAAGATCGGATATATCGGCGAGTTGATAGAAAAATCGCAGGCGGGGTTGTCGAAGGGGCTGTATTTGCTGATCTATCATGCGCTGCCCAATCTGGAATGCTTCAATCTCAAATCAGCCCTTGTCCATCAGGAAATAATCCCGGGGTTGTATCTCAGCCAGGTGGCGGTATATGGCATCTGCTACATAGCCTTTACGCTGGTGGTCGGCGCATCGTATTTTGCGAGCAGAGAGGTCTGAATATGCATAAGGCAATAGCTTTCGGCATAGCCATAGCAGCCTCTATAAGCACGGCCTGGGCGCACGGAGCAGATGCACTTGGTCATCACTGGGAGATCGGCGAATATCGCCAGGAAATGTACCTGCAAACGCTTCTGATGGCAGTCGTGGTTGTAGCCGGATATGGAGTGAAGCTGATTAAGCGCATCGCGCAGGAAAGGAAAGCTCGTCAATGAAATCAAGGATTTGCATTGTGGCAGCTATGGTCGTCCTGTTCGGCGGGATGTGCATCATCGAAAACAGCGCCGTCCGAGCCAGACCGGCACAGCCGCAGGATCAAACCTCCGCCGTCTATAAACTCGCCGGAGAATTTCGGACGGTCTTTGCCAATTTGTTGTGGATTAAGGCCGATAAGTATCATCACGAGTTCATTCAGCACGACCCGAACTGGTGCAATAATAAGGACCTGATCGGCCTGCTCAAGATGATTGTCGCCCTCGACCCGCGCTTTGTGGAAGCCTACTCCACCGGAACCTACATTTTGATGTATGGGTATAACAACAACATTCGCGCGATGAATTACCTGATGGAGGGTCTGGAGGCAAACCCTCGTTCGAGGGAATTGAACCAGCTTGCCGCCGTTATGTATGCCCAAAAGCTGAAAAACCCTAAGCGCGCGCTGCCGTATGCGCAAAGGGCTGTGTGGTTCGCCGAGGACGATTTCTACAAAAATGTGGCAAAGCGAAACCTCAACTCCATAAAACGGATGATAGACGAATCGGATAACTAGCCCTGCATCCCCTCCAGCGCAACCGCAATTGCTCCCATTACTCCGATAAGATCGCCGTGATGAGACGGAGCTATCTTCACATCGTCCGCCAGAGCCTTCATTGCGCGCTGATTGACTACTTCGGTTACAGGCTTAAACAGCATTTCACCAGCGCTAGCGACCCCGCCGCCGATTACAACCAGCTCAGGATTCAGAATGTTGACAACATTTGCGACGCCAAGCCCGAGGTGATACATGGCATCAGACCAGATTTTGTTCGCGTAAATGTCCCTTTTTTTCGCTGCAACGGATACTGATCTGGCGGTTAACCCATCCCTTTCATTGAGCGCATCGTTCAAAATGGAGTCCGGGTTATCGGCCAAACCCTCTTTGGCTATCCTGGCGATTGCGGTTCCTGATGCGAGGGTTTCGAGACAGCCGCGATCCCCGCACTTGCATGGCGGCCCATCGGGGATTATCTTTGTGTGGCCTATCTCCCCCGCGTTTTCGCCGTGTCCGCGATATGGCTTGCCATTGATTATGATTCCGCCGCCAATGCCGGTGGAGACGGTGAGATATACGAAGTTAGCCAACCCTTTTCCCGATCCAAACGCGGCCTCCCCCATAGCAGCAGCCGTTGCGTCGTTATCCAAAAACGCTGGCGCGCCTGTTATGTCCTCGAAGATTTCCGTAAGACAGATACCATCCCAACTGGGAAGATTCGCCACTTTGTGCAGAGTGCCGGTTCTGCGATCCAGCGGCCCGCCGCAGCCTATGCCGATGGCGTCTATTGATTTGCCCGTCTCTTGTATTATCTGACAGGCCGCTGTGAGGATCATATCGATATTCAAATTTGGGCCAAGGACATTGGGAGTGAGAATTTGCTTGTGTGTAAAAATACTTCCGGATTGGTCGGCCACAGCGACAACCGAATTGCTGCCGCCGATATCTACGCCTAAGACATTCATTTGTATGCTTATCCCTTTGTCAACTTCGCCACCTCGTCGAATTGACCGCGCAACGACTGGTAGAGCGATTGATAAATACGATAGTATCCGTCATATTTTTTCTTATTAGAGCGTTTGAATTTTGTCTCGTCACTGACTTTGATAACAGACCTGCAAGCCTCGGCGACTGTCGGATACAGACCCGCGCCCACGCCTGCAAGCAGAGCCGCGCCCAGCGCAGGGCCTTCGTCGATGTTTATCGTGACGTGGTTTTTGCCGGTCACATCGGCCTGAATCTGCCTCCATACTCCGCTGCGAGCGCCGCCGCCCGATGCGCGAACCTGATTTACAGGCACTCCCATCTCCTCGAGAATGCCGAACGAATCTCTCAGCCCGTAAGCTATGCCCTCAAGGATAGCTCTCGCAAAATGATCCCTGCCCGTGCGCAGAGTGATCCCGAAAAAGACTCCGCGTGCATGCGGGTTTGGATATGGGGTGCGTTCGCCGGTGAGGTATGGAAGGAATATAAGTCCCTCGCTTCCTACGGGAGCCTTCGCCGCTGTGCCGCATATAATGGTATAAGGGTCTGTGGCGAGCGCTTCGGCAATAAGTGTCTCCATCTCGGCAAATGTGTCTCGATACCAGCGCAGGCTCCCGCCCGCAGACAGCATTACTCCCATCATGTGCCATTTGCCCGGCACTGCATGACAAAATGTGTGCATGCGCATCTCGGGGTCTGTTACCGGCTTATCGGCGAATGCAAATACCACGCCCGATGTGCCGACAGTGGACGAGATTATCCCCTCCTCCACTACTCCGTTGCCGACCGCGCCCGCTGCCTGGTCACCGCCGCCTCCGACTACAGGGGTTCCCTTCGACAAGCCGGTCAACTTTGCGGCCTCGGCAGTGATTTTTCCGCTGATCTCCACGCTCTCATAAGCTTTGGGCATCCATTGCGCAGGGATATCTATCGCCTCCAGCATCTCATAGGCCCAATCTCGTTTGGCGACATTGAACAGAGCAGTGCCGCTGGCATCGGATACCTCGGTGGCGTATTCGCCCGTCAGTCGCAGGCGTATGTAGTCCTTGGGCAGCATTACTTTTTTAACCTGATTGTATATGTGCGGCTCGTTGTTGCGAAGCCAGATGATCTTGCCCGCAGTAAAACCGGTGAGGACAGGGTTAGAGATCAACTCCAGCGTTTTATCGCGGCCTACGGTATCCATTATCCAGTCACACTCCGCCTGAGTTCGCTGGTCGCACCAGATAATCGCCGGTCGCAGAACCTGATTGTTCTCGTCAAGAAAAACCGAGCCGTGCATCTGGCCGGATAAGCCGATTCCTTTGATTTGACGGGCGTCGATTTCTGATTTGTCGAGCACATCTCGTATGGAATCGACGGTCCCCTGCCACCAGTCCTCTGGTGACTGTTCAGCCCAAAGGGGTTTGGGAGTGGACAGGTCGTAGGTCTTTGTGGAGGAAGCCACAACCTCTCCGCCGCTGCTCGCATTGATGAGCAGAGCTTTTGTTCCGCTGGTGCCGATGTCTATTCCCAATAGATAATTCATATCCCTCACAAATGCCTCCGCAGGGCGACTACGGGTTCGATAAGAGCAAAGTAGTTATCGTCGGGCACATAATATGGTATGGAGTTGCCGGAGCCGAGCGCGTAGCTGCCTCGGTTTGCGGCGCGATCTAGCATAGCCTGCGCCCTTTGGGTTATTTTATCAGGTTTGGATCGGCAGACGAAGTCCAAATCTATTCCGCCAAGGATCGCGATTCGGTCTCCCCAGCGTTCGTATGCCTCCTCGACAGGGCATATCTTGTCCTCATACGAGTGCTTGGCGTCGTATTTCATAACATCGATTATATCGTCCATAACGGATTCGAGATTGCCGCATGAATGCAAAATCGCGGGCTTTTGCGCATCGTGTATCACTTGAACGATGCGCTCGTGCCACAAAAACACATATCGACGCATATCGGCCGGACTGAGCATGGTCTGCGCGCTGAAGCCCCAGTCGTCGTTTGAGATCAGCGCGCCGACTGCAGGATGACTAGCTGCAACTCGGTAGTATTCGACCAATCTCGATCCGACCTCGGCAAAAATCTTCTCGACAAGATCAGGATCGTCAGCCATCATCAGGCAAATGCCTTCGAAGCCGACCAACTGCATCACATTTTCGAGCACTCCGCCCGGCCCGCAGACGACTATTTTCATTCCCCGAGGCAGTTGTGCGCCTATTACATCGAGTCTGGAGTAACTGAACGATGCAGGGTCCGGCCACTGATACGCCTGATATGAATCCCTGTCGAAGATAATCGGACAATGGTCAAGGGAGCGGCTTGCCATTTGTTCGATATCGCCTGCCGGAAATGTCAAATCCGACCCGTATAAAGTGACATAATCGTATCCCGCTCGCATAAACGCCGCCAGCAGCATCCGTGCGTGGTCGTGGCCGTCAAGCTCATCTTCTGCGCCGACGCCTGCTATCCTGCGGTATAGAGCTTCGTTGAGAAAGAATTCGAAGAGAGTGGGACGCGAAGGTTTTTCTCGCCGCAGCACGGCAAGCAGATTGTCGAAGTCCGGATCGTTGCAGATGCGCATTTGAACCAACTCCCATTGGATTGACGGATATGTTATACACCAAATAGGGCGAACTGTGCAAACGCTATTTGGCTATCACGCTCAGCCTGAAGGAGTTAATACAAGGTTGCTTTGATCCAATCTACTATGGTCTGTGCCATCCGAAGGTGCAGTCTGGCGGATTTGCGGTCGTAGTTTTGCGCAGGCACTCCGGTGGCCGCCTCCGGGCTTCGCGTGGACAGAAATTGCGGATTAAGCTCTGCTGAGGCATTCATCACCTCCGCAGGAGCCTCCAGCCCGCTGCACATATTTATGAGATTGTGGCCTCGGGGTATTTTGTGGAGCTTTCGTATGCTTGCCGCTTTCAAAGCCATCTCGGCGGCTTGCTGGGCAAAGAATACGCTGGCGAAATAGACGCCCGCATCCAACAGGGTCACAGCGGCTGCGTAGTTCGCTCTCGCCTGCGACCAGCATGCTTCTGCCAGTTGCCTCTGGCCTGTCCAGTTATTGGGTTGCTGCTCCATATCACCAGCCAATTTTAAGATATATTACGTAACAGCTCACGAATGATGAGCAATCCTGCCCGTAGTGTCCGATCTCCGTCTCGGACAGCAGGTGTTCGTTGATAGATTATCTGGCTGGGACAGAGACCAGCCACTACGGTTTAGAGGTTAGAAGTTGGAGGTTAGAGCTTGGGTATGGTTTGGCGATACCGGCTCGAACTTCGGACATCTGACCTCGGATATCGAAAAAAGCAGATTTCTCACTTCGTTCGAAATGACATAGTTTGTGCGGCTGGGACAGAGACCAGCCACTTCAACCACTCACGAAGAGTGAGTTGATACTATATTACGCCTCTATTTTCACTTGAAACGGTTAATTACCCTTTGGTTTATAAATACCCTTGCCGAGGGAGCGCTCAACCATAACAGTGACGACATTTGCGGGGCATTGGCGGCGCTATCTGTTTGATAGAGCCGCTACTCTCGATAGAAGGAGTTCCTCAAACCTGCTCACATCTACATCGACGCACACATCCAGCGACCCGGCCTCGTCTGCTCTGAAAGCTACCTTGCCTTCTTCGAGCACGCACGCGGACATTTTGCGAGTGGATACCAGGGATGCGTCAATCTGGGTGGCGACGGCAAGAGGGTCGTGCATATAGGTCGCCTCGATATGCCACAACTTATAAATCTGTTCGGTCATAGCGGCAAGGTAGTCGCCGAAGGGAGTGTTTTTGATGTTCGCCAGGTCCTGTCTTTTGATCACGACCTGACCAGTGACATTCAGCCCAACCAACGTAGTCGGAATCCCCGATTCGAGCACGATTTTAGCAGCCACAGGGTCGCATCTAATGTTGTGCTCCGCGCCAGCGCAGTCGGGACCTTCGCCTTGATAGGTAGAACCCATAATTGCAAGGCGTTTCAGCTTGCGCATCGTATCCGGGGCGCGCTCAATCGCGGCAGCGACGTTGGTAAGTGGCCCGATCGGAGCTATCACCACTTCTCCGGGGTATTTGTCGACCGTTTCAAGGATAAAGTCTATGGCGTTATCTTTGGCATGCGACTCATCGATATCTGAAAAATCGGTCTCTGTGCCCTCGAAACCCGCCCAATGACAGGGCAAATCCGGGGTCAATGGCTTCGATATTCCCTTGTAGACGGGGACATCCGACCGACCGGCCAGCTTGAGCATTTTCAAGGCGACCCTGGCCCGCACGTCAAGGTTCGCATGCACCAGGGTAACTCCATGTAAACATATCTCCACTGAAGCAATGCACAAAGCCAGCGCCCAGGCATCGTCTACGTCTGAGCCGATATCGGTATCAAGGATCAGTCTGGTTGTCATTTAGCGTCCCCATTCACGTTGCGTCGATGGAATGTGTGCAAGGCTGTCTTAGCTGATGCGATCCGCGCCGATATACGGCCGCAGAACCTCCGGCACGACAATGGAGCCGTCAGGTTGCTGATAGGTCTCCAGACGCGCCACAACGAGCGTTGGCAGGGCAACTCCCGAACCGTTGAGCGTATGAATAAACTCAGGTTTTGCTCCCGGCTCCGGACGATAGCGGATATTTGCGCGCCTGGCCTGAAAATCCTCAAAGTTCGAACAACTGGATACCTCCAGCCATTGATCAACGCCCGGCGCATAGATTTCTATATCGTAGCACTTGGCCGCGCAAAAACTCAGGTCACCAGTCGAAAGCAGCACAACCCTGTACGGCAAATTGAGCTTCTGCAGAATGGCCTCCGCATTTGCAAGCAGGCTTTCGTGCTCATCATAGGACGTATGCGGCGCGACGAACTTGACCATCTCCACTTTGTTGAACTGATGCACCCGCAGCAATCCGCGCGTATCCTTGCCGGCTGAGCCTGCCTCTCTTCTGAAACAGGCGGAATATGCCGTCAAATACTGGGGCAAATCCGCCTCGTCCAGAATCTCGTCCATATATATATTGGTTACGGGAACCTCTGCGGTCGGGTCGAGATAGAGGTCGTCGTCCTTATCCGTGTGATACATATCCTCGTCGAACTTGGGCAACTGACCGGTACCTAACATCGATCGGCGGTTGATCAGAAACGGCGGAAATACTTCGCGATATCCGTGTTCTGACGTATGGACATCGAGCATCCAGTTCAACAGCGAACGCTCAAGCCTCGCTCCCAATCCCTTGTAAAGTATAAACCCGCTGCCCGCGATCTTGCTTCCGCGCTCGAAGTCTATGATATCGAGGGAAGTCGCAAGCTCCCAGTGAGGAACAGGCTCAAAACCGAACTCCCTCGGCTGTCCCCAATTTTTGACCGTCTCATTGAACGATTCATCCGCGCCGACAGGAACGCTGGAGTGCGGAATGTTGGGAATGTTAAAAGTTATATCGGATAATCGAGATTCAATCGCCGATACATCCGAGTCCATCTGCTTGATGCGACTGCCGACCTCGCGCATACGCGCAATCTCCGAAGAAGCATCCTGTTTGGACTTTTTCATCTTCGCTATCTCTTCGGATACAGCGTTGCGCTCCGCCTTCAAGGCTTCGACTTCCCACAAAACTTTGCGGCGCTGTTCGTCCAACTCCAGGAAATCATCAAGAATCTTCGTGTCATTATTGCGATTGATCAGGGCTTGCCGCACCTTATCAGGCTCGCTTCGGATTAATTTCGCATCAAGCATAAAAGATATCGCTCCAAGTGATAAACGCAGGCTGCGTTCGCTTCGTTATTATAACCCGCCTGTTTGAGGCGGTCAAATGAGATGGCGGCATGCGCTTCAGGACATGGGATTCGGGCAGGCAACTGTTGATGTGCGAAAGGGGCGATTCTAAGACCGCCCCTGTTATACATTTTGACGATATCGGCTATAATCAGCTTCTGATTTCGTTGAGCAGTTCCGCCACCTTCTCTTCCATCTTAGCCTTATTCTTTGCTTCCAGGTTCAGGCGGATGAGAGGCTCTGTGTTAGACGGGCGCACGTTGAACCACCAGTCCTCGAACTCGGCTTTGTAACCGTCGATTTCGGTCACTCTTTTTGCAGCCGGGCCGTATTTGTCCTTCAGACGCTTGAGCACCGCGGGGATATCCTTTACATCGGAGTTGATCTCGCCGGAGTGGAAATATCTCCGCAGAGGATCGACTATCTCCGACATCGGCCTGCCATCTGCCAGCAGCATTTTGATGACATACAGCATTGCCAGATCGCCGTTATCTGTGGTGAAGAAGTCGCTGAAATAGTAGTGGCTGGAAAGCTCTCCCGCAAAGAAGCCGCCTTCCTCGCGCATCTGTTTTTTGATGAGGCCGTGCCCCACCCTGCACTCGATGGCTTTGCCCCCTGCTTTTTCTATTTCCTCCGGGACAATCCAACTCGAACGCAGGTCGTACAAAATCGTCTCGCCCGGATTCTTCTCCAGCATCGCACGAGCAATTAAAGCCGTGATGAAGTCGCCGGGGATAATTCCGCCCTTTTCGTCCGTAAACGCTACCCTGTCCCCGTCTCCGTCGAATGCGACGCCAAGGTACGCCTGCTCATCGACTACGCGATCGCGCAGCGCAAGCAAAGTCTCGGTTTTGAGGGGATTGGCTTCGTGATTCGGGAAGCTGCCATCAAGTCTCCAATACAGCCTCACCGGATCACTGCCGACTTTTTTGCACAGAACGGGAAGGATGTGCCCCCCCATGCCGTTGGCGCAGTCTATCACCATCTTCAAATCCTTGAAGTCGTGAATATCTACGCTGTCGAGCACTGCATCGCAGTAGGCATCCAGCACATCAACCTGCTCGTGCAGTGTTCCCTTTTGCTTCGGCTCCGCAAAGTTGCCCTCGCACGCTCTTTTGTAAAGCGTTTCATTATCGACCAGGGCTATGCTCGGAATCGCTCCGGGGCCGGTCATTTTGTAGCCCTGATACTCAGCCGGGTTGTGCGACGCGCTGCACTGCACGCCCGCATCTCCTTTAAGATGATTGACCGCAAAATAATACATAGGGGTCGATGCCAAACCAACCGGCACAACATCCGCTCCCTGGTCAATAAGGCCGCGGATCGTGGCAGCCTCGAACTGGTCCGCAGACTCCCTCATATCATGGCTTACAACCACTCGCTTGCAGTCAATCAACGACACGTAGGCGCGCGCAATCCTGTATGCCGCATCGTCGTCGATTTCCTGGGGATAAAGCCCGCGAATGTCGTATGCCTTAAATATATTTTTGTTGATTTCTCTGGGTCCAAGCTGCATCAATCCACCTCCTGTTAATCGAGAACCAGATGATTATACCATAATGGCGGCTCAAGAAACCCATAAGTCCGCCTGCGAACCGGCAATAGGCTAGACGTGCGAATGGGGCATGATTGCTGCTCATGCCCCATCCACTATGCGTTTCTAATCGGCCACGATTACTTAGCTGGTTTGGCAGGCTTGCCCGCCGGTTTGCTCTTTGGGTCTCCCGGCAGCGTTCCGGCCTTGATTTCCTCGAGATTGGTGAAGCCGTCTTTATCTGAGTCGAGCTTTTCGACAGCTTTCAACGACGCAGCGGTCTTCGGCTTCGCGTTCAGAGCTTTGCCATACAGGTTCAGCTCTGCGCCTTTGGTGTGGCATATCTGGCACTTGGCCTTTGCAAGCGCAGTATCAGCCTTCGGTTTGTAGGTGTCCATAAACATTTTCTGCCACGCTATCGAAGCGATTGCTGCGGTCGATATGATCAATACAGCAGCGATAATGGCAATAACAGTCTGAAATCTTCTCATTACTTCCTCCATATCGAATCTCCCATATTAGGGAAGACGGGACTTTATTGTTGGTATTCCCTCTCTATGCTACTCCAGTATACTCGACTATTGCTCAGCCGGCAAGGACAAATCAAGGTCAGGCATTTTTGAGGCAGACCGCTTCGACGATATTGGCGGCGTCCTCGCATTTGTCTATAGCGGTTTCGAGGTGCTCGTAGAGTTCTTTCCACTTTATCACCTCTATTGGGTTAGCTTCTTTTTCAAATAACTCAGCTATAGCGGCGCGGCTGACCGCATCGCCCTCGTTTTCCAGCCTGTTGACCTCGATCCATCGTTCCTTCATTCCTTTTGGATTCTTCATCTTGTCAAGGTCTTTAATCAGTTCGACGATTTCATCGGATGCACGCAGAATGATATGGGACAGTTTGACCGCATCCGGCCTGATTTCGCGCACTCCATACAGATGCAGCCTCTGGGCAGTGGCGTGAATCAGGTCGAGTATATCATCCAAAGCGGCCGTCAACTCGTGAATATCTTCTCTATCCATAGGCGTGATAAAAGTGGTGTTGAGTTTCTCCAAAATACTGTGCGCAATTTCATCACCCACGCTTTCGGTTTTCTCGATCAACATTCTTTTCTGATCAAGGTCGACGTAGTTCTCCAGCAAATCCTGGAGCTGTTTGGCCCCGACAAGCACATTTTCTGCCTGCTGTACAAACATATCAAAGAATTTTTCTTCTCTCGGAATTAATCTTAGGCGCATTTTCCAGACTCCATTTCCGTATCATCGAACATTGTTTACGTAGTGTAATGAACAAGCATATATGTGCCCGCAGATATAAGCGCAGCCATAGGCATAGTCATAATCCAGGCCCAGACTATCCTACCGGCCACCCCCCATTTTACCGCAGACAGGCGATGCGTCGCCCCAACTCCGACGATTGCACCTGTGATAGTATGCGTTGTGCTGACGGGGATTCCGGCGAGTGAGGCTCCGATAATAGTCGCAGCCCCTGCGGTCTCCGCACAGAACCCTCCAACCGGCTTGAGCTTTGTTATGCCGACGCCCATCGTCTTGACTATTCTCCAGCCGCCCGACATAGTCCCCAACGCCAGCGCAGCAGCACATACCAGTTTTACCCACAGCGGAACAGGAAAATCCCCTCCGGGCATTCTCTGCAGATGCCCCGCAGTCACAAGCAGCAACCCAATCACACCCATTGTCTTCTGGGCGTCGTTTGTGCCGTGCCCAAGGCTGTAGGCAGCCGCCGACACCAATTGCAAACGTCTGAACCATGAATCAATCCTACGGGGCGCGGCATTGCGGAATATCCACATCACCGATACCATAATCAGAAAGCCCATAGCCAATCCGATAAGCGGGGAAAGCACTATAAAGATGACTATCAAGTCAATCGTAGCCCATTTGATTACGTTGGCCAGGGAATTGTGGCTGATATAGGCGGCCATCAACCCTGCTCCCACCAGTCCGCCTATCAGCGCATGAGATGAACTCGTTGGCAAGCCGAGATACCAGGTGATGATGTTCCATGCAATCGCCCCGACCAAACCCGCCAGCACCACATATATCATGTTATCGCCAAGCTGATCCATATTGACCACTTTGGCAACAGTATCGGCGACGTGCACTCCGAAAACCAGCGGCGCAACGAAATTGAAAAATGCCGCCCACAAAACTGCCTGAAACGGCGACAGCACCTTTGTTGCGACTACAGTGGCTATTGAGTTGGCTGCGTCGTGGAAACCATTCAGAAAGTCGAATATGAGCGCAACTATGATTATTATCGTTACCAGTACAACAGACTCAGTCATTACTATTGTTGCCTACTCTGGGAGGGGTTAATGTGAGGATGCCGGGCAAAATACCCCTGCCCACATATTCTATAGCTATACCTGCGGCCAGGTCAAGAGGTTTTTTGATATGAGTGTCAGCATATAATGCCAACCTTATTTTTGGTAATATTTCTCCGGTATAAGCCCGCATGACGGCCGGTTGGCACGAAAATTGCACGTTGAAACATGGTAATTCTAACAGTGCTTATTTTAACTAAGGCGAGGACTGTAGTTAAAGTACGCCTTTGGGAGAGGACAGGATTATGAAAAATCTCCGTGCAATTGGGCTGATCGGCGCAGCGCTTATTTTGTGTGCAACGGCGCTGGCAGCCGACATACTTAGTGAAGAGGAAGCGTATTGGTATGTCGGTGAATATGGTATCGAGACAATGTTTAACCCTGACGGTGACTGGCTTGCACAGATGGCTGCTGCGGGCACTCTGCGCTTGAGAGTCCAGCAGACGGTCTATGACCTTGCTCAATCCGCTGCTATGCTTCAGCGCAATGGGGATGGTCTGCACACCGGATACCTGTATGTATACAGCGTATCGAACCTTAGAGTAGGAGATTCACTTGATCTTGAGGATTGGGGAATCACGCAGTTTAGCGCAAACTGGTCTATCGCGCCGGATTTGATCACGACTTCGCGGCAGACTTTGGCTGATTGGCATGTAGACTACGACTCCGGCAATCCTCCGGCCTGGAAATGGGTTAGCACAGATTGGCCCGGCTTGCTTCCGGGTGAGACCGTGGGCGGATTATGGGCGCTTAGCAGCATTGGAGTAACCACCAGTGCAAATGCAGGCGTCGTTTATGCAGGAGTCGATGATCCGCAAACATTGACCGGAATCGTGCGAGGGCCGTATGTGCCGAACGCACCGGCGATTCTATCGCTGTTAACCGGGTTGACGGGATTGGGCGTTATCAGAAGATTCCGACGTCAGTAGCTAGAAATTGATCTGTAATAAAATAAAAGAGGCTGCCTCAAAAGGGCGGCCTCTTTACTGTACTGCTTATTTGAAATCGGATCGGCCAATTACTGCGTATAATTCTTCTCCTGCTTTTCTGAAATCAGGATTCGCTGTTCGATGTGACTGACATTTTTTGACAGTCACCATAAAAAGCAAAATAGATGGACGTTAAACGCGATATATGCGCGAGTTACTGCGACCTTATAACTTCAATTGCGCCTTTGATGTCGGCAACTCGATTGGCTCCCACTTCGCGCTCGATGGTGAAAAAGCCATCATAACCGACAGCGTCAAGCACCGCGAACCACTCCCCGAAAGGAACCTGACCCGTGCCTACGGGGACCTCTTCTGCGGAGCCGTCCATATATCGCACGCCGTCTTTTACGTGGGTATGGACAATCAGCTCCCTGCCGACCAGCACGCCCTTGACCGGATTAATCCCTTTCATAATGAGATTGGCAGGGTCGTAGTTAAGCTTGATCCCTTTATTTGGAAGCGCATCTATGAACTCGCGCATTAGTTCGATCGACTCCGGCCCGGTCTCGCTGGCGTAGACTTTGCCTCTTTGCTCGCAATAGTCGCCAAAATCTATCATTGCCTGGTTCATGCAAAGCCTGCCGGGATCGTTCGGATTATCTGAGATTACGCCAATATGACCGGATATGACGTAGACATCCATATCCACGGCCATATCAACCACCGCCTTGGCCGTCTCCAGGTTTGCCTCGACAGTATCAGGGTTCGTGAAACCCCCAACCTCAGCGCATAGAGCCGTCACTACCATGCCGTGAGAATGGATTTTGTCCAACAACTGCAGCCTGTCATCCTTTGACAGCATTTTAGCGTCGTGTTCGCCGTGGGCGCACCAAAGCTGGACGCCCTTGATGCCCATTCTCTTTGCCAGAGGAAGCATCTCATCAAAGGGCATTGCGAATGAAGTAGATGTAACTCCGATCTTTCTGTTAGCCAAACCAGCCCTCCTTTTCAACTATAAGCAGTATTGTTCGAATTATAGCAGAATTTGTCCTTTTTGACGAGAAGGCAAAAAAGCCCGCTGCTGGGTCAGAAGCGGGCCGAATCTATCACTCAGTTTTCAGTTTTGTTTATTCACCGATATAGCATTCATAACCGGCGCAGGTCCGCTGACATCGAGAGAACCCGTCACCGAAACATAGTCAGCAGTGCTAAACCCGTGGCCGGAAAGCATAACCTTTATGGGCATACCGGAGCCGTCATCGATCTCGAAGCTGTTGTCGTCCACCGGAGAGATAACCCTGCCCCAAATCGTAAACAACTGGTTGTACGATGCGGTTTTAATAATCGGATCCCAGGCCGCCTTGTTACTTAAGCCGTAGGAATGGAGCACGTTCAACACATCGAAAGTGGCTCCAGGGCCGACGCCAGGCGACAGGTTGCCGGCAATATCGCTGGCTGCTCCAGCCACGATGGAGATACCGATCGCGCCGCTGCCGGTTATATCGGACAGAGTCACTAATCGACTGGCCGTGCCGGATCCGCTCACTGCCACTGAGCCGGCGTTTGCGGAGCCTGTAGTATTCAAAACGACACCAGCAGCCGACAGCGTAACCGCATTGGCTCCGGTGAAGTTGATTTGATAGGTCACAGGGCCGCTGGTAGTTGACGCAACGGAAGGAGAGCCTATGGATATGCTCGGAGGTGTGGTATCAAGGATTATATCGCTGATCCTCGACGAAGAGGCGTTGCCCGCGATATCCATAAACTGCACATAGACAGTCTTGAGGCCATCACCTGAGCTTAAGGTCCACTGCTTACTGGTCGCATAAGCTTCCCAGGACGTCCATGAACCGGTCTCGTTCTTAAAGCGCATCTGGACAGCATCCGACGCAGACATAGTAAGCGTGACGGATGTGCTGTTGGTGTACATCGCTCCGCCGTTGATTGTGATAGTGCCAGTGGGCGGAGTGGTGTCCAGAATTACGTCACTGATTCTGTTGAGAGAGACGTTGCCTGCTTCATCTCTGAACTGAACATAGACGGTCTTGACGCCGTCGCCGGAACTCAGCGACCAGACCCTGGTTGTGGAGTAGAACTCCCAGCTTCCCCAAGAGCTTGACTCGTTTTTGAATCTCATCTGATAGGCATCTGCTGACGAAAGCGTCAGAGTGACCCATACATTGTTGGCGTAGAGTGCGCCTCCGTTGATGAGAATCGTGCCGGTCGGCGAAGTGACGTCATAATTTGTGCTGGTTCGACCGCCGCCGACTGGTGTCTGGGAAACGTTGTTGGCAATATCTTCTACTACTATGTCGAAGTAGTAAGTCGCATCGCCATCGGGCATATAGTTAAAGTAACCACTTGGGTTAGTTGAAGTCATACCCGTGTTGGTCCAGTTTCCGCCTGAGCCTTTCTTCGCCCACAGCGTGACCTTCTTCAGGCCGCAGATGCCCTCGGAGACGTTGTAATCGACCGCGATCGGCTGCTTGTTTGTAAGAGCAGGTGAAGTCACGCTGTTGATCGACGGAGGAACTGTGACCAGGGTGATAGTGTCGCTGACGGATTCACCGGACGTATTGCCGGCTATGTCCATATATTCAACGTAAACAGTCTTTAGACCGTCGCCGGTGCGAAGATCCCATTCTTTGGTCTGTGCGTAGGCTTCCCATTCACTCCACAGGCCAACCTCGTTCTTGAATCGCATCTGCACGGCGTCTGCCGAGAACAGGGCCAAGTCAACGGTCAGAGTGTTGGAATAGACTGCATCGTCGTTGATGACGATTGTGCCTGTAGGCGGAATGGTGTCCAATATGATGGTATCGCTGATCACACCGACAGATACGTTGCCAGCCTCGTCCTTGAACCGGACGCTGACGGTCTTAGTTCCCTCGCCGCCGGTCAGAGTCCAGGCTTTGGCAGTCGAATAGGTCTGCCATTCGCTCCAATCACCAGTCTCGTTCTTGAACTGCATCTGAGCCGCATCCGGAGATGACAGTGTGAGAGTGACCGACTGGTTATTGGCGTAGGCATTGCCGGAATTGATCAATATCGAGCCGGTGGGCGGGGTGATGTCGAAGATTATAGAGTCGCTTATTACTCCAACAGAGACGTTGCCCGCCGCATCTTTATACTGAACGGTAACAGTTTTTACGCCTTCGCCTGCGCTCAGCGTCCACGACCTGGTCGCAGAGTAGGTCTCCCATTCGCTCCACGCGCCATTCTCGTTTTTGAATCGCATCTGAACGGCATCTGCTGATGACAGGGCGAGAGTGACCGACTGGTTATTGGTATAGTTAGCGCCGCCGTTGATCTCTATTGCGCCAGTCGGCGGAACTGTGTCCAGGGTTATGTCGGCGCTGATTGTCTCAGTAGTGACATTGCCTGCTTCGTCCTTAAATCGAACGAATACTGTTTTCACCCCGTCGACCGAACTGAGTGTCCAGGGCTTGCTCGTGGCGTAGGTCTCCCAGGCTGTCCACGGGCCGGACTCGTTCTTGAACTGCATCTGAGCCGCATCCGTAGAGGACAGGGTCAGAGTCGCCGCCTGGCTGTTGGTGTATTGCGCGCCTGAGTTTATAACCAAAGCGCCGGTAGGCGGGGTGGTGTCAAGAATTATGGTGTCGCTTATCGTGTCAACGGAGACGTTGCCTGCGATGTCTTTGAACTGGACATAGACAGTTTTTGTCCCGTCATCGGCGCTCAAGGTCCACGCCTTACTGGTGGCATAGTTCTCCCACGCACTCCATTCGCCAGAGTCGTTTTTGAACTGCATCTGAACCGCATCCGGCGAAGACAGAGCCAATGTTACATCTGCATCAACAGCGTATATGGCGTGACTATTGATAACGATAGAGCCTGTTGGCGGAACTGTGTCCAGAATTATATTGTCACTAATTGTACCAGTGGATACATTGCCCGCAGCGTCTTTGAACTGCACGAATACGGTTTTTGTACCGTCACCAGCGCTCATAGTCCAAGATGCGCTAGTGGCATAGGCTTCCCACGCGCTCCAGGAACCCGACTCGTTTTTGAACTGCATTTGAGCTGCATCCGGAGATGACAACGTCAATATAACGGATGTGGAGTTTGCGTAGATGTCATCTGAATTGATGACCATAGCGCCTGTCGGAGGCACTATGTCGAGGGTGATTGTTGCGCTGATGGTATCAGTAGATACGTTGCCGGCAACATCTTTGAACCTGGCATAGACTGTTTTTGTCCCATCGCCCGCCGTAATAGACCAGGCCTTGGCAGTCGCGTAAGTCTCCCACACACTCCAATCGCCGGATTCGTTTTTGAACTGCATCTGAGCGGCGTCTGACGATGATGGCGTAAGCGTCACACCCACGGCATTGGTGTATTGTGCGTTTGAATTGATCTCAAGAGCGCCGGTGGGCGGAGTGGTATCAAGGACTATTGTGGCGCTGATTGTGGCAGTGGATTCAATGTTGGCGGCGCTCTTATACTTAACGAAGACAGTCTTTGTGCCGTCATCAGCGCTCAGGTTCCACGCCTTTGTCGCCGCATAATTCTCCCACGCGCTCCAGTCACCAGATTCGTTTTTGAACTGCATCTGAACAGCATCCGGCGAGGATAGGGTCAGTGTCACTGCGGAGTTGTTGGTATACTCGGCGTCGGCGTTGATCTTTATAGCGCCGGTCGGAGGAAGAGACGACAGCAGTGAGAAGTCTTTGGTGGTTGTCGCTCCTGCGGTCACTGAAACGGACGCAGTTTGTGTAACAAAATCAGTCCTGCTTACAGTAAGCGTGTATGTTCCGGGATTGACGCCGCTGATTGTGTATACTCCAGAGGCGTTTGTTGTCGCCGATGAACCGCCTGTTACCGCCACTGTTGCGCCCGAAATAACGCTGTTGTCGGCAGCGTTGCGAACTGTGCCGGTGATGTTGCCGGTAGCAGCAACGACGGTGACGCTTTTCGTAAGCGTTGGACCGAACCACTCGTAACCTTCACGAATCATCTGCCACTGGGTGGTATAGGTCCCTGCGGTAGCCGGAGCCTTCAGGGAAATTGTGAAAGTTGCGTTGCTGCCCGGCTTGATCGTTCCGGAAACGGGATAAAGCCGAGTAGTCATCAGAGGGTCGTTGGCTGATACTGCGCCAACCTTGAAGTTATATGCGCTCATCCAGACCACGCCGCGGTTGCGGTAGGTGATAGTCGCGCTGTAGGTCTGGCCTGTGGTCATTGTGGATGGAATTGTGTTTGAGACAAGTTCGCAGGAATATTTGCCCCAGGTCGGAGTGTTGCCGAAGTATGCACAGATCCCGCTGTAAGCTCCCCACATAGCGACCGAACGGAAGAAGTCGTTTGTCAGGTAGACGGCATCCCTTGTGCAATGGTCGTGGAAACCCAACTCAACGAGGATTGCAGGTCGGTTGGGAATGCGAATTTCGCCGTAGGCGCCGTTCCCATTCTTGACACCTCTGTTAGCCCAGCCCGACTCGCCGGGGAAAGTGTTGCGGATGGTGTTGACCATTCCATTATTTACAGCGTTGGCCAGGTTATAGCTGTTGGTAACGTGGGCCGGTTTTTCCATCGCTGCATCATAGAAAGTCTCGGTACCGGTTCCTCCGCCAGCGTTGGTGTGCATGGCGATGTAGATATGATAACCCAGCCAGTCCGCGTAGAGAGGTCTGCAGCGAATATCATCACTGCTGCGGCCTGCAGCATTATCCGCGCCGCAGTTGCCTGTGTAGCTCGCCCATACGGAACAGGGCACGCCGGCATTGCGCAAATACGACTGTGAACACATTTTCCACCAGGCCAAACCGGTACTGGGATGGCAGCATTTGCTTTCATCCAACTCCCTCGCGCTGGCAAATATCCCGCTGTCCTGAGTAACATACTGCTTCAAATACTGAACCAGCCTGATGCTGTTGGTGTCCTCCAGAATGGCTTCGCCGAGCCCGCATGGGTCAGAGCGCTGCCAATACCAGCCGCTGCCGTTCCAGAAGCGACCATGCGATGGCCCAACGCAGATATACTTGCCGCTCAGGCCAACCGCATTGCCCTTGATCAGTGGCGGCGCAGGCTCTCCAATATCGGGAGCGGAGGGCAGATATGAAGACAGAATCTTGCCATTACAGGTGAGTTTGATTGAGGTAATGGATGGAAAATCGCCGGCAGTGGAGCGGAACTGGTTGAAGATGTCGGTCAATTTCTCTTCATCCAGGCCGGTCAGAATCTCTGAAGAGAGATCGATCTCCGCAGCGCTGCCCGCTATCGATAGCTTCTTGATTTTAGTTCCAGCCGGGATTTGGGAATAGATGCCTACCGCGCTCTCTTCCACAAATGGCCCTGCAACCAATGCACGCACTGCCGCCTCGGCAGCCGCAACATCATTGGATACTGCTCGATTGACCGCAGTGAGATCCCCGTGTGCATAAAAACGAACGGCCACCACGCTGGCCTGCAGCGCCGTGACCGCAAATACTGTAAGTAATACTACGCAAAAAAGTAAAACAAGTCTTGCTTGTAACCGTCTCATACCGCCCCCACCTTCAAGTCATAGCCTGCAAACAACGTAGTAGAGGCCCATGTTACAGACAACACGAGGAGGTGCGTCCAGGCCATACAGCTTGCATTCGCTAAAATATAATTACTCTAGCTTTAGTATGCCTTACAACGTTCCTGACGTCAACTCAGTATTTTTACCTGGTCATTTCTTAGACATATAACTGCGGCCCGCCTCTATATCAAAGACGGGCCGCGTAGATAGCCGATATATTAGCTAGAACTTAGTTATCCAGCTAACCTCGCTCTGAATGGCGCGGTCGCTGCCTGATATGCTGAGCATACCTCGAGCGGCCGCGTAGTCACCTGTCGATATCACACTCTTGTAGCCGGAAGCGTTCACCGTAATAGGCGAACCGGAGCCATCGTCGAGGGTGAATGTATTGTCATCGACCTCTGCTACCCTGCCCCAGAACTTGAAGAGATATATAGCGCAAGCCGCGTTCATCTCAACTCCCAGGGCGGCCTTGTTGGAAGCGCCACGGATAAGGGCAGTCAGATAAGAACCGGACGAATCGGTCGCAGTGTTACCTGCGGCGTCCTCGGCGACAATGTTCACCTCATGGATGCCCAGGCCGCCCAAAGCAGCGACGTCACCGGTCCAGATGTTGCCGCCGGAGTTAGTCAGAGAAACGCCGTTGGCCTTGACGCTGGTAACGCCGATGTTGTCAGTGGCATCGACAGTCACGTGAACCGCATCCCCGCTGGCGACCATAGAAGGCGTCACTGATACAGAATTGATCTGCGGAGCAACGCTGTCGCTGTCGAAGTTGAACGGGCCAGGATCAAGAGTGCCATTAGCTACGTTGGCGGAGTTGAATCCTCGCAAGTGCAGATACCAACCGCCCGTAGATGTCGCAGTCTGAACCAAAGTTCCGCTCGACCAACTCGCTTCAGAACCTGCCCACGTATGCGTGGCCTGTTTGGTCCACGCGAATTGATAATGATCCACCTTGCCTGCGCCAAATCCGCCGACTGCGGTGAATGTGAAGTTGCCATCAGCATACCAGGTGTTGGTATCTTTGTCACAGGTCACATTAGAGACGCTCGGCGGAACCGAAAGCGTAACTCCACTGCCGGCAGCGGCGTGGCTTTCAAGGATGCCCGCATACGCCTTGACCGTTCGGTTGTAGGTCGTGTTAGCTGCCAGGCCGGTCTCATCGACGAAATTGATATCGAACTCCTCGCGCTGGGCTACCTTGGTAGCGCCGTTGTAGACCCGATGGCCTATCTCGTTGTTGGCCTTGTCGGTGAAGTTCCACCTGATGGCAGAAGTTGACAAAGCTGTGCCTGAAACACCTGTCGGCGCAAGCGGAGGAACTGACTCCAGAACAATATCATCCCAGTAAGTTGGCTGGTTGGGCGTGTAGTTGTAGCCCAGATACGTGCGCTTGAGAGTCGAGCTGGCGGCAGTAGGAGGCTGGTTGGTAGTCAGCTTCAAAGCTCCATCTATATAGAACTTGAGGTCGTTTGAGCCAGTATATGGCAGAACCTCGATTGCGAATCTATGCCAACCCTCGGTGCGATCGCCAAGGTCGAAGTATTGCCAACCGCTATTATACACAGCGGCCATATATTTGAGCGGGATGTTCGGCGGGTTGCCGTTCGTCACGCCAATCCAATACATGCCCGTGGCATTGCCGGCAGCATCATACATATATGCTCTTAAGGCGATTCTCATGTTGCTTACGGCGTTGTCATACATCCAGCCGGAGAGAATACCCGCTCTGTAGCCGCCGGAAGTAAGCTCGTCTGAGAAGTCATGATATACCCAGTGCGGAGCATCGTCGGAAAAATACAACGAATTGGCGCCGGATATGCTGCCGTGATTTTGAGCAGTGGATAGCGTGGGCATTACGTTATTGCCCGCAACCGGATCAAGAACCCAGTTGTTGAGGTTCGCAAAGCCGTCCTGGAAGACCAGTGCGACTGTTGTCCCCAGTACCGAAGCGCTCTTGGCAGAATAGTTCGGAGTGGCATCATAGGCATCGACTTCGTATGTATGAGTCGAATACTGAGCCAACCCGGTGTCATTGTATGTAGTCCCGGTGGCTGTGCCGACTTGAGCGCCGTTGCGATAGATGCGATAGCCGACCACGCCTATATTGTCCGTCGAAGCATTCCACGCAAGGGAGATGCTGGACGTTGTAGTCCCCGTTACGCGCAGATTTGCGGGCACGGTAGGCGGCTGATTGTCAGGGGCCAGAGTAGTCACGCTCTTGGCCGCGCTCTGGGCCGAGTTGTTGCCAACCGAGTCGTAGGCGCTGACAGTATATGAATAGGTCGTCTGCGCCTGACAGGAGGTATCCCTGTATGACGGTGAAATGCTGGTGGCTATCTGGGTTCCGTTTCGGAATATCTTGTATCCGTTGACTCCAGTAGCGTCAGTCGATGCTGTCCAGCTTAGATCGACAATGCTGCCGGATACGGCTGTTGCATTCAGCCCGGTCGGAACTGTCGGGGCGGTGGAGTCCTTGCCGAGTTGCACAATTGATATCTCGTCGACAATCCAGCGAGTGCCCTGGCTGACCTCGTCGAAGTCGACTCGAAGCCGGGTCATGTGCTTGCCCTCCCAGTAAGTGCTTTGCCCAACCGGGACGTAGACATCGACCCACCCATTCTTGCCAGTGTAGGTTACAGGGACGGATTTGGTGTCATTCCAGGCGCCGTCGCCATCGTATATCCAGTATACTCGCAGGTCGTGGGCCGTACCCGAACTGTTCTGCGGATACACCCGAACCTTAACCCAGTCATTTACGCCGCCTATGTAGTTGTACGGCAGGCCGGCGCCGGAAAGGGTCGGACTATATATATATGCGTCGTTGCCGGTCTGATCCGTAACCAGACACCCCGGCCAGCCACCGGCTGTGTGCCAGGTCTCCGTCAACGAGTGACCGGCAGTCCATCCGTTTACGTCGCTGTTAAACGGCCAGATCAGCGCGTTTTGCAGCACAACATGGTTGACGATGTATCTGGTCGATTGATTGTTGTTATCGAAGTCGAGCCTGAGCTGTTTGATTGTCTGGCCCGTCCATTTTGAGCTATTGATACTGAGGTTGACCGTCCTCCAGGTATTTTGACCTTGATAACCCGTAAGCGGGCTGGCCTTGTCGGCAGAGAACGAGCCTTCCGCGGCGGTCCTCCAGTGCAGTTGCATATCGTGGTCTGTGCCGGTGCCGGCCTGCGGGTAGAAGTCAACGTTGAGTACCTGCGGAGATGAGCCAGTGAAGTTGGTCTCAGGGCTGTATATATAGCAGTCCGGGCCTGTCTGGTCAAAATATATGGACCCGCGCCAATCAGAGCCGGTATGGACAAGGCCGTTGGACCACACGCTGTTGCCGGCTGTCCAACCTTCCGCACCGCTCCCGAACAGATACGGAGGGTTGACATAAGTCGTGCCGTTTACGGCATTTATGTAGTATGTCCAGTCCCATCCCGCGCCAGGGTCCCAGTGACCCGGGCCGCACCAGCAGTTGTTCACATCGACGTGTCCAAGAATTGAATGCTGGCATGGATTGTGTGTTTTGGGGATACCCCATCTGTTGCAGACGTCTCGCGCAAGCAGCGCAGAGGCATCGTACATAGTCTTTGGGTGGCTTGCTGATGCTGCGTAACCTTCGTGCTCGCATCCGATGGAATAATTATTCGCGCAACCTACATGCCACGCCCTGTGCCATTCGTCGACGCACTGCCAGATGCCTCCCGCCTCAGATGCAACATAGTGGCAGGATGTCTCCGCGGCGCAGTTTCTAAACCAACCCAGACATCCCGATGCGGTGCCTTCGATTGTGTGCACGACAAATACGCTCTTATTTGTGCTAACAGCCGAATAATTGCAGGTAGCAGCCGGATACCATGTGGCCCCTGAATAGCCGGTGACGTTGGCTTTCATTCCGGGTGGCTCAAGTGAGGCAAGGTCGATTGAGCCGATATTCTGAGCAGAGGCGTTGAACGTCTCGCCCATAGAGTTCGTCGTATCGACTCCGGCCTGCAACTTTTGATATACCTCCATTGCAAACATCCGGTTGAACACCGGAACCGGATTATCTTCGTCGATTTTGTCTATGGCCGCGTATTTGATGATGACATCAAGCCACGCATCAACACCGGCGGTCCGATCGACCTGCAGTTGCTTGGCATAAGCATCCAAAACAGCAGCCGCGCCCATAATATTAAGCTCGGCATTGGTTTTGAGGTCTTCCTCGGATACGCCCGTAAGAGCTGCTGCCTCGGCCAGGGAATTGCCTCCCATATCATTCTGACGAAGAGCCATCACTCCATATCCGCCCTCGATAGTCGGAGAATCTCCCCGGTTCTCGAAGGCGCTGCCGAAGTGGCCTAATGCCAAAAGCAACGGCAAAGGCACCTGATATCTGGCAGATGCAGCCTCAAATATCGGGCCTAGTTCGTAGTCCCACGGCTGCACATTAGAAAACGGGAGAGGTTTTTTAGCCAAATCGGCATAGGCAAAACCAGAAACGAGAAGAACCGCGCAGAGCGCATACAATAAAACGCGCTGCATTGTCATTTGCACTACCCCCAAAGAATTTCAACGCCACAGCTAACAACAGACTCGCAATCGCTTTGGTTAAAAATGATTACCAGTTGGTTGAGGCATAACAAAAACTTGCTTTAAGTTGCCAATAAAGCAGAATGTTCGCTTTGCTTATAACACGTTCAGCTTGTTAATCCGAGGCGCCTTATTAAGATTATTGGCGCATACATCGATTAATCACACAATCAATTGTATGCGAATCCCATTATGGCAATGTACGTCAGATATGAGGAGAAGTCAATAGGTTCCGAGCTAAACTTTTTAGAGGTTAGAGGTTGGAAGTTAGAGGTTAGAAGGCATATTGTGAGGGTTTTGCGGTTTCCCGTAAAAGCAGATTTCGTACGATGGGTGGCGCACCCCCTTGCGATACCGGCTCGAACTTCGGACATCGGACATCGAAAAAATCAGATTTCTCACTTCATTCGAAATGACATAGTTCGTGTGGCCGGGATATGCACCCCAGCCATTGCGCCTGAATGCGTCAGGTAAATTGTCATTCCGAGGCGAATGCCGAGGAATCTGCTTTTTCCCTTCCCTTTTCCGGGTTTCGCTTATTTCGGGCTTTCGCGATTTTCGGAAATTTGTGTGGCCGGGACAGACCCCGGCCAGTTAATTAAGTGTCCTGATAATGATGCTTAGTCGTTTCGCATCACGTCCGGGTTCCATACGCCCAAAGGCAGGCGCGGTTTGTATTTTGTATGCAACAACTTATGCGCCAGCTCACTGTTCGGCTCACCCAGATATTCTTTATAAACCCGCACAACATCAGGGTTTTCATAGGATCGTTTGAGGGTCTTGCCTGCATCAATAGCCCGCAGCGCCTCGGCTCGTTTTTTGAGCGTCTCGATATCCAGCGGCATTGCTTCTCCCGCTCTTGCGTATGGCTGGCCGCCCCCTCCGATACATCCTCCCGGACAACCCATAATTTCGATGAAGTGGAAATCACCCTCACCTCTGCGAACCATTCCGAGAAGCTTGTGCGCATTGCCCAGGCCATGGGCAACGCCGACCTTTATAGACCTGTCCCCGATATGCGCTATCCAGGTTTTGATGCCTTTGGCAATGCCGCGAACTTCCTCTACGACCACTTCGGCCAGAGTTTCGCCGGTGAGCAGATAATATGCTGTGCGATAGACCGCCTCAGCCAAGCCGCCCGTGGCTCCGAACAGCGCACCGGCCCCTGTCGAGATTCCAAGCACAGGATCGAAATCCTCGGCAGGCAACTGAGCAAAATCCAACCCCGCGTTTTTGATCATCCAAACCAGCTCACGCGTGGTGATTACGCGGTCAATGGAGGGCATAAGCTGGCCGTCGATGTCAAGCTGCTGCTCCGGCCTTGCCGCCTCAAACTTCTTGGCCGTGCAACACATCGCGCCAACGGTAAATATATTTGACGGATCGATCCCCTTGCGCTCGGCATAATAGGTTTTGATCAGCGAGCCAAGCATGCTCATCGGGGACTTTGCGCTGGAGATATTCTCAAGCAAATCCGGATAGAAATGCTCGGCGAACTTCATCCACGCAGAAGAACAACTGGTGATGAGAGGAAGCGGGCCTTCGCCGTTGAGCCGTTTGACGAATTCGGTGCCCTCCTCCATAATCGTAACATCCGCGCCCATCTGGGTGTCGAATACCTCATCAAACCCAAGCCTGCGCAGGGCCGCCACCGCCTGGCCGGTCATAGGCAGACCCGGTGCGATGTTGAATCCCTCGCCAATGGAAGCTCGAACGCTGGGAGCTATCTGAACGATCACGTGTTTGTCAGGGTCGGCGATTGCCGCCATAACGTCTTTTGTGTGGTCTCTTTCCAAAAATGCTGCCACCGGGCAGACGTTGATGCACTGGCCGCAGGCGATGCACACGCTTTCTGCAAACGGGCCATTATATGCCGGGCCAACGAATGTTTTGAAGCCGCGATGGATATAGCCCAAAGCCGACACGCCCTGCACTTCGGCGCACACGCGCACGCATCGTCCGCAGAGGATGCACTTGTCCGGGTCTCTGACAACCGAAACGTAGCTGAAATCCTTCTCGTTGTGCTTCTTTTCGCCCTCATAAGGCCGCTCACGAGCGCCGGAAATATAGGCCAGGTATTGCAGTTCGCAGTTGCCATCGCGCTCGCAAGTCTGACAATCCATAGGGTGATTAGCCAGCAACAACTCGATAATCGTTGCGCGAATCTCCCGTATTTCCGGGGAATTTGTATGAACGACCATCCCTTCGAACACGGGATAGCTGCAAGACGGCACCGGATTTCGCATCCCCTCGACCTCGACTAAACATACGCGGCAGGAGCCTTCGAGGTGCAACTGCGGGTGATAGCATATATGCGGAATATGAATGGCCAGCTTCTTTGCGGCCTGCATTATCGTTGTGCCTTCCGGGACAGTCAGCGCCTGACCGTCAATAGTAAGGGTGATTTTCTTTTTTTGCGTATCGTGTTCCGCTACCGCAGTATTTTGATCGGTTTTTTGTGTCATATTACCTAACCTTATATGCTTAATATACAGACGACGCGACTGAGCCGGAATATCAGTCGATTTTTACCAGCCCATCTTTCCAGGTGGCATAGTTGCGTTTTACCTGTAGTTCATCCGCCCACTTTCGGGTTTCCATTGTCGTCCACGGGCCGGTATCATATCCTCCGCCCTGATCATTTTCCCACAACCACTTGGGTGTCGTCCAGAGGCAATATTTCGGTTGTATCGCCTGATATACATCGCCGCGCACTCCGGACTGCCCATGATGCGCCATCTGGCAATAGTCTGACTTCAGTTTTTTGCCATAAGGCCCTGCGAGCAGCTTGCTTCCGCCCTCAGGGCCGAGGTCCCCAAGAAATATAACCGACTTTTCAGCGTCCCATACACGCATGACTATGCTGGAGTTATTGATATAGTTCGCGTGAATCTCCGGGTTCTTAATACCCAGAATATCAAAATGGACACCGTCGATGATTAGCTTTGCGCCGAGCGTCAACTCTATCATTCTGCGGTTGGTCTCTTTTACCACCGCATCGATTTCCGCCTGCGTGTGCGCCGAGGAGGGTTCGTATTTCTGTACTTCTGACACCTTCAGGTTTGAGGCGTAGATTTTATCGACGGTAATGCCCTTCGGGTCTTTCAGAATCTCTATCGGCGCGCCAACATGGTCGGAGTGAGGATGGGTGAAAAACCACACATCCACGTGCCCTCCCTGCTCTACAATAAATTTCCTAAGATAATCCGCATCCCCTTCAGTGCCGCCGTCGATTACGATTAGCTTGCCGCCCGCAGTTCGGATGGCATAAGACATCATCTGGCTGTGGGTCTGCTCCGGAAGTTGCCAGAGAGTGAACGACTTCGGTTTCGCCGATGCTTGAGTCGACGGAACCATAATTGTAAGCGCAATAGACATCACAGAAAATAATAACACCATTTGACCCTGTTTCCCATTGTAAGTTCGTTTTTTTGCCAGCGCAGTATGCCTCGCCGGATCATGGACAAAATGAAACAGCGCAGCAGCCGCTCTGATATTGATCACTTCCCTAAATTCCCCGACATTCCTTCACCAAACAGCTCACATGCGCAATAGTCAACAATACGAACCCAATAAAGGTCGCCGCGGATATCATAGGAAATGCGCCGGTTGATTGATCGGCAATCGGAGCAAATCGGCGAAGCTCTCGCCATACGCTATGCCTGATACGCCCAGCGCTTCGGCAAGGGTTGCCGCAAGGTCGCAGAAGCAGGACCTGGTCCCGATATCTATTCCGGAGCCAATTGCTTTGCCGTAGACCAGCAATGGAACATATTCACGAGAATGATCAGTGCCGGGCATAGTGGGGTCACAGCCGTGGTCTGCGGTGATAATCAGAATGTCGCCGTTATGCAGAGAGGTAAGGATGCGGGGAAGCGCGTCATCAAAATCCTGCAACGCCTTTGCGTAGCCGTCGGCATCGTTACGATGGCCGTAGACTGAATCGAAATCGACAAGATTAGTGAAAATCAAGGTCCCCTGCCCGCTTTCGATAGCGTCAATTGTGGTTTGAACGCCGGACTGATTATCGACGGTATGTATGGACTCGGTTATTCCCCTGCCGGAAAATATATCCTCTATCTTGCCTATCCCTGTGACAGTTCCGCCGGATTGCGTTATCCTGTCCAGCAGGGTGTCGTGCGGAGGAGGCAGGGCGTAGTCCCGTCTCCCGGCTGTTCGCACATAAGACCCCGGTGAGCCTGTAAATGGCCGTGCAATGACGCGCTGGATGTCGTCTGGCGGCACAAGAATCGACCTTGCAACCTCGCACATCGCATAAAGCTCATCGACGGGTATCACATCTTCGTGACAGGCGATCTGAAACACGCTGTCGACCGATGTATATACAATCGGCCTGGCGGTGCGCACGTGTTCTTCGCCCAATTCAGCGATAATCACGGTTCCTGAGCAGGCTTTGTTGCCTATGGTGGCGCGACCTATGCGGGACTCGAACTCTCGGATAATTTCTTCGGGGAACCCGTCCGGGTATGTGGGAAATGGGCGAGCGGTGATAACTCCCATCATCTCCCAATGCCCGGTGGCCGTATCTTTGCCTACGGACGACTCCGCCATCTTTCCGAAGCATCCGGCAGGGTTTTTCGAAGCCATAACTCCGTTTATCGGGATAATATTACCCAGTCCCAGCTTTGCCAGGTTGGGCAGATGAAGCCCTCCCACTGCATCGGCAACGTGTGCCAGAGTGTTGGAGCCTGAATCGCCATAATCCGCTGCGTCAGGCAATGCTCCGACACCGACTGAATCCAAAACGATCACTATCGCTCTATCCGCGGTCATGCCCTGGGGTGAGCCTCCTTATATATTTCGCGCAAATGGTCGCGGGTTACGTGTGTGTAAAGCTCAGTTGTTGCAATCCCCGCGTGACCCAGCATTTCCTGCAGGCTTCGCAGGTCCGCTCCTCGTTCGAGCATATGCGTGGCGAAGCTGTGACGCAGCATGTGCGGGCTGATCGGCCTGTCTATGCCCGCCAACAGCGCATATTTTTTCACAATGGTATGAAACATTCCCCTCGTCATCGGCTTGCCTTTATAGTTGAGGAACAGATATTCCGATCGTTCGAGCTTTGTAAATTCCGCCCTTGCGCTTGCGATGTAGGAATTTATCAGTTGTATTGCGATCTCACCTATCGGCACGATGCGTTCCTTGTTGCCCTTGCCGACGCAGCGCACAAAGCCCATCTTTAGGTTAACATCGTCTATTTTGAGGTTAATCAGTTCGGATACGCGCAAGCCGGTGGCGTAAAGGGTCTCCAGCATTGCCCGATCGCGCAGGCCGATGCTTTTTGATATATCTGGAGCCGAAAGAAGGCGGGCGATCTCGTCCACATTGAGATGTTTCGGCAAAACGCGGGGAGGGCGAGAGTTCGGGATGCTATCGAGACAACTATTGGATACATGCCCTAACCCTATGAGATATTTAATGAAACTGCGCACCACGGTCATCTTTCGGGCCAGGCTGGTTGGCCGCAGTTGCTGCGCGGTGAGCATATCCGCATAACCAAGCAGGGTATTTTCGTCGATTTTGCCGGCCTTTTTTATACCGGCATCTTTGAGATATGAGGCGAACTGAGACAGGTCGCTTCCATACGCCTGCTGAGTTTTGGCTGAAAGCCGGCGTTCTATGACGGCATAATCCAGAAATTGTTGTATGTGCAGGTCAATCATTTTTTGCGCTCGTATATCCATATAGTCGGCGCGCAATAGCGCATATCATGAGGGAGTGATCTGGTAGAACCGAGATAAATTCCGCAAAAGCTGAGAGAGTTTCGGAATGTGCGGCGCGTGTAGTATTTTTCCAGAGCCTCCCTTGCAGCCCTCAGACGCTCCCATTCTTTTCTGTCGGATTCGCTCATACGCTCCGATGCACGCTTTAGCCGTGTCGCGTCGTCCAGTTCATAATCCGACACTACCCACCAGTGCCTGTGTCGATATTGTCCTGACCGGGTCAACTGCAGGTAGTATGGGGCCTTGCGCATTTCCTTTTCGCGCTGTGGCAATGTCCCAAAGCCTGTGTTTTTTGAGTAGGGAGGGGAATAGAACCACGGGACATCTGCCACTCCAATGGCGCTGCCTGTCGGGATATTTGCAAAAATCCATTCCGCAGCGCGATCCCTTGGGTCGGAAATAACAAACAGGCGGCACAGTGCAAGTGTGTATAACATTGTGCCCAATAATATGACAGCACACGCACCTGCCAATCCATATTGCCAGCGTTTGGATAGCCTTGTCCATATATCGCAGATCATCCACGCTATCAGCAAGGCGGCGGCGGGAAACAACGGCAAGGCATACCGCGCGAACCGCACCTGTGAAAATGAGATAAGCAGGTAATACGGAACCGCGAACGCGAGTATGACCAATGCTTTCTTATTCGTCCTTACGGCATAGATCGATGCTGCCAAAAAGAATATGGCCAGCGCAGGGCCGAGACCATACCATAGAGATGAGGTGAATGTGTAGATTAAACCTGAACCCGTACCGGCAAATACCAAACCGTGGCCCTCGGATGCGTGCCTGAGTTCATAGGTCAGTCCGTAAAAAAAATGTCCGGGTCGCAATATGACTGCGGGAGTGGAGATGACAAACGCGGCCAATGCGCCTCCGAGAGCGGCAAGCAGCCTTCTCAAGCCTGCGTTGCGCTGGCTGCTGCCAAGAAAATGAGCGGCAATCAACGATAACACAACCAGTCCGGCATTATACTTCGTGCCTGCTGCCAACCCTGCCATTAACCCGCAGAGCAGGTAATCGCGCATTGATCCGCGCCCAAACACCATAGCAGCAAAGCCCAGACAGGCGGCAACAAAGACCGTGCAAGGCACATCCACCGTGGCGAAATGCGAATGCTGCACGTGCAGAGGAGCTATGCACAGAGCTATGGAGGCAATGATGGCTTCGCGATTGCCCCAATATCGTCTGGCCGCCCAATAGGTGAGCAATATCGCGCATACGCCCATTATTGCGGTGACGACTCTGGCCGCCAGATACATCTCCGCCATACTCGGAGACGGTATATATGCGGCCACAGATACTATCGCCAGTGCAACCAGATAGATGAACAGCGATGGGTAGTTGTATAGACCGGGCAAGCCGGTAACCAGTGCCGAACCCGCCGCGCCTAAGACGAGAAACTCATCAGGATGATATGAATATGAGCGCAGGAAGTTGGGAAGGCCCCACCCCAGACCCCAGAACCTCATAGCCGCGGCCACTGCCAGAATGCTCAGCAGGGACAGCCTGTCACGCCACACAGATGAAACAAACATATATTCTCCCTGCAGCAGGGCGGAGTGCGATTATTTAAGCCACCCTTGCAAGCTCCGACACAAGCACGAATCCCTCCCCAAATACATCCAGAAAAGCCTCCACCACGGCAGGGTCGTATTTTATGCCAGCGCTGGCCCTGATTTCCTCTAATGCCCTGTACGGATCCATCGGCTCAGCGTGATATGGTCGTTGAGAAGTCATCGCGTCATAATCCGAAGTCACCGCCAGAATTCTGCTTCCGAAGGGAATCTCCTCTCCTTTGAGCTTATCCGGGTATCCCGATCCATCCCAGCACTCATGGTGGTGGCGCACATAATCCGCGGTATCCGACAAAAACGGAACCGACGCCACCATATCGGCCCCCAGAAGCGTATGTGACTGCACCATCTTCCATTCCTCTTCGGTTAGCGGAGTTGTCTTGGCAAGAACAGCCTGCGGAATGCTGGCTTTTCCGATATCCCGAAGCAGGGCGGCATACTCAATTCGCTCCAGTTCCCTGCCGTTTATCCCCAATATGCGAGCCACCGCAACCGTCAATTCCGCAATTCGTCTGGCATGGCCAACGGTGCCGGAATCTTTTGTCTCAACAGCCGCCGCAAGAGCAGTGATAGATTTGAAATAGGCCCGTTTCATCTTAGCGGGCAGCACAACCCTTGAAACATATATGCTGGCTCCGGACATAGACAGAGCCGCTATCGAAACCGCAGCCACGCCGGAGTCTAATAGCTCAAGCAACATCCGTATGCATCCTTTCCTTGTCCAGCATCTTCAGAAACGCCTGCACGACCGCCGGATGAAACTGCGTGCCACTGCCTCGGCGCAACTCATCAATAGCCCCTTCGAGCGTTCTCGGAACCCTGTATGTTCGTCGCTTATGCGCTCCGCACAACGGGCATTGGGCAGGACGACCGTCATCATCGGGACTGTAGCCGCACGAGTCGCATATCCACTCCAGCGAAAGTTCCCTGTCGTCGGTCATTGCATCAAAGGAATCGGCAACCGCTATGATCGACGCCTCTATCGGGATCGCAGATCTCGTATTTGTTTCGGGATAGCCTCGGCCATCGTGCCATTTGTGGTGGTAGCGTATCCAGTCCACAATGCCCTCCACAAAATCGAGATGGCTTATGATCTCGGCGCCTTTATCCGGGTGCTCTTTGATCATATCCCACTCCTCCGGCTCCAGCGTTGAGGTCTTATTTAGAATCTCCTCGCTTACGCCTATCTTGCCGATATCGTGGAGCAAACCGGCAGTGGTAATATTATTTATGCTCTCCGCTGAGAGTCGCAGTTCCCTGGCAAGCTTCTCCGAAATGTCGGCGACGCGCTTGAGGTGACCGCGGGTATAGGGATGATAATGCTGCATATAGGTAGCGAGAGTGGTTATCGTATCCAGATAAGCGGACTGCTCGGCGATTCGCTGATAATAATAGTCCCGCAGCCCAACTATCGGCAGACTGGTCAGTATGAACGCCCATGCTCCGAGGTTTACATACAGATATGACAGCATCATAGATACGATGACCAGCAGACTCTGCGGAGGAATCAACGGAAGCTCGTTGCCTATAATCACATTGCCTGTTCGCGCCAGCCAACCCAAAATACCGTTTTGGCGGGGAATGGGATCATAAAGAACGCTGGCCAAAGCGTTTTGCACAACGTCAAGGGCAATCGCCGTAGCCGCCAACCCAAGAAAAGGAAAAATGAAACCAAACCATATATGAGTCGGCCCGCCGTCAAGCAAAAATCGTCCGCCAAGCCAGTGGTAAACAACGGATGCAAGCCCGATGGACAATACCAGCGAACACGGACAACTCAGAGTTGTCTCGATCAACCTGCCCTGTCCGTCACCCTGCAGTCGTCGCTCCCAGCACCTGCCGGTCTGCTTCAATCTGCCAATAATCGGCTTCCATAGCAGGCCGTTGCCGTTGGAGCCGTTTTGAGGGATTTCTATGTTGCGGACAAACCCGAAGACAATCAAGCCAATGATATCCGCAAAAATATAGCTTCCAAAGCAGACGGCTATTGCCATCGGAGGTCCTAATACACAGGCCGCCGCCCAGTAGATCGGAGCGCTTGGGGTGATCTCGGTTCGGTTCTCGTTATCCTGTCCCTTTACCAGCAGTTCAGCCAGTATGCCGGCCAGAAGAAACCAGGCCGCCGACGCGAAATCAGCACGCCTGACCTGGAAAACATCCCACGTAACCCACGTCAGCCATACTGCCAGGACCACTGAAGTCCATCGAAAAACCCTATATGCTATCGGCGCAGTTTGCATAGCACAGCACTCTTTCGGTTGCCGATCGTCGGTCGCTGTAACCGTCAACTTTGGGCACAAATTACCTGAAACCGGCTGCAAGATTGCGAGACAGGGCCTTTTTTACATTATCCAGGACGGAGTTGACTTCCTCGTCGGTTAGAGTCCTTTCGCGAGATCGAAAAACCATCGAGATCGTCAGGCTGGTTCTTCCTGTCCCTACCTGCTCGCCTCTATATACATCGAGCAACTCGGTTTTTTCAATAAAACCCTCGCCGGATTGTGCAATTACTTGTTGCAGTTGCTCATATTTGACTTCATCGGATACTACCACCGCCATGTGCATGCGCAGAGCGGGATATTTCGGCACGTGATGATACGTGAGCGTATCCGGCACACAGCCCATAAGGGCGTTAAAATCTAATTCATATACCTGCGATCGACCCTTCACGTCGAACGCCTCCAGCATCCCCGGAGCCACCTCGCCGAGAACTCCTATCTCAACTCCATCGACCAGAATCTTCGCGCATCTGGTGGGGTGCAGAAAAGTATCTTCTGTCGGAGCAAATTGCACGGACTTAATGCCGAGCGCGTCCAGCAGGTTCTCAATTGTCCCCTTGCAAAGGAAAAAGTCGGCGTCCAGAGCCTCACTCGACAAGTTCCAGCTATTTCGCCACAAGTTGCCGGACATCGCTCCCGCTATCGCCAATTTCTCGTCGATGACGCCTTCGGGCGTGCGGAAATATACTTTTCCAACTTCAAAGATGCATACGTCGTTGATTTCATGAGTCTGATTGCGCTCAATCACGCCCAACAAATTGGGCACAAGTCGCACTCGCAGGGAGTCTATCTCCTCGGTGAGCGTATTTCGGAGGCGGATCATGCTCTCATCACATCCGCAAAGCTCGGAAAGATTGCTATCAACCAGGCTGTGGGTCAGTGTCTCCTGAGCGCCGCAGGACATTAGAATTCGTCTGATCCTGTCCCTGAACAGGCCTTCCTTGCTGTCCATGCCTTTTGTTCGAGCTTTCGGCAGAGTCAAAGGCAGGTTCTCATAACCGGAAGCGCGTCCGATTTCCTCGATAAGGTCGATTTCGCTGACGACATCCGGGCGGCACGTCGGAACCATAGAGACCAGCAGGCCATCTTCCAGCGAAGTTTCAATCTGGAGTGCGTTGAGATGCTGCGCCATCGACTGCGGGGTAAGCTCTATTCCCAAAACGGCGTTTGCCCTTTCGGGCCTTGCTTTGATCTGCCGAGGCTCTTTGACGCAGGGATACGCGTCCACTGTCCCCTGAGCGGCCTCTCCGCCGGCAATTTCGCATATCAACTCAGCCGCACGCAGCGCAGCTTTCTTAGCAATCGATGGGTCAACTCCGCGCTCAAATCGATATGAAGCCTCGGTTACAAGGCCGAGTTTTTTGGAGGTGCGGCGGATGCTTGTGCCCGCAAAGTTGGCCGCCTCGATTACCACATCTTTTGTCTGCTCATTGATCTCAGAATCAAGCCCGCCCATAACTCCCGCAATGGCCACCGGACGATCGCTGTCGGCGATAACCAGCATATCTTCTGTGAGGTCGCGAGGGCTGCCATCAAGGGAGATGATCTTCTCCCCTGCCCTGGCCCTGCGGACGATAATGTGCGAGTTATGCAGAAGGCTGAGGTCGAACGCATGCAAAGGCTGACCAAGCTCAAGCATCACATAGTTCGTGGCGTCTACGATGTTGTTTATAGGCCGCATCCCGGCCGCTGTCAGCCGGGACTGCATCCAACCCGGAGACGGCTTGACCTGCACTCCGCGAACCACCGCGCCCACATATCGGCAGCACAGATCGGGGTCCTCAATATCGATGGAGATAGATTCACCAGCCGCCGGAGACGCGCCCTCGATTATCGGATCGGGCATTTTCAAAGTCCCGTCCACAAGCGGCGCGGCTTCCCTGGCAACGCCAAGCACCGACAG
Organism: Armatimonadota bacterium; assembly: GCA_012522575.1. Taxonomy (GTDB): domain Bacteria; phylum Armatimonadota; class UBA5829; order UBA5829; family UBA5829; genus DTKD01. The sequence continues at coordinate 12,168 of JAAYKE010000028.1, read as the reverse complement.
CCAATCGCCTCGGTTTGGGGTCACCTTTACATCGAAGACCGTTTCGTCTTCAAGCTGCATTATCTCCTCAACTTCAAGCCCTGCCATAGTCAGCTTATCGGCAAGCTCCCTGGGCGGACATTCATAGTCGAGCAATTCCTTCAACCAGCCAATGGGCAGTTTCATAACCTACAATTGCCTCAGAAATCTCAGATCATTATCCATAAACAGCCGCATATCGTCTATGCCGTGTTGAACCATCGGCATTCGATCTATGCCAAACCCGAACGCAAAACCCGTGTACTCCTCAGGATCGATCCCCGCTCCCCGGAGCACGTTAGGATGAATCATCCCCGCTCCAGCCAACTCCAGCCAGCCGCTGCCCTTGCAAACATTGCAGCCTTTACCCGCGCAAATAGAGCACGTCACTGCAACTTCGGCTCCCGGCTCGACGAACGGGAAGAAATCCGGGCGGAAGCGTATATTTGTGTCGGCTCCGAACATTTCCACCGCAAACTGATATAAAGTGCCCTTCAGGTCGGCCATAGTGATTCCACGATCTACGCAGAAGCAGTCCACCTGGTGGAATGTGTGGTTGTGCGTGGCATCGACGGCGTCCACCCGATAGCATTTGCCCATCGTGCAGACCATAATCGGCGGCTTTCGTTTTTCCATTTGACGGTGTTGATATGCCGTAGTATGCGTGCGCAGCAGCCTCTCATCGTTAATATAGAAACTCATCTGCTCGTCGATGGCAGGGTGATCCAGTGGGTAGTTCAGAGCTTCGAAGTTATAGTGATACGATTCAACTTCCGGGCTTTCGACGATCTCATAGCCCAGCCTTATAAATATATCTTTAATCTTAGCGAGGGTCTGCACCAGGACGTGCGGCCTTCCGATGCGATAGAATCGACCAGGCATGGTGATGTCAACTGCTTCGGCGGCCAGCTTTGCGTCGATTTCGCCGCCCGATATCGTCTTTTTGCGAGCTTCAATGGCGTCGGTTATCCGAACTTTGATATCATTGACCGCCTGACCGAAATCTTTTCTTTGATCTGCAGGCAGCGACCCGATTTTGCGCAACTGCAGTGTCAGCTCACCTTTTCGGCCAAGATATTCGGTATCTATCTCATCGAGTTGAGCGGAGGTGGCGGCCTGTGCGACTCGCGCCAACGCCGACTTTCCCAACTCCTCAAGGTTATCCTGTTCGCTCATCAATTACAGACCCCTTAAAAGACCAGCGCCCAATTGCATACGATCGAACCCACCGCCAAACACTGTTCCGGCATAATGACCGGCTTGAAAGGTATTTCGGCTATGTGTTCGTCCTTAGGCTATTGGACGCTGGGCGAAATTGTCTTTAGCTGTGCCCACTTATGTGGGTGATAATCTCTTTTACGCGGTCGCTATCTGGTTTTTAGCCTGCTCCACCAGAGCGGCAAACCCCTGTGCGTCTGCGATTGCCATATCCGCAAGCACCTTTCTGTCCAGGTTTACTCCGGCCTTTTTCAAGGCCTCGATAAATCTGCTGTAAGGCATTCCGTAGGCACGGCAACCCGCGCTGATCCGCGTGATCCAGAGTCGACGGAAGTCACGTTTTTTGTTCCGTCTGTCTCTGTAAGCATAGTTCCCGGACTTCATAACCGCTTCTTTGGCGGTTTTGAAGAGCCGACTTTTGCCACCCCAGTAACCACTGGCGGCTTTAAGGACTTTATGGTGACGCTTATGCGTCATTGTCCCACGTTTTACGCGTGGCATCTATATGTTCTCCCTTGCTATCGAAATCCGAGGCATCGGTGATCCCTGCCGCCCCGCTGCTGATTAGACGAGACTACAGCCCCGGAACCAGCTTCCGGATGACTCTTTTTTCTCCATTTGTCACGCCGGACTTCATAGACAGTCTGCGCTTTGCAGAGGCCGACTTTTTCATTTTAAGGTGGTTCATACCCGTGTTGCCACGGCGAATTTTACCCCTGCCGGTCACTTCAAATCGTTTTGCCGCTGTCTTGTTTGTTTTCAGTTTCGGCACGATCAATACCTCGTTATCTCACTCCCTCAAGGGAGCCATGCTGACTGTTTTATTTCTCTACAATGGGGGCAAGGATCATAGTCATTGTTCTGCCTTCCATTGACGCGGGCTTTTCTACCGTGCCCAGGTTTTGTTCCTTCACAACTTCGGCCATGCGTCCAAGTGACTCCCTGGCGAACTCGGGATGCGTGAACTCCCTGCTTCGGAAGATCACGGTCACCTTGACCTTGTGTCCCTCTTTGAGGAACTTGAGCGCGTTTCTCAGTTTGAACTGAAAATCGTGCTCGTCAGTACCGGGGCGCATTCGAATGCCTTTGATTTCGGACATCCGTTGTTTCTTCTGCGATTCCCGTTCCCGCTTTCCTAGCTCATATTTATACTTGCCGTAGTCCATTATACGGCAGACAGGCGGATTGGCGGTTGGGGAAACCTCGATTATATCGAGGCCGCGCTGTTTTGCACTCTCCAACGCCTCGCGGAACGGCAATATTCCCACTTGGGCGCCGTTCTCGTCAATCAATCGGACTTCGCGCGCCCGAATGCGCTCATTAACCCTGAGGTCCTTGGCTATTTTTACATCACCCCTGATGAGATTAGCCGGCCACACGAGTCAAAATGCCCGCCCAACCGACAAGACGAGTAAAGTATATCGGAAACCGCCTTACTCTGTCAACTCCTTTTTGAACTGCTCAATGAGATCGGCCACACTAATTGCGCCCAAATCACCCTCAGAACGAGATCGAACTGCTACTGCGCCCGCTTCCTGCTCACGGTCTCCGACCACCAGCATATATGGTATTTTCTGGAGCTGCGCTTCTCGTATTTTATATCCCGTCTTTTCGTTGCGATCATCAACTTCGGTTCTAAAACCCGATGCGCGCAAGTCGTCGGCCACTTTACCGGCGTATTCGGAATGACGATCGGCGATCGGTATGACCACCGCCTGCACCGGCGCCAGCCATAGCGGGAACGCTCCGGCGTAGTGTTCGATGAGCACGCCCATAAATCGCTCCATTGAGCCTAACAGCGCCCTGTGAATCATAATGGGTCGATGATGAGCGTTATCCTGGCCAACATAGGTCAAATCGAAGCGCTCCGGCTCGTTAAAGTCGACCTGAATGGTGCTGCATTGCCACACGCGCCCGATGGCATCTTTGATTTTAACGTCGATCTTCGGGCCATAGAATGCGCCGCCGCCCTCATCGACCTGATAGCTCAAGCCCTGTGCATCCAACGCCGAACGCAGCGCATCGGTCGCCTGCTCCCAGACGTCATCGTCGCCGACCGACTGCTCCGGTCGAGTGGAAAGAAATACTTCGTAGTCCGAAAAACCAAAGCGCCTCAACATACTGAGGACAAATTCGAGCACCCTTTTGGTCTCAGAGTCCAACTGCTCCCTTGAGCACATTATATGCGCGTCGTCCTGAGTGAACCCGCGAACCCTCAACAAGCCGTGCAGCACGCCGGAACGCTCATAGCGATACACCGTGCCCAACTCCGCCCATCTTATCGGCAGTTCCCGATAGCTGCGCACACGCGATTTGTAGATCAGCAAATGGAACGGGCAGTTCATGGGCTTGATCAGATAAGGCGTCTCATCAACCATCATCGGCTGATACATATTCTCGTTGAAAAAGTCCAAATGTCCGCTTGTGCGCCAGAGATCCTGACGGGCGATATGCGGGGTCATAACCAGATCGTAGCCGTTATTGAGATGCTCCGATCTCCAGTGATCCTCTATCACCGTGCGCACAAAAGCCCCTTTTGGATGCCAGAAAACCAGCCCGGGGCCGGCTTCTTCCTGAAGCGAGAACAGGTCCAGCTCACGACCGAGCTTTCTGTGGTCGCGCTTTTCCGCCTCCTCAATCATCTTCAAATAATCATCAAGTTCCTGCTGAGTGGAAAAGGCGGTACCGTAGATGCGCTGAAGCATCGCGTTGCGCTCGTCGCCCCGCCAATATGCACCGGATGATTTTAACAGTCGGAAAGCCTTGATCTGCCCGGCATTGTCGATATGAGGTCCCCTGCAAAGATCAATAAAGTCGCCCTCCTCATATATGCTTATGATCTCATCGGACGGCAAATCCTCGATTAGCTCGACCTTGAATGGTTCGTCGGCAAAGAGCGCCAAAGCCTCCTCGCGGGATATTTCCTTGCGCACAAATGGTTTGCCCGCCTTGATGACTCGCTGCATCTCCGCGCTTATCTTCTCCAGATCATCCGGAGTGAACGGCGCACTGACTCCAAAGTCATAGTAGAACCCGTCTTCTATAGAAGGGCCGATGGCAACCTGCGCATCAGGGAAGAGATTTTTGACCGCATGGGCCATTACGTGCGCCGTGCTGTGTCTCAGGGATTCGATATCATAACCAGCCATTTTAATTCCTTTGATAATTGACCCGCCAGGTCAGATATTCATAAAAGCAGATTTCCAGCGTGCGTGATCTGCCTCTTATTTACTTTCCATACCCATCAGGATGTCCGCTGTGCCATTCCCACGCACTTTTAACTATCGTCTCAAGCTCCGGATAGTTCGGTTTCCAGCCCAACTCCTCGCTGATCTTCTTGGAACTGGCGACTAGCACAGCCGGGTCGCCGGGTCTGCGGTCGTCAGCAACGGCCTTAACCGGCCTGCCGGATACCTTCTCAACCATTTTGATGACTTCCATCACCGAATATCCGCTGCCGTTGCCAAGGTTGTAGGCCGTAGTCGACTTCCCCTGCCGAAGTGCGTCGAGGCCGAGGGCATGGGCCTGCGCAAGATCGGTAACGTGGATGTAGTCTCTGATGCAAGTCCCGTCCGGCGTAGGCCAATCTGTGCCGAAGATATTGATCTGCGGCCTCTGACCCATAGCGGCTTTAATGATCAGCGGAATGAGATGATGCTCCGGCGTATGGTCCTCCCCGATGAGTCCGGACGGATCCGCGCCCGCCGCATTAAAATATCTCAGCGAGATGGACCTCAACCCGTAAGCGTGCTCATATTCCTTGAGGATATGTTCGAGCATGAGCTTTGATCGCCCATACGGATTGGTTGGATTTTGCGGATGTTCCTCGACAATGGGAACCGTTTCCGGCTCGCCGAACGTTGCCGCGCTGGACGAAAAGATCATCAATTTGACGTCGAATTCCAGCATAACCTGCAGCATAGCCAGGCTGTTGGAGATATTATTAAGATAGTATTTCTGGGGATTTTCCACCGATTCCCCGACAGCGGCAAAGGCCGCAAAATGCATTACCGAATCGATTTTGTTTGCGGAAAATATCTTGCGCAGCAAATCCTGGTCGCCGATGTCACCAACTATCACTTCGCTACCGCTGGAGGATTGCTTGTGGCCAAATATGAGGTTGTCGAGACAAATGACCTGTTCGCCCCGATCCACCAGAAGTTTTACCGCATGGCTTCCCACATAGCCAAGCCCGCCGGTTACAAGAATCGCCATCTAAGCCCGCTCCTCCTGAAAAGACTTTCAGATATATCCATCGCAGCAAACGCTCTGTGCAGCCCAATGGATTGTTGGAGCGCTCTTGCCACAGTTGATGTTCAAACCTGCCACATTATACTCTCACACACATTCATTGGCAAGAAGCACGACAGGCATCGATTCGTAAACCGACGCCTGTCGAGGTTCAGACTGTACAGCAATTCTGATCATGCTGCAGGCTGAACTTTATTATCTTTTGATCGGTGTTACAGGTTCAGACCCGCATAGCGAAGCCCCTGTCTTGGCTCGGCCATCATATCCGCTACGGTATCTCGCCACAGAAGATAGTGATCGGTTCCCTTGTGAGCGACCGCATCCTCTGCGGTTTCGTATGCTTCATACAGGACAAACCGGGTCGGGTCATCGGCTGACTGCAAAACATCGAACCTCAAATTGCCGGATTCTTCTACCGAAGCGCGGGAGTTATTCAGGGAAGCTTCGATGAAATCGTCGACATATTCCGGCTTCACTTTGATATGCACTAGAGTAACCTGCATTGTTTGTCACCTTTCTGACTAAAGCCGCAGTGCGCCCGCGTTATCAGAAATTATTCGCACTCAGCCTCACTTGTTATGGCCTCTATCATCGCGCCAGTCTCCTCGACCGATTCAGCTATTATTTTTATCGCCCTGTCAAGCTCGTCCTCCGGGATAATCAGCGGCGGCTCAACCCGAACGACTTTCGGATTGTTGAGGCTGTATGCCGCGAGCAGATCACGCCTGCCGCACCCTGCTATAACCAGCGCGGCAATGTCCTCCTCGGCAAACTCAATGCCGGCCAGCAAGCCTTTGCCCCGCACGTTTTTGATCAGCCAGGGATACTTTGAGCGAACTGCCTGAAGGCCGCTCAGCAGTTTCTCTCCGAGGATCTCGGATCGCTGCACCAGGTTTTCTTCTATCGTCGTATTGATAGCCGCAATTATTGCCGAACACGCAAGTGGATTGCCGCCAAAGGTAGTCGAGTGCAAATATGGATTGCCGCCAAACATGGACTCCCACACCGCCTGAGTCGATGAAAACGCCCCAACCGGCATTACGCCTCCGCCGAGGGCCTTCGCCATAGTCACAATATCCGGCACAACGCCATAGTGCTCACTGGCAAACATTTTGCCCGTACGACCGAACCCTGTGCGAACTTCATCCAGGATCAGCAGGGACCCATTGGCGTCACAGATTTCTCTTACCCTGCCAAAGTAATCGCTCGGAGCTATATTTACCCCGGCTTCTCCCTGCACAACCTCAAGGATGACAGCAGCACTGCGATCGCTGATGGCATCGGCTAGCGCGTCGGCATCACCGAACGGGACCAGTTTTGTCTCCTGCAGCAGCGGCTCGAAGTCCTTTTTATATATTTCTCTGCCTGAAACCGAAAGACTGCCGAAGGATTTGCCGTGAAAGCCGTTTGTTGCGCCGATAAACTCAGGGCGTCGGGTGTGGATTCTTGCACACTTTAACGCGCCTTCGACCGCCTCCGTGCCGGAATTGCAGATAAATGAATATTCAATGCCCTCCGGCAACACCGAGGCCATCAGTTCGCAGGTGTCGGCAAGTACCGTAGACATAAAAAAGTGGCTCTTGAGAGCCTCCTTTTCGAGCTGCTTTCGAACCGCATCGACGACCTTTGGGTTCAAATGACCCAGGCTGAAAGCGCCGTAACCGCCTACGCAGTCCAGAAACTTGCGACCGGACGCATCCCAGATGTAACATCCCTGCGCCCGCTCCTCCGGCACGCTGAAACCGCTGAAGTTGAGAATCCCGGCGATACCGGGGTTCACATGCCTGCGATATTTTTCCGTTGTCTCCTCGCTAAGGCGATCAATCGCCGCTTCGTCTAACACAGTATAAGCCTCCATCCAGCCAAATGGCGCCGCTCGATCAGCGGACGGCTCTATCATACATCCTATGGCATAACTCTTTCAAGATGCATTCGCATACTAAGGAGCAAGGGCATTCTGGCCGATTATTATATAGGAGCAAGGCATCGCATAGGGATAGGAATTGGCCGAAAACGAGACAAAACAACCTGCAATAAACCTCACAGGCACCGAGAAGGCATCTGTGCTGCTGGTTTCGCTTGGCCCGGAAAAGTCGTCAAGCGTCCTGCAGCAGCTTACCTCGGATGAAATCGAACGCCTGACAGCGGAAATCGTTTTGATGAAGCGCATCGATTCGTCTCTGCGTACGCAGGTTCTCGATGAGTGCAAAAAATCGCTTGCTGACGGAGCCATTTTGGGAGGCACCGATTATGCTCGTGTCATCCTCGAACAGGTAGTAGGCGATGCTAAAGCCAAAGAGCTTCTGTCTCGTCTGACATCCGGCAGCGGAGTTGGAAGTTTCAGATGGCTCAGGGCTGTTTCTCCTCAACAGTTGGCGCAGTGCATAAGAAGCGAGCGGCCGCAGGTCATGGCCCTGGTGCTGGGTCATCTTCATCCGGAGCAGGCCGCGCACGTATTGAGCGCACTGCCGGAACAGGCTCAAGGGGAAGTCGCTTTGAGGCTGACTATGATGCAGCCGACTGATCCGGAGATCGTTCGCAGCATTGACGAGATTCTGACTCAGAGACTGTCGACCAGCGATAACGCCGCATTTGCCGAAGTGGGAGGCAGCGACGCGGTCGTCAGTATCCTGAATAACGTTGACCGAGGCACTGAGAAGAAGATTATGGAGTACCTCAGCGAAACTGCCTCGGAAACCGCCGATGAAATCAAAGAGATGATGTTCGTTTTTGAGGACATTCTCAATCTCGACGACCGCTCCATACAGATCATTTTGCGCGACGTTCCTCAGGATGACCTCCGACTGGCCCTTAAAGGGTCCTCGGAAAATGTAAAGGATGTGTTCTTCCGAAATATGTCTCAGCGCGCCGTAGAGACTCTGAAAGAGGACATGGATTCGAGCGGCCCGGTGAGATTAAGGGACGTAGAGGCGGCGCAGGGACGCATATCCAATATCGCCAGATCGCTTGACGAGGCAGGGGAAATCAACATTCGCGATACAGGTGACGACGTGGTTATGTAATAGCCCGACTATCGCATTGGCCAGACAAAATAAAACGGCCCGGACTGACTCAATTGAGCAGACCCGGGCCGGTATTTTATTACTGATTTACTTTACAGCGTAGACCGATGAGCCGAGCCTCCCGGAGGCCAATCCCATCTGAGCGGCCATTTCCTCCACGGCATCGCCCGCCTCTGCGGCATCGACTGCAACTGTGAACAATCTGTTCATCTGATGAGCCGGAGCCATTATCACAACGCCATAGTGCGCAGACATTGCGCTGAGAATATCATAGCCGGCTACGTTGGTCATCGAATTGCTTTCGCTAACTACCGATCCGAATGTCCAGGGTATGAAGACCAGTTCCTGATAGTTTTCTTCTCCGCTCGACCAGGACACCATCGCCACCTGCGCCCTGCGTTCCGCACACTTGGTTATCACCACCGGAACCGCGGCCTGTTGGCCCGGAGATACCTCGCCCATATACAGAACGTTATTCAGATCGTCGCGGTCAAGCCCATCGCGCAGTGCGTCCTCTCGCAGCAGATGCACCCGCACCGATATTGCCTGGTTTGCCTGCGCACCGAGCCTCAATATGTAGACCGTGCTTTCGCGGCTGCTTGTATCGACATTTACGCCCATCGTAAGCCCGCCGCCGACCCCGGCATGTTTCGCACCAACCACAGCCGCAGCTCCCCACGGCATCGGCATCGGAGCTACTGTGGAATCATCCGCCAAAGGAACAGCGTGCTTTTTGGCTCCGAACAGGTTCGCCGTGACCGACTGCAGCGGTGTAAATTGATACAGCATAATAGTCGCCATAAGCATGGCCAGTCCCACTGCGAACGCCCTTGCAGGAACTCGCAGGGTGAATACTCTCGGCCAATGGAAATGCAGCAACTTGCCCCTGTTGGGCGATGTTCGTCGCGCTTCCTCACTGCGTGCCATAACTGCAGAGCGCAGATGAGGCGGCGGCTCAATCGAGGGTATTTCGTCCAGCACCACAGCAGTGGCGTGGAATTTCTCGTATGCTGATTTGCACTGAGCGCACTCTGCCAAGTGTTGCTCAAATGCTACGCCCATCGGCGGTTGGATTGTTTTCTCCAGGTAAGTGGAAAACAATTCCTGGGCTTTAATGCATCTCATAATAACGTGCTCCGTCTTCCTCTGACATCCATAGTCAGCCTGAGTACGCTTCCTGCGTTATAACCCGAATGGAATTCTGCCCTTGCCACTCGGATTTGCCAGCTACATAAGCACACATAGACTTAAGTGCTTTGCTTTTCCACACAGCGTTCTACTTAGCTTTTGTATGGTCTAGTTGGTAGACTGATGATCTATCCGAAAAGTTCCGGTTTTGCCCCCAATATTTCTGCGAGAGCCAATCTCGCTCGATTTAACCGTGATTTCACAGTACCTATGGGAAGCTGAAGAACTTCCGCTATCTCGTCATAACTCAGACTTTCCATGTGATATAGCGTGACAATAATACGCTGATATTCCGGCAGGGAGTTTATTGCATTTTGAACTATTTCCGCTCGCTCGGTTGCCTGAACAATATCCACAGGCAGCGGGCTGTCGTCCATTATCTGCCGTGCAACTGAGCTTTCGTCGAGTTCGATATACTCGTCAAGGGAGGTTTGTCGGTGCGCCTTGGATTTTTTGCGCTCGTCGAGGTAGACATTGGTTACAATTCTATATATCCAGGTGAGAAAATTGGCGTCTCCTCTGAACGTCTGGATGGAGTTAAACACCCTTAAAAACGCTTCCTGGGTTATGTCGCTTGCGTCGTGGTAGTTGCCGCAAATATGAAAAGCGCAGTTAAATACCCGTTTTTCGAAGCGGGTGTACAGCTCATCGAACGCGCCAGGCTCGTCGTTTTTGCAGCGGTTTATCAAGGCGCGCTCAGAGGCGCGTTCCTGTTCTCGCTCTTCGGTTGATTTTGAGCTTTTGAAAATCAAAGATATAGACCCTCACCTCAGAGCCGCAGCATCCGAGCGCTCCAGCGCTTTGGAGAGCGCCTGCTGTTCTTCGGTGGAAAGCGGCCGTTCCCCCTGCCCGGCACAGATCGCCTTGGCATAGACGCGCGCATCCTGTCGGCCATATAGACTGCTGAATGCCACCCCGTTTTTGGCTTTGTCGAGCAGCACAACCGCAAAGCTCTGCTCCCCGCCTACATCGTCAAATGCATTGAAGCGCACCAGGCCGATATTGCTCACACACGACACCAATGCGCGCGCCTGTTCGGCTTGAATCGAGTTCATATAGTCGAGCTTCTCGCGTATTTCATCCAGAGCATCGGCCTGAGTGTTGAGATATTCGATGATATCGTCGATCCGCCCGTCTTCGAGTTTTTTGTTGCGCCTGCGGTTAAGCCCGGCCAGTTTTCGCCAGAGCGCAACAGTAAAAATGAGCAGAAACAAGCTCAAAACAGATAAACCAAGCAGAAAATATGCATCATTTGCTTGTAGGAAGTCCGCAACTTCACGCATAACCGCGCATCCACCCTTGCATTTAGCGCACTTTGATGATGCTGCGTTTGCGGATATAACCCAAAGCGCAATCACATCGGCGCATTGGGCCTATTATACCACAGCAACAGCCGTCGCTCCATACCGTTGAGCGTCAAATGGAGACCATAGCGGGCATTAGTCGGCAGTTTTGGAAGCGAAATTATTTTTTGCATGCAATTAGCGCGGACAATCAAAAAAAACAAAAAAATCATTTACTTCGTCGCATTAAGTTGCTAAAATGAGTACCCGTTATGAAGTGTGCTAAAGCGTCTGTCAGACAACCTCTGACATATATCTTCGACCTCGACGGGGTGATCTACCGCGGCGCTGAAAGGCAGCCCTATGTAGCCGAGACACTGGCGGAGCTGCGAAAGCGCGGGGATACCGTTTATTTTTACACCAACAATTCCTCCCTTTCACGCCAATCCTACGCCACACGCCTGCAAGGATTTGAGATCGAGGCGTCTGTCGATGAAATAATGACCTCATCTTATGCGACTGCCCTGTATCTGACGGAGACCGAAGCTATCGGAAAGACGGTCTATCAAATCGGTCAGGAAGGGGTGGAAAGCGAACTTAGCGCGATTGGAATGAAGGTGATCAAGGATCACGATGAACCGGACGCGCATATCGACTATGTGGTAGTGGGCATAGACGTTTTGTTTACTTACGAAAAGCTCGCCCGCGCGCAAAGCGCCATCCTAAGCGGCGCGACATTCATCGCAACAAACGAGGATATGACCTATCCCACAGAAAGCGGCACTGTGCGACCGGGGAACGGAGCTATTGTCGCATCGGTGCGAGCGGCCACCTCGATTGAGCCTGTCGTGCTTGGGAAACCGCACGGTTATGCATTGCAAAAAATCCTTGAGCACACCGATACGCCGCTGGATCGGGCGGTAATGGTAGGTGACAACCTCGCGACAGATATTGCCGCCGGCAACCGCATAGGAATGCATACGGCTCTGGTTCTTACGGGACTGACCTCGCGCAAGCAGGCGGAGGCGGCGCAGGGAGAGATGAAGCCGGGGGAGATCATCGTAACTCTGAGGGAGTTGCTAAAATGAATCAGCCCGTCCGATCGCAGCAGATAATAGACGCCTCCGCAAAGGTTGCGTTGTCTATTGCGGCGTCGGATTCAAGCTCAGGCGCGGGGATACAGGCCG
>JAAYKE010000004.1 GCA_012522575.1 Armatimonadota bacterium | reverse complement strand
GTTAGGCCTCGGGAAAATAGGTCGTTGCCAGGATTATTTATAAAGCCTCCGCAATATTGCGGGGGCTTTTGCTTGTAAGGGGATATATATACTGTTACCATGTAGATGAGCGAGTCGGGTGATCGCGTCGAGAAATCGACGAGGAAAGTCCGGGCTCCACAGGGCAGGATGGTTGCCAGCGGCAACCGGTCCATTATTTGGGCCAGGGAAAGTGCCACAGAAAAGAAAACCCTTGATTTCATAAGGGAAGAGTGCGAGGTATGTATTATTAGCCTGACGCTTGGAACTCAGTGAGTCAAGGAAAGCTGAAACGGTGGTGTAAGAGACCACCAGCTCCGTCGTGAGGCGGAGGCTTGGTAAACCCCATCCGGAGCAAGGCCGAATAGGGGAGGGCTGAAGCTGCCCGCTGACCTCCCGGGTGTCGCCGCTTGAGGCGCATGGCAACATGCGTCCTAGATAGATGATCACCCATACTGCATTTGCAGTAGGACAGAACCCGGCTTATAGACTCGCTCATTTACTTTTCTACGCTTCCAATGTAATTCCTGAAGGGAATCTGCATCTGCAAGAATAACCAGATGAAGTCATTTCAAAAACATAAGACTTATAGCGGGCGGGGGATAGTCCATAATGCCTAAAAGAACGGATATTCAGAAAATTATGATCATAGGCGGCGGGCCGGTGATAATCGGCCAGGCAGGACAGTCCGACTGTGCCGCAACCATTGCTTCAAAGACTTTGATGGATATAGGCTATGAAGTCGTTGCGGTGGATTCGAACCCTGACGCACACCTCACCGATATTAAGGCAGCCAACCGAACATACATCGAGCCTCTGACTTCCGCATCTATCGTGCAGATTATCGAAAAAGAAGCTCCCTGCGCGCTATTTGCAAGCGCAAGCGGGACTGTAGCCATGCATTTGAGCATGCAACTGCAACGCAATGGCGCGCTTTCTCGTTTTGGAGTTGAGATGATCGGATCTGACGACAAAACAATAGCAAAATGCGAGGACAGAAGGCTTTTTAAGGAGACGATGGCTCAGTCCGGGCTGCCGGTTCCCCAAAGTGGAGTCGCAGGATCTATTGATGAAGGAATGAAAATAATTGATGATCTCGGTTTTCCGGCAATTCTGAGGCCATCATATTCGCTTGCTGGCGCGGGTAGTGCAATTGCCTACAATAGAGAAGAGTATATGCGCATGCTCTCCGTCGCCCTGGAGACGAGTCCCATTCATCAGGCATTGATCGAAAAGCCAATGCTGCATTGTAAAGGTATCGAGTATGTAGTTATAAGGGATTGCAGCGGCTCAGTGCTTTCGATTGCGAGTATGGAGCGTCTCGATCCTCTTGGGATACACGGTGGCGATTCGATCACTATCTCCCCGGTGCAGACACTTTCCGAACCTCAGATGGCTAATCTGGATAAGCTTGCAAGGGAGGTCGCGGATGCAGTCGGCGTAATAGGTGAGCTGAGCATAATGTTTGCGGTGGATTCTGCGCAGGGAGATGCGGTCATATTGGGCGCTCATCCGGGCGCATCACGTTGCTCGGCTCTTGCTGAGAAGATCACCGGCTTGCCGATTAGCAAAATTGCCTCTCTGCTGGCTGCGGGACTTAACATAGATGAGATATCCGAGGCAAAGAATTTCGCTCCATCTAATAATTATTTCTGCATAAGGCTGCCACGCTTTGACTTTGAAAAATTTGCCGATGCCGACGATACGCTGGATACCTCGATGAAATCCATTGGCGAAGTGATCGCTTTCGGGAGCAGCTTCAAAGAAGCCCTGCAAAAGGGAATCAGGTCCCTGGGGAACGGTCGCTGGGGACTTGGATCAGACGGTATGGAAACTGCCAATGATGTCGCCGATACAGGCGCGATTCGCTCGAAGCTCGCACAACCGAACCCGGCCAGGCTTTTTCATTTGCGTCGAGCTTTGGAGTATGGCATGGCCGATGCGGACATCAACGCCTGTAGCGGGATTGACCGCTGGATTATTGGCAACATCCGCGAACTCATAGAATTTGAGACAAAGCTCTCCGGCCAGTCACTCGTCAGCATATCAGCGGCGACGCTCAATGAGGCCAAAACACATGGCTATTCCGATGTCCAGTTGGCGTATTTGTTGGAGACGACTGAGGACCAGGTGCGACTACGACGAAATGTATTGGGCATCAAACCGCGCTTTGGTGCAGTAAATTCCGGCAGGGCATTTTTTTCGACCTACTCAAACATCCAATCTTCTGATTCTCAGAGCGCATCAAATAAGATTCTTATCCTCACAGGCGGGCCAAATCGCGTAGGCCAGGGTATGGGCTTTGATTATTGCTGCGCCCATTCGATAGCGGCTCTCAACGATGCAGGCTGTTCTTCCATCGTAATCAATTGCAATCCACAGGCGTTTTCCACAGACCTCGGCTTGTGTGACAGCCTCTACATCGAACCCTTGACCGCAGAAGATGTTCTCGAAGTAATCGGCTATGAGAATCCGATGGGTGTGATCGTTCAGATGGGCGGTCAGAGTGCTTTAGACCTGAGCAAGACGCTTGACGCTGCGGGAGTTCGTGTATTGGGAACATCCGTTGAGGATTTGAGTGATGCCGTCAGCCCGGAGATATTGAGCGATATAATGAAGGAGTTGGGCTTGACGCAGACCGCTAGAGCCGTGGTGACATCCATCGACGACGCGCTTTCCTTTGCTGCAAGCATCGGCTACCCTGTTTTGGCGCAACCTGCGGAGAGTTCGTGCCGCAGAGCAATAGAGATAATATATGACGACGCCGATCTAAATGAGTATTACCAGGCCGACCCGCGATCCGCATCCGATTATCCGGTGATCATAGAAAAGTTTCTTGAAGATGCAGTCGGCGTTGATGCTGATGTGATTTGTGACGGCAAGCAGGCTGTGATATGTGGATTGATGGAGCGCATTGAACAGGCAGGCGTGCATTCCGGCGACAGCGCGGCCTCGTTGCCACATTTCAGCCTTACCGAGGAAGTGATTGATGATATCCGCAGGCAGTCGCGATCGCTGGCAACCAGGCTTAACATACGCGGATTTATAAACATCCACTTTGCTGTCAAGCAGGACAGGATATACGTGTTGCAGGCATATCCAGCCGCTTCATTGACAATCCCATTTGTCAGCAAAGCAGTGGGAGTTGACTGGTCTATGGTTGCGACTAGGGTTATGCTTGGCAGGTCTCTTGAGGAGCAGGGGATCACTCAGGATATTGCGCCTAGGCAGGTCTCTGTCAGGGAAGCGGTTTTCCCGTTCGCTCGTTTTGCCGGAGTAGATGTAGTGTTAGGTCCTGAGATGAAATCGACCGGCGCGGTAATGGGAGCCAACGCTGATTTTGGCAATGCATATATGAAAGCGG
This sequence comes from Armatimonadota bacterium, assembly GCA_012522575.1. Taxonomy (GTDB): domain Bacteria; phylum Armatimonadota; class UBA5829; order UBA5829; family UBA5829; genus DTKD01. Next base: position 39,582 of record JAAYKE010000004.1, on the reverse strand, counting down.
AGATCGCCGCAGGTCAAAATTTGACCCACAGCGGGACGGTATTTGTAAGCGTGGCCAACCCGGATAAGACCGATATCGGAGAGGTGGCGGCCAGCTTGAATGCGCTCGGATTTGAGATTGCAGCTACACGCGGAACGGCTGAGTTGATCCGCAAAAAAGGCGTGAAAACCAGGACCATATCCAAGATTGGGGAGGGGCGACCCGACGCAACTGACCTGGTTAAAAACAATGAACTAGCCCTTATTATCAATACTCCGAGCGGGAAACGGCCTCGAAAACACGAGGTAGCCATACGAAGCGCCGTAGTAGCAGGCGGAATACCGATTATTACGACAATAGCCGGAGCCAAGGCGACTATAAACGGATTGAGAGTTGCAGCAGACCACGAGACCGAGGTTTACAGTATTCAGGAACTGGAACAAACACACTAGAACGCTTCGCTGTGTTCTTCGGCAGGAGTTTGGGCGGGGTGTTTGTCGGCTTCCAGTGAATGGCAAGCCTTGTGGATGATGGCGCTGGCCACCAGTGAACATAGCCAGGTGAAGATTGCAAGAAGTGTGATGTCGTAGCGATGACACCATACGCTTAAGATAATTGCGAGAAAATTAACCAACCAGATCAAACGTGTGAAGCTCAATCCCAAGCCTAGTCTTGCGTGCAAGTCGCAAATATCATATTCACTGAGCCTCATACCCGATGCTGTCCTCCCCGTGCAATTACAATAGCTCTGTAATTCAACGATAGATTTGTGCAACAACCCTCTAAAAGTATTTTCCGCATCTCAACGAATATCGTCGTAGATATTAAATAATATGACACGCAAACACATATTATTATTTGCGTGAAATCCGACGCGGGAAGTGTTATCATGTGCTTGGAAATTGAGATGGAGGACAAGCATGGCATCATTCAAAGCGGGCGACAAAGTGCGCGTTATAACTCGTGAAACAACTGCCGATGATGAAAAGAACGATCTCTATTATTCATATTTTGGCGGATTGACCGGCTCGGTGGATACGATCTACGAAGATGGGTCGGTTTGCGTCGATATCGACTTGGAATCGCTGAGCGAAGCCGCCAGAGAGCGCCATCTGGCACTGCAGGAAGCTGAAAAGAAACGATGGCTGGAGGGTTTGTCAGGGGAGGCGAGAGGTCGACTGACGGCGGAGCAGAAACAGTTGAAGCTCAGCTACAAAATACTCACATCCGTCAAGGAACTGGAGCATAACAAAGGCGATAAGCCCACAGGCGGGAAGCGCGCCGCCAAGTCTGAGGAATCAAGTGAGACAAATGGTTCGGCTGGTTCCAAAAAGGAACCCGCAAAGAATTCGGAGCCGCGTGCGGCTCCGAATTCCATTGATGATAACAAAGATCAGACAGCCGCAAGCGAGGAATCTTCCGGCAGCGGACGACCAAGTGCACAGGATTTGGAGAAGGCCGAAGAAGATTATTTGAAATCCATTCAGAGCAAGCAACAGTAAAAACTGCTCTGTCCTCATAACTCCGTGCAACTTTAGGTTATATATTAAATCAGACGTGCGCAGGTGGTCTTCACATGCGCTGCTATCTACCAGCGTCGACTCGACCCGCCGCCTGGCCTGTCAGTGCGCGGACGCGCTTCATTGACCATCAAAGCCCTTCCGCCAAGTTCCTGACCGTTCGTAGCCTCAATTGCCGCAGCAGCATTCTCCTCAGGAATATCGATAAAGCCAAAACCCTTATTCTCGATGATTCGGACCTCACCTATCGGCCCAAACGGCTCAAAGAGTGCGCGAACCTCATCTTCCGTAGCTCTGTAAGGCAAGTTGCCCACATACAATGATTTATCTGCCAAGATATTAGCCTTCCTTCCGGGCAAATCCCGAAATTTGTATGGATTAAGGTATCTTTTTCGACCCGGCCTCCATAAAACGACATAACCTTGAAAAGTATAATTGCTCGAAATCCAAAACGCAATAGAGCAAACAATTTGTTATTTCGGTTTTGAGTTGTCCGTCAGCCTCTGATTATCTCGATATTTTGCATGGCAATGCGATGCAAACCCCGCTCCCAATATGGCAATCACGGAGCTGTAGTTTATCCAAATCAACAGCAGCATAACTCCTGCGAGCGGGCCATATACCCTGCTGTAGGCTGCAAAGTGTACAACATAAAATGTAAATATCTGCTTGGCTATTTCCCAAAGTATGCCGCTGAATAACCCTCCTGCCAGCGCGACCCGAAGTGGAGCGCGGGTGGTGGGCAGGATTTTATACACCATCGTGAAGAGTCCGACCGAAGCCAGAGCCGCGACGAGGTGGCCTAATAACTTCCACACCACGGACAGCGATGATACATAGCTTGGGCTGAGTTGGCGCACGATATGAACCAGCGCCGTGATTCCAAAGGAAACAGTGATCAAAGCGCCGACCAATATCAACACAAGCAGCGCAACGGCGCGTCGCTTGAAATATCCCTGCCTTAAAGGAGAGTCCCAAACCAGATTGACCGCCTGCTCAAGCATAAGCGCCGCAGCCATCCCCGCCCACAAAAGCAACACTATTCCGATTCCCGTGGCCGCTTCTCTGCCTTGAAGAACGCTTGTTACGATGTCTATTGCAACAGTGCCAATAACCACTCTGCCAAGAAAATGAGTCAATATGGCTTCTGCGTGCTCAGGGGAACGCAATATGTATCCAAGAATACCGACGGCGACAAGCAACAAGGGAAACAACGATAAAAAGGTGTAGAAACTGACCGCAGCGGCGAGCAGAAACCCATTGCGTCCAGTGAAGCCCTGCCAGACCTCTCGTGCAAATCTGAAGCCGTTTCTGAACCTCATCTTGGGCACCACAACAGTTTCACGCGCACATTATCGCGCCGATATACGCAAGTTGAAAATAGCCGCATCAATCTTTTTGACCAATCACCTTTACCGATACAGTGCTGTGATCTGCTCGGTCGGCATAGTATATTTTGATAGAAAATATCAAGCCACTAGTTGCCAGCGGTCCATCCAATGCCATCGGACCTGCCTTAAAGTCTCCATTTTTGTCTACTGTGATAGTCTGCGACGTGACCCAGCCGGCCAGCCTCAATATTCCGGATAGCCGATTGGAGTATGTAATTTCTACTCTCAGGGAGCTGCCGGGATCCGCTTTGCCCGCTACAACTATCGCATTTCGAACAACGGAGCCATCAGCCGGGCCGGAAAGAACAATTTTGCCGGATTTGGCAGTAGCCGCAGGAGCCGGAGTTGCGGCGGGTTTGCTCTTCACTTCTTTAGGCGCAGGCGCGGGAGCCGGTTCGGGCTTAACCGCAGGCAGTTTACTGGGCTGAGTGACCGTGGCTGGTCTGGAAGCTTCGGAGGGCGGGGGAGCCGTCGGTTTGTTACCAGCCACGGTAATGAGTCGGCTTGCCTGCATAGGTGGCGCGTGGACTCCATCCCTGCCCAGATATCCGATCAACGGCGCATTATTAACCACTTTATCTTTGGGAGCCGTTGCTGTTCCGCGGTAAGAACCCTGCGACATTTCCTTCATCTTAACCACGGAGATGAAATCTTTCACGGCAAATGCGGCATTGCAGCCCGGAGTTCCCAACATATCGACCGTAATTATATCCCCGGCTTTCAATGGCGACGGAGCCGAAAAAGTAATAGAAGTGATCTTTGGCGCAGGCAATGGCTTGGCCGCGCTATGCGCACACGACGCGAGAAATAAAAATACCACCGCAAATGCGATAACAATCCTTGGCTTCATATCAGACCTCCTGTATTTACTTACTTTATCTCTTGACAAGAAAATTCCTGTTCATTAAAATAGTTTGGCACTCTTTAGGGTAGAGTGCTAATGAAAAACGCTCCGAATGGATCATGAGTTTTGGCTCACGATCCAAATGCGAATATTCAAACAGGAGGTGGAATCAAGAATGATTAAGCCGTTGGCTGACAAGGTAGTCGTGGAGCCGCTCGAGGGCGAGGAAACTAGCCCGGGCGGAATTATCCTTCCCGACACCGCGAAAAAGAAGCCGCAAGAAGGCGTGGTAATCGCGGTCGGACCCGGAAAGGTGCTGGACAATGGTTCTCGCGCGGAGATGGCAGTCAAAAAGGGCGACAAGGTGATTTTTGCCAAGTATGGCGGCACCGAGGTTACGGTCGGAGGCAAGGAATATGTCATCCTCGACCAGGACTCCATCTATGCGATAGTGCAGTAAATATTCTCCACAATAAATTTCGATTCACTACTCTAAACCGGAGGTTTCCGTATGGCAGCTAAGATAATAAAGTTTGATGAGGAGGCTCGGCGAGCGCTGGAGCGCGGTGCTACTATGGTCTCCGCAGCCGTTAAAGTCACTCTTGGCCCCAAGGGCCGCAATGTCGTCCTTGATAAGAAGTGGGGCAGCCCCACCATCACCAAGGATGGCGTCACAGTAGCTAAAGAGATCGAACTTGAGGACGTGTTTGAAAACATGGGCGCGCAACTCGTCCGAGAGGTCGCTTCCAAGACCAATGATGTCGCCGGAGATGGCACAACTACCGCAACCGTTCTCGCTGAGAGCATTGTTCGCGAGGGTCTGCGATATGTCGCGGCCGGTGGCAACCCTATCGCCGTTAAGCGCGGCATAGAGAAGGCTGTTGAGAAGGCAGTCGAAGAAATCAAGAAACTTGCCATCCCTGTAAAGGGAAAGGACGAGGTCGCTCAGGTAGCCTCTATCGCCGGCAACGCCCCTGAAATCGGCGAAGTGATCGCAGATGCAATCGATAAGGTTGGCAAGGACGGCGTCATCACCGTTGAGGAATCCAAGGGAACTGCCACAAGCCTTGACATCGTCGAGGGAATGCAGTTTGACAAGGGTTACATCAGCCCCTACTTCGTGACTGACGGAGAGAGGATGGAGGCTGTCTTTGAGAACCCGGTCATCCTTATATTCGAGAAGAAGATCTCCGCCGCTGCCGATCTTGTTCCGCTTCTGGAGAAGATTGCGCAGACCCGACGTCCCATAGTCATCATCGCAGAGGATCTCGACGGCGACGCACTGGCAACTTTGGTTGTCAACAAGCTGAGAGGCACGCTGCAGGTCGTCGGCGTCAAGGCTCCGGGATTTGGCGATCGCCGCAAGGCCATGATGGAGGATATCGCTATCCTCACAGGCGGCACGTTTATCTCCGAAGATCTCGGAATCAAGCTTGAGAACGCCGATATCTCTATGCTGGGCCAGGCCGCTAAGGTTGTTGTCGGCAAGGAAGACACCACCATAATCGAAGGCAAGGGAACTGCAGAGGCCGTTCAGGGACGAATCAGCCAGATTCGCGCTCAGATTGAAACTACCGACTCCAATTACGATCGGGAGAAGCTTCAGGAGAGACTGGCCAAGCTCTCCGGCGGAGTTGCCGGTATCAAAGTCGGAGCCGCAACCGAGACCGAACTCAAGGAAAAGAAGCATCGATTTGAGGACGCTCTGAGCGCCACTCGAGCTGCTGTCGAAGAGGGAATCGTTGCCGGCGGCGGCGTCACCCTGATCAATATCATCGACAAGCTCAAGAAAGTCGGCGACAACGATGACGAGAACGTCGGAGGAGTTATCATTCGACGCGCGCTCGAAGAGCCGCTTCGACAGATCGCAGAAAACGCCGGCAAAGAAGGCAGCGTGGTTGTCGAGCATATCAAGGGCGAGAAGAAGGGCGTCGGCTACAATGCTCAGACCGACGAGTATTGCGATATGGTCAAGGCGGGAATCGTTGACCCGGTCAAAGTTACCCGCTCAGCTCTTGAGAACGCGGCCAGCATTGGTTCGCTTATTCTCACCACCGAGAGCCTTGTTGCTGAAAAGCCGGAAGAGAAGCCTGCTGCCCCGCCAATGCCGGGCGGAGGAATGGGCGACTACGGTATGTAGGAAAATGATGGCTTAATCCTGAAGCGCAGTGTTGCGCGACAGGGCAGTCATAGGAATGGGGAAGGGCGCGAGGCTCTTCCCCATATTTATCAGGCAGACTTCAAATCGCTCGTAACAGCTCACTCTTCGTGAGCGGGTGTATTGGCTGGCCTTTTTCCAAGCTACACAAACTATGTCAATTCGAACGAAGTGAGAAATCTGCTTTTCCGTAAATCGCGAAAGCTCGAAAGAAGCAAAACCCAGAAAAAAACAGATTCCTCGGCAATCGCCTCGGAATAACAATTTTCAAGACTCAAACATCAACTCCCGCCCGCCATAGCCTTTCGGAGCAACTCCGCTGTTTCGTTATGCCCATTCTCTTTTGCGCAATCAAGCGCTGTTTTGCCGTGCTTGTTGACTATTTTCGGATCGGCTTTGTTCTTCAAGAGCAGTTCGACGATTTTGTCTTCACCCATAAAGGCTGCCCAATGCAGCGGTGTAATACCATCAACAGCCTTAGCATTTACATCAGCTTTCTTGTCCAAAAACAGTTCTGCTATTTCGTAATTTCCGTTTATGGCTGCCGCGTGCAGCGGCGTATCGCCGAAATTATCCTTTGCATTTGCGTCAGCTTTGTTGTTCAAGAGCAGTTCTGCGATTTTGTCGTGTCCGTTATAGGCTGCCCTGTTCAGCGGCGTACGGCCGTCATTATCCTTAGCATTTACATCGGCTTTGCTCTTCAAAAGCAGCTCTGCTATTTTGTAATGTCCGTTATCGGTTGCATGATGCAACGGCGTTTCGCCGTAATTATTCTTAGCATTTGCGTCGGCTTTGTTCTTCAAGAGCAGTTCTGCGATTTTGTAATGTCCTTTATAGGCTGCCCATTGAAGCGGCGTGACGCCGAAATCACCCTTAGTATTTACGTCAGCTTTGTTGTTCAAAAGCAGTTCAACGATTTTGTCGTGTCCTTCTGCAGTTGCACAATACAGCGGCGTAGAGCCTATAGTATTCTTAGCATTTATGTCAGCTTTGTTATTTAAGAGCAGTTCTGCGATTTTGTCATGTCCTTTATAGACAGCCCAATGCAGCGGCGTATTGCCTTTAATATTCTTAGCATTTACGTCAGCCTTGTTCTTCAAAAGCAGTTTTGCGATATTGTCGTGTCCTTTATAGGCTGCCCTGTGCAGCGGCGTACGGCCGTCATTATCCTTTGCATTTACATTGGCGCCGGTATCTATAAGCGACTGCACAGAGGTCTGATCTCCTTTGGCTGAGGCGTCAAGAAGCTCCGAATCTATGGTTCTAAGACGCGATTCGCCGAAAGCAGTTGCGGACGCGTAGGCTATTAGGATACTGACAGAAACAACAACTATTACCAATAAATATCTGCGGTTCATAATTCTGCTCCTTGTGCAGCGGTTCTATTTCCTTTTCTTCTTAGGAAATATCTCCCGTATCTCCTCGGCAAGCTCATAAACAAACGATGTCAGGTCCCGATCCTGTTCGATTCTTTCGGGAAAAGGGTTTCCCGAAAAAACAAAAACAGATTCCTCGGCAATCGCCTCGGAATAACAATTTTCAAGACTCAAACATCAACTCCTGCCCGCCATAGCCTTTTCGAGTAACTCCACTGTCTCTTCATATTCCTTCTCTTTTGCGTGATCAAGTGCTGTTTTGCCAACCAAGGTGACTATTCTCGGGTCGGCTTTGTTATTCAGAAGCAGTTCTGCGATTTTGTCGTGTCCTTCATTGGCTGCCTCATGCAGCGGCGTTTCGCCGTAATTATTCTTAGCATTTACGTCAGCTTTGTTATTCAGAAGCAATTCTGCGATTTTGTCATGTCCAAAACGGGCTGCCCAATGCAGCGGCGTCCAGCCGTTATTATCCTTAGCATTTACGTCGGCATTGTTCTTCAAAAGCAGTTCTGCGATTTTGTCACGCCCATAATGGGCAGCGAGACTCAGCGCCGTAGCGCCGTCTTTAATCTTAGCATTTAAGTCAGCTTTGTTCTTCAAAAGTAGTTCAGCGATTTTGTCATGACCAGAAAAGGCTGCCCCATGCAGCGCCGTAGCGCCGTGTTTATTCTTAGCATTTACGTCAGCTTTGTTGTTTAAAAAAAGTTGTGCGGTTTTGTCGTGTCCTTCAAGTGCTGCCCAATGCAGCGGCGTTTCGCCGTCATTATCCTTAGCATTTACGTCAGCTTTGTTATTCAAAAGCAGATCTACGATTTTGTCGTGTCCTTTCTGGGCTGCCCAATGCAGCGGCGTTTCGCCGTCATTATCCTTAGCATTTACGTCAGCTTTGCTCTTCAAAAGTAGTTCAGCGATTTTGTCGTGACCTTTCTCGGCTGCCAAATGCAGCGGCGTATTGCCGTCATTATCCTTAGCATTTACATTGGCTCCGGTATCTATAAGCGACTGCACAGACGTGTAATATCCTTTGGCTGAGGCACGAAGAAGCTTCGAATCTTTATCCCTGGTCGTTGGTATGTAGGCTATTAGAAAACCGACAGAAATAACAACTATAGCAACTATTACCAATAAATATCTGCGGTTCATAATGCTGCTCCTTGTGTGGCGGTTCTATTTCCTTTTCTTCTTAGGAAATATCTCCCGAATCTCCTCGGCAAGCTCATAAACAAACGATGTCAGGTCCCGATCCTGTTCCTTGAGATTGCGGATTTCAAGCAGGATCATATCCTTCATCTGCTGAATGACCTTGCTCTGATTGTTCTTTAGATCATCGAGTTCATCGCGCAGGTGATCGATGGATTCAGCCAGCGTGCGGTCCGCCATATTCTTGGCGACGCGCTTGATCGCATCCGGATCGATCGCTGAGTCAGCCTGAAATCTGCTCAATGATGATTCGCTGATCAGTCGTCTGGCTATGCCGTCCGGACCTTGCACCAGAATAGAATCAAGCTCCCCGCAGTCCACGAGCCTGTCAATGGCCTCTTCGGACAACATCAGACTGTCTCGTGCGGCATCACAGCTTATGGTATAGTCCCCGACTCCGGCTCCGCCATCGACTTCCGGAAAGAGAACCGGCCTCACAGATTCCGTATCGGCGGGCTGGGGAGCGTGCTGGGGCAGTCCCGCTTGCTGCCATTCTTTGCGCAGTCGCGCTATTCCGATCGGTATATCCTGCTCGCTGTGAGAGTTTATGGAATTGTCATCGTCGTTATTCATATTCATGACTATATATCATTTAGCATCCAGGCCGCGCAATCCTTCAATGCGCGCAGTGCAAAATCTAAAGGCTGCCTACTTCTTTTATCGGCAAAAAGAGCCGATATATTATATCAGAAGCAACTCTGCGCCTGTTGTCACAAAATAGGGCAAAGATGTCGTCGGAAATCGTTGACACTGCCTGGTAGACGGCTTATAATAATTTTGAAGGCGTTCGACAAAAGAGTATTCCACAACGAGGCCGAGAAAACCGGATTGGTGGGGGGCAACTTTTTTGCCGCTACGCTTGTGAACTATATCACGAAGTCTATGCTGCGCAACAAGGCAGAGGCAAATAGGACAGGCAATACATTTATGAACGCTGAAACCCTGGAAGGGACGGGTGGTCTGACACTGAATCGAGTTTGTGAATATCTCGACGGAGAGATTATTTGCAAACCGGAGTTGGCTGACCAGGAGGTCAACAGCGCCTGTGGCTGCGATCTAATGAGCGATGTGCTGGCATTCACGCGCCCAGGCTCCGTTTTGCTCACTGGCCTGACCAACTCTCAGGTGATTCGCACCGCAGAGATGCTCGACCTTAAAGCAGTGGTGTTTGTCCGCAGCAAGAAACCCGACGAGCGCACCGTTAAAATGGCGGAAGCGCTTCAATTAGTGCTCATTTTGTCGCCTTATCCTCTTTATGAGAGTTGCGGCAGGCTCTATAGTGCAGGATTGGCTGGGTGTCACACCGACAGCCAGACTGTGGGGACTTGATATTCATGGACGTGGGTGACGTAGATGTGGCCGCTTCGCTGCACTACACTTTCGAGGTGCAGGGAGGGGATTTTGGCAAAGCAGGGGATGCTTCAAGCAAGGTAAAAAAGATCCTGCAGCAGATTGGCGCTGACGCAGAAATTGTGAGGCGGGTGGCGGTGGCGTGCTACGAAGCGGAAATGAACGTGGTTATACATGCCCACTGCGGAACCGTGACGCTGGACGCCGATCTCAAACAAATGACTATCACCATAGAAGACAAGGGGCCGGGTATCGAGGATGTGGATCAGGCGATGACGCCGGGATATTCCACCGCGCCCGATTCCATTAGGGAGATGGGCTTTGGCGCAGGTATGGGCCTGCCGAATATGAAAAATTGTTCCAACGAACTCCACATCGAATCCGAAAAAGGTGTGGGGACAACTGTTCGGATGATATTCGAAAATGCTTGACTCTGAGAAGTACGGGTTTTTCCATTCGGTACACCTGCTGGAGGACAAGTGCCAGGGATGCGTGAACTGTATCAAGCGCTGTCCGACGGAAGCAATTCGTGTGCGCGATGGCAAGGCCCATATAATTGAAGCCAGATGCATTGATTGCGGCGAATGCGTCAGAAATTGTCCCAATAACGCAAAGACCGTGGTTGCGGACACGATGCAGAGGCTCAATGACTTCAAATTCAATGTTGCATTGCCGGCGCCTGCGATCTACAGCCAGTTCAGAGAGGGCACTCGTCCCGAACAGATCCTTGCTACTTTGCGGACGATTGGATTCGATTATGTGGTGGATGTGGCCTTTGGCGCGGATATGGTCGCTGCGAAGATACGCCAGGCAATCGAGCAGCCGTCAATCGAGCGGCCGCTGATCTCCTCGGCATGTCCGGCGGTGGTCAGGTTGATACAGGTGAGGTTTCCGAACCTGGTCGAGCATGTGCTGCCGATTATTTCGCCCATGCGTGCGGCAGCCAAGATCGCAAAAAAGCAGGTTCATCAGGAATTTGGCATATCTAAAGATCGAATCGGGCTGTGGTTCATTACGCCGTGTCCCGGCAAGGTTAGCGCCATCAACGAACCGGCGGGTTATGGGGATACTATTATTACCGGCGCTATACCCATTGCGGAGGTTTATCCGCTGATAAGAGAAAAACTGGTTCGCGAGCCGGAGTTGATCGAAGAACTTGCTAAAGGGCTGCATCGAGGAACCGGGCTGGGCGTAGGCTGGGCGCGCTCAGGGGGAGAAAACCAGTCTATTGGCAGCGGTCGGCAGATTGCGGTGGATGGCATTCACAGCGTGATTCAAATATTGGAAGATGTCGAGCGGGGAAAGCTCTCCGACATAGACTATATAGAAGCTCAGGCTTGTACGGGCGGATGCGTCGGAGGAGTGTTGACGGTGGAAAATCCATTCATCACTCGTCGTCGAATCAGGCTGCTTTCGCAGGATCAGCTTAGCCCGGAAGAGATGGCGGCTCGAGACGAGTTGACAGCGGATCTCGAAAGCGACCCGGAATGGTTCCTTCACGACAGGCGTATTGAGCCGAGGCCGACTCTCAGGCTGGATAATGATATGGCGGTTGCGATTCGCAAAATGGAGCAGATGGAGCGCATCCTCGAATCGCTTCCGGGGCTGGATTGCGGCAGTTGCGGCGCTCCTAACTGTCAGGCGCTGGCAGAGGACGTCGTACGCGGGCTGGCCACCGAGATGGACTGTATATTTAAGCTCAGAGAGCGCGTAAGTCAACTGGCAAGTGAGATGTTCGAGCTGTCAGACAGAGTCCCCCCTGCAATGGGACAACCCCTTGCGGGCAGAGGGCAGGAGAGTTCCGCCCTTAACATAACAGAGGAAACCGATGACACTGGAGAAGATAGCCCAAAACCTGGGACTGAAATTAAAGACTGAGACAGGGGTCGGCGAAGTAAAATCCGGCTATGCATCTGACTTATTGAGCGATGTTTTGGCCAATGCAAAAAACGCAACCCTGTGGGTTACGAATCATAAGCATGTCAATATAATTGGCGTGGCAGTTATGCTCAACCTTGCTGGCGTGGTCATCGCCGGCGGAATCGAGCCTGACGCCGGCACTATAGAAAAAGCCAAAGAGGAAAAAATTCCTTTATATACTACGGACCTTTCGTTGTATGAGGTCGTAGGCAGGATGTATGAGCTTGGCATCAGAAGTTGTTGACGCCTGTCACCACCCATGGCGGAATGGATAGGGTCTAAGCGTGGCTGTTCACGGATATCAGGCGGATTTGCACATTCATACTTTGCTGTCGCCTTGCGGGGAGATCGAGATGATCCCTACGCTGATCGTTGCGGCCGCGGTGCAGGCAAAGCTCGATATTATTGCAATTGCAGATCACAATTCCTGTGAAAATGCTGCGTCGGTCATTGAGGCGGCGGCTGGCAGCGGAATAAGGGTTTTGCCGGGGATGGAGGTTCAGTCCCTCGAAGGCGTGCACCTGCTGTGCCTGTTCGATACGATAGAGCAGGCCGAAACATTGCAGCAGGCGGTTTATGCAACTCTACCCGGATTGCCTGCGCAGTCAAACGAGGCCGAAAAAAAAGCAGCCTCAGAGGTAGAAAAAGAATTTGCCGGGCAGATCATCGTGGATGCAAATGATGAGTTCGCTGGTTATTGCAGGCAGCTTTTGTCGCTGCCGACCTCTTTGGATATCGATGAGATATGGGAGCGGACGGACAGCATAGGCGGCATATTGATTCCGTCGCACATTGACAGAAAATCTACCGGGCTTTGCGATGTTTTAGGTATGGTTCCGGATACTCCGGAGTTGACGGCGGTAGAGGTATCGCGCAACATCGATCCTGCACAGGCGTTAGAGAGGTATCCGAGCATAGGGAATCGCAGCATAATCTGCAATTCGGACGCGCATTGGCTGTCGGCGATCGGGGAGCGCAGGACTACGTTTTTCCTTGAGCATCGCAATATAGCCGAGTTGAAAATGGCGTGCCGAGGCGCGGATGGCAGGAGAGTGGAACGTGCGTGAGTTGTCGATGCATATCCTGGATCTTGCGCAAAACTCCATTGCTGCCGGTGCTAGTTTGATAGAGATTGACGTTATTGCGGATAAAAAATCCGACTCTTTGAAAATCTCGATTCGGGATAATGGTGCGGGAATGAGCGCGGAATATGTGGCTCAGGTGAGATATCCGTTTACCACCAGCCGCACGACTCGAAGGGTTGGATTGGGAATACCGATGTTTGCGGAGGCGGCCAGAGAATGCGACGGCGATCTGACGCTGGACTCCAGTCCCGGAGAGGGAACCTGTCTTGAAGCGGTATTCAAACTGAGTCATATTGATCGGGCGCCGATGGGTGATATATCATCCACCTTAATAGCCCTGATAGCCGCAAATCCGGATATTGATATTGTGTATAGACATCAGTCGAACTCAAGTGAGTTTATGCTAGACACGCGCGAGTTGCGGGTTCAACTTGATGGCGTTGCGTTGAATGAAAACGCAGTTCTGAAGTGGATTGCTGAGTATGTTGCCGACGGGTTGTCCGACAAATCGTTGGCGATTGATAATTAAAGATCACTTAATCCAAGGGGTAAAATCAACACATGAAGACACTTGAAGATCTCAAGAAGGTTCGAGAGAAAGCGCTCGAACAAATGAAGATCCGCGAGGGCAAGTTCTCTGCTCGCGTGGTTGTCGCGATGGGAACCTGTGGCATTGCCGCCGGCGCACGAGAGGTTATGAGCGCGATACTCGATGAACTCGACAAGCGCGGAGTGACCGATATTTCCGTCACTCAGTCCGGCTGCAAGGGCCTTTGCGAGCAGGAACCGACCGTCGATGTTATCAAAGACGATCAGGTCGTCACCTACGGCTATGTCGATTCAGACAAAGCCCGGCAGATCGTTGGCCAGCATTTGGTGAACGGCAGCATCGTCGACGAGTGGGTGGTAACAGCGACCAACTAATTGGCAGCGGATAGCGGTGGCGGCGTGACGACGAAAAAGTCAATTTACACTGCCGGTCTCTGCTATCGGCTTTCTGCGGAAGTCTGCTCCGAAGGTTCTGAGGGAACCAGAGGAGTTCAGGAGGTATAGTATTGACAACACATACATGTGACTGCGAAAAGCTCGCTGGGCAAAACCAGGCTGACGAAGCGGAGCTTTACAAACAGTTAGACACGATCATTGAGAAGCACAAAAACGTACGAGGTCCCCTCATTCAGGTCTTGCACGCTGCACAGGGTCTGTTCGGATATCTGCCCGAAAAGGCGCAGGTCAAGATCGCTCAAGGGCTTGATGTGCCGCTGAGCGAAGTGCACGGCGTTCTCAGTTTCTATTCGTTTTTCACGACGGTTCCGCGGGGCAAACACACTGTTCGCGTTTGCATGGGAACCGCTTGTTATGTCCGCGGTGGCAAGCAGGTGCTTGAGAAGTTCCAAAAGGAACTCGGCATCGGCGTCAACGATACCACCGAGGACAGGGAGTTCTCGCTCGAAATAAACCGCTGCGTGGGCGCTTGCGGCCTGGCCCCGGTTGTCACTGTGGACTCGGATATATATCGCCGAGTAAAGGAAGACAAAATCCCGGGGATCATCGAGAAATACAAGAATGGGGCGGGTAAGTAAAAATGAGCGAGACCACTAATTACAGAGCACACGTTCTCGTTTGCGCGGGAGCAGGTTGTGTAAGCTGCGGCTGCGAGGCGGTAGCCGATGAACTCAAGGCTGAGATAGATCGACTCGGCCTCACAAATGAAGTTAAAGTCGTCTTAACGGGCTGCATGGGTTCGTGCAACCTCGGGCCGGTGGCGGCGGTTGTGCCGGAGGGCATATTCTACGAGCGACTTACTCCGGAAGGCATCAAAAAGATCGCCGAAGAGCACCTCCTTAAGGGGCGCGTGGTAGAAGAGTTCATGCATCAGGCGGGACAGGACGAAGTCTACCATAAGATGGAGAGCCTTCCGTTCTTCAAATTGCAGCACAAAATTGTTCTGCGCAACTGCGGCGTAATCGATCCGGGAAATATCGAAGAATATATAGCTCGCGACGGCTATGCGGCCCTTGCGAAGGCAGTCACCGAAATGACCCCGCAAACGGTCATTGATGAGATCAAAGCCTCCGGACTGCGCGGACGAGGCGGCGGCGGATTCCCGACTGGTCTGAAGTGGCAGTTTACCGCGGATGCGACCGGGGATCAAAAATTTGTCCTGTGCAACGCCGATGAGGGCGACCCCGGCGCGTTTATGGATAGATCGGTATTGGAGGGAGACCCGCATTCACTGATCGAGGCTATGACCATAGCGGGCTATGCGGTTGGCGCGAATCAGGGTTACGTATATGTCCGTGCGGAATACCCGCTGGCCATAGAGCGACTGCAACGCGCGATTCAGCAGGCGCGTGAGTGGAGATTCCTGAACCACGATATATTCGGAAGCGGGTTTGCGTTTGATCTCGATATCCGAATTGGAGCCGGCGCGTTTGTGTGCGGTGAAGAGACCGCGTTGATGGCTTCCATCGAGGGCAAGCGCGGAGAGCCGAGGCCGAGGCCTCCATTCCCTGCGATTTCCGGCCTCTGGGAAAGCCCGACCTTGCTCAATAACGTGGAGACTTACGCCAACATCACCTGGATTCTGCTAAATGGCGGCGAGGCATTTTCAAAGATCGGAACCGAAGGCAGCAAGGGCACTAAGGTCTTTGCGCTGGCCGGAGCGGTGGAAAATACCGGCCTGGTCGAAGTGCCGATGGGGATGACCCTTGGCGATTTGGTATTTGAGCTTGGCGGAGGCGTCCGCAACGGTAAGAAGTTTAAGGCTGCTCAAGCGGGCGGCCCGTCCGGAGGATGCATTCCGGCTGAGCATCTCAACGTGCCTATGGATTACGACTCACTCAAAGAGCTTGGAGCGATGATGGGCTCCGGCGGATTGATCGTCATGGACGAGAGCACCTGTATGGTGGACCTTGCTCGCTATTTCCTGGATTTCATTCAGGACGAGAGTTGCGGCAAGTGCACTCCCTGCAGGATCGGCACGAAGCGTATGCTCGAGATTCTCGACCGAATCGCTCATGGCCTTGGTCAGGAGGGAGATATCGAGTTGCTGATAGACCTCGGCACGCAGATTCGCGACTCCGCGCTTTGCGGCCTTGGTCAGACTGCTCCGAACCCGGTTCTATCTACTATTCGCTACTTCCGCGATGAATATGAAGCGCATATCCGGGATAAGCAGTGCCCGGCTTGCGTATGCAACTCTCTGTTTGAAGCTCCGTGCAGTCACACTTGCCCTGCCGGGACGAGCGTGCCTAAGTATGTCTCATTGATCGGCGCCCGCAGGTTCACCGATGCAATGCGAATTGTCCGCGACCACAACCCGTTCGTATCGGTATGCGGCAGGGTTTGCAATGCTCCGTGTGAGTCTAAATGCAGACGCGCACAGATCGACGAGCCGCTTTCGATTCGCGCCTTGAAGCGTTTCGCTGCCGATCAGGCAGACAGGGGAGCGCTCCCGACGCCGTCGGTGCTCGAATCCAAGGCAAAGGACAAGAAAGTCGCTATAATCGGAGCCGGTCCGGGTGGTTTGACTTGCGCATATCACCTTGCCAGACTAGGTTATAAACCGGTGGTGTTCGAGGCGGAGAGCGTGGCCGGCGGAATGCTGGTGACGGCGATTCCTCCATACAGACTGCCGCGCAACGTCATTGCCGCTGAGATCGAGATGATTCAATCCCTTGGAGTTGAAATAAAACTCAACAGCCGTGTAGACAAAACGGCATTCGATAAGATCAAGCAGGATTTCGACGCTGTGCTGGTTGCTACCGGAGCGGAGAAGGGCTGGACTCTGGGGATTCCCGGAGAGGATATGGACGGCATCTACGACGCGATCACATTCCTTAAGGACGTGAATCTGGAAAAGAATACGATTCAGGTCGGGGAAAACGTCGCCGTCGTGGGAGGCGGAAACTCCGCGATAGACGCCGCTCGCATTGCTCTTCGAAAAGGCGCCAAGAAGGTTACCATCCTGTATCGACGCCTTAAAGCCGATATGCCTGCGGCTATGGAAGAAATCCACGAAGCCGAGATGGAAGGAATTGATATTCGCTATCTGGCGGTTCCGACCGAGGCTATCGGGGACAACGGCAAGGTCAAATCGCTCAAGGTTCAACTCCTCGAACTAGCGGAGTTTGACAAGAGCGGTCGCCGCAAGCCCAGGCCGATAGAGGGCAGCAGCTTCGATCTTCCGGTCGATACCGTGATAACAGCACTCAGCCAGGAGCCTGTGCTCGACTTCCTCGGCGATGAGGTCAAGTTGCGCAGGGGCGGCACGATCGAAATCGATGGCTCCACAATGAAGACGACCGCTGATGGCGTATTTGCCGGTGGGGATGCCGTTAACGGTCCGTGGACAGTAATTGGAGCTATCGGTGATGGAATCAAGGCAGCCGTCTCAATAGACCGCTACCTCGGCGGAACCGGCGAACTGGCTTCAGATACGGCCGAAATCGAGATTCCTCCGGCGCCTGAGGATGTTGACGACATCGTAGAGACGCCGAGGGTATGCGAGAATATGCTCGCTGTTGAGAAGCGAGTGGGCATGCTCGAGGTCGACCTTGGTTATACCCGCGAACAGGCGCTGCGTGAAGCCGCTCGGTGTCTGCGATGCGACGCGGGTCATTAGCGCGCGGCGCTAGTCGACCGTCGACCGTGAAAGGACAATGATGGAACAGATAAACGTTACAATAGATGGAATACAGGTCAGCGTCCCAAAAGACAGCACCGTTCTCGACGCTGCCAACGCCGCGGGGATATATATTCCCACGCTGTGCCATATGCCGGGCCATAAGCCTCTTGGAGCGTGCCGAGTATGCCTGGTCGAAATCGAAGGAGGGCGCGGTGCGCTGCAGGCCAGTTGCTCGTTCCCTGCAACCGATGGAATGGTAGTTCGCACGAATACCAGACGGGTGCACAACGCCCGAAAGGCCGTGGTCGAGCTGATGCTTTCCGCGCACAGGCAGGACTGCAACGCTTGCAATCGCACCCTCAACTGCGAACTTCAGGCGATAGCAAAGCGATTGGGCATTCGTGAAAATCGCTTTGAAGGTGAAATGCCAAAGCGCATAGAGGATACCTCGTCCCCTGCAATCGTTCGCGATTCCAGCAAATGCATCCTGTGCAGACGCTGTGTGGAGGTCTGCCAGAACGTGCAGACGGTGGGGACACTGTTTGCCGTGGATCGCGGATTCGACACCGTGATTGCTCCGACTGCAAAAAAGGAGTTGGCCGAGGCGGTATGCGTCGCATGCGGCCAGTGCGTATCGGCTTGCCCTGTAGGCGCACTCTACGAAAAGAACCATATCGACAGGGTTTGGGACGCAATTGCCGATCCTGATAAACACGTGATCGTGCAGACAGCTCCGGCTGTGCGCGTGGCCATAGGCGAGGAGTTCGGACTGCCCGCCGGCAGCAGGGTTACCAGAAAAATGGTAGCCGGATTGAGGCGGGTTGGCTTTGACAAGGTATTTGACACGGACTTCACCGCTGATCTGACTATTTTGGAGGAAGGTCACGAGTTCCTTAACCGCCTTACCAACGGCGGAGTACTGCCGATGCTCACTTCGTGCAGCCCGGGCTGGATCAACTTTATCGAGTATTTCTACCCGGAACTGCTGCCGAATCTGAGCACATGCAAGTCCCCGCAGCAGATGTTTGGCGCGCTTGCAAAGACCTACTACGCCGAGAAAATGGGCGTTGATCCGTCGAAGATATACAGCGTATCCATTATGCCCTGCACCGCAAAAAAACTGGAGGCAGGCCGCGAGGAGATGTCTGTAGTTGATGGTCTGTCCGATGTAGACGCGGTATTGACCACTCGCGAGGCCGCTCAGATGATGCGGGAGGCGGGAGTTGACTTCGTCAATCTGCCGGATGAGCCATTCGATGAGCCGCTTGGAATATCCACCGGAGCCGCCGTTATATTCGGAGCCACCGGCGGAGTTATGGAAGCGGCTCTGCGCACTGTTTATGAAGTGGTCACCGGCCAGACGCTTGAAAACGTCAACTTTGAGGCGGTTCGAGGTCTGGAGGGCGTCAAGGAGGCCACCGTAAAGGTCGGCGATATCGAAGCTAAAGTCGCCGTAGCAAGCGGACTTTCCAACGCCAGAAAACTTATGGATCTGGTTATGGAGGGCAAAGCGGATTATCACTTCATTGAGATAATGTGCTGTCCTGGGGGATGCCTGGGCGGAGGCGGCCAGCCGATTCCCACCACCGACGAGATTCGCAAAGCGAGAATGCAGGCTATTTATGCAGAGGATGAGGGATTGCCCATCCGCAAATCGCATGATAATCCGGCGATAAAAGCCCTTTATGAGGAGTTCCTCGGTGAGCCGAACTCTCATAAAGCCCACAAGCTGCTGCATACGCACTACACGCCGAAGGCGCTCTGGCCGACGGATGTGCCGCTCGATGAGGTGAAAAGCAAATAACATTAAACAGGCGGTTCGAAAATTAAAGCTCTCGGACCGCCTATCTTTGAAATCATAGAACACTGTTTACAAAAAACCGCCGTCGCTGGGAGCTGAGGGCCGAAAGCGGATGGCCGAATATAGCAAATCATTACAAAGGGGTGCAAATCGTGGAATCGTGCAATTCCAATTGTTGCGTACAGTGCGATGCCGAAGTTGTCGCAATTGTCGACAAGTGCGGCCGCACGGAGTGCAACTTGATTCCGATCCTTCATCAGCTTCAGAGGTCGATGGGATATGTATCGAACGAGGCAATGGAGAAAGTTGCGGCTGAACTTGGCATTTCGGTGGCTCAGGTACACGGCACGGCGACATTTTATTCACTTATCTACACCAAGCCACACGGCAAAAACGTGATCAGGCTGTGCGACTCCCCGCCATGCCATCTGCAGGGCAGCGGAGCTATTCGTGACGCTATAACAAAAGCGATCGGAATCGAGCCTGGCGAGACTACTTCTGACGGCAACTTTACGTTTGAGACAGTGAGCTGTATGGGACTTTGCGGAGTCGCTCCTGCCATTATGATCAATGATGATGTATATGGCAACCTCACTGTGGATGCCATACCGTCGATTCTGGAGAAGTATTTTGCGTGTTGCTGCAAGGAGGGCTGCTGATATGGCATTCTACAGAGCGCATATTCTGGTTGATTCCGGCACAGCCGCCGTCCTCAAAGGCGCAAATGCTGTTCGCAATACGTTGATCGAGGAGATCAAGAGCAGGGGACTCGACAAGGAAATCAAGGTCGTCGAAACCGGAGCTTTGGGTCTGGCGGGAGCTGTTCCCGCGATAGTGGTATATCCCGAAGGCGTTACCTATGCCAACGTCACCGTAGAAGACGTGCCCGAAATCGTTGAAGAACACCTGCTCAAGGGACGTCGGGTTCAGCGTCTGGTCTACAAAGACGACACTCCCGCAGTGGTAAAGGCAGCCGGATCTGCTCGAAGCGCGGAGATGAGGGTAGTCCTCAAAAATATCGGCGTCATAGACCCTACATCCATCGATGAATATATAGCAATGAGCGGATATGAGGCGCTCGCCAAGGCCCTTACCGCCATGACGCCTGAGGACGTCATTGCAGAGATGAAGGCATCGGGGCTGAACGGTCGCGGCGGAGCAGGGTTCCCGACCGGGCTGAAATGGGAGTTTACCGCAAAAGCCGACGGCGACATAAAGTATATCGTCTGCAATGCCGACGAAGGCGAACCTGGCAACTTCAAGGATCGATTGATTATGGAGGGCGACCCCCACCAGATCATCGAAGGCATGGTAATCGCGGCTTACGCGACGGGCGCTCAGAAGGGTTTCATATACATTCGAGGTGAATATCAGCAGTCGGTTGCCAATACGGAACGTGCGATTGATGTGGCAAGGGAAATGGGTCTGCTGGGCTGCGACATTATGGGCAGCGGCCTGAACTTCGATATCGAAGTATTCAAAGGAGCAGGGGCTTATATTTGCGGAGAAGAGACTGCGCTTCTGGCATCAATAGAGGGTTTCAGAGGCGAATCGCGAGTAAAGCCGCCATATCCGCCTACGCACGGCCTGTTTGGAAAGCCCACTGTAATCAATAATGTTGAAACACTTGCCAATGTGCCGCATATCATCGTAAACGGCGCGCAGTGGTATAGCGAAATTGGCACGGCGCGCAGCAAGGGCACGAAGATTTTCTCCCCGTGCGGCGATGTTCAATATCCGGGCGTCTATGAAGTGCCGTTCGGAAGCACCCTGCGCGAGGTTATCTTTGGCATGGCAGGCGGAATCAAGTCAGGCAAGAAGTTCAAGGCGGTCCTGATGGGCGGCCCTAGCGGGGTGCTTGTCGGCGAAGATGCTTTGGACAGGCGTTTGTGCAGCGAGGATCTCAATCCCGGAGCCGGTGCGCTGATTGTGCTGGATGAGACCAAATGCGTTGTCGATTTGATCAGAAACTGCGCGCAATTCTTCCTGCACGAATCGTGCGGTCAGTGCACTCCATGTCGCGAGGGCACAAAGCGCATGGTCGAGCTTTTCGACTGGTGGGCGGCAGGGTCAGGAAGCGAGCAGGACCTGATGCTCGCCGATCAACTGGCTACTACTATGGCCTTGACCTCCAGATGCGGCCTTGGGCAGTTTGCAGGTGTTGCGTTCAAGAGCAGTATCTCCTTGTTTGAGGATGAGTATCTGGCTCATCTGGCGGACAAATCCTGCCCTGCCGGAGTCTGTGATATGGACAAAGTAGAGGAGGAAGTGCGGGCTTGATGGCAGCCCGAATGGCTGAAAGGCATATACTATGGCTAATGTAAATATCAAAATAAACGGTCAGGATTTGTGTGTCGATGAGGGATTGACGGTCCTTCAGGCCGCACAGCAGGCGGGCATTGGCATCCCGACTTTGTGCTATCATGCGGATCTTGCGCTTGATGGGGTATGCCGGGTGTGCTCGGTCGAGGTTAAGGGACAGCGCGCGCTTTGTGCGTCTTGCGTGTATCCCGTATCCGAAGGCATGGAGGTGCTCACCCATAGCCCTAAAGTGCGCAATGCACGCAAGGTGATAGTTGAGCTGATGCTGGCAAACCATCCGCAGGATTGTCTGATTTGTGCTAGAAATCAGAACTGCGAACTTCAGGCGATGGCAAGAGAGTTGGGAGTGCAGGACGTCAGGTTTACCGGCGATCGCAAGGATATTCCCACCGATTCCAGTTCGACATCGGTAGTGCGCGACCCGGACAAATGCATCTTGTGTGGTCGCTGTGTGCGAACATGTCAGGATATCCAGAGCGTCGGCGCGCTTCATTTTTCCGGGCGTGGATGGGATACGGAGATTGTCGCCGGTCTCGGAGGCGATCTGGCCGATGCGGTTTGTGTAAGCTGCGGTCAGTGCATCAACCGTTGTCCGACCGGTGCGCTCAAGGGCAACGATCCTTCTGCCAAGATTTGGGATGCGATATATGATCCGGCAAAGCACGTGATCGTGCAGACTGCGCCTGCGGTAAGGGCTTCGATCGGCGAGGAGTTCGGTATGGAACCGGGCAGCCGGGTTACCAGGAAGATGGTCACCGCGCTGAGAATGCTCGGATTTGACAAAGTCTTCGATACGGATTTCACTGCTGACCTGACTATCATGGAAGAGGGCAGCGAACTTATCCAGCGCGTGACAAAGGGTGGGGTGCTCCCGCAGATTACGAGTTGCTCACCGGGTTGGATCAACTTCATCGAATATTACTACCCGGAACTTTTGCCGCATCTTTCCAGTTGCAAAAGCCCGCAGCAGATGTTCGGCACGCTCACAAAGACATACTACGCAGAAAAGATGGGCATCGACCCTAAAGACATCGTCTCAGTCTCCATTATGCCCTGCGTAGCCAAGAAATTTGAGTGCGATCGACCTGAGATGTATTCCAGCGGATACAAAGACGTGGACTACGTTTTGACCACGCGCGAGGCGGCGGCAATGATGAAAGAAGCCGGAATCGACCTGCCAAGCCTTGAGGATGGCGAATATGACGCTCCGTTTGGAATCACAACCGGTGCGGGAGCCATATTCGGCAACACGGGCGGCGTTATGGAGGCGGCTTTGCGGACCGCATACGAACTGATCACCGGCGAGGCGCTGGATGATGTTAATATCACTGCGGTTCGCGGCACTGACGGCATTCGTGAAGCTACCATACAAGTCGGCGCTCTTCCGGTTAAAGCCGCTGTGGCACATGGTCTTGCAACCGCGCGTGAGGTTCTTGAGGGGATCAAAAGCGGTCGCTATAAGGACTACGCGTTTATCGAAATCATGTGCTGTCCCGGTGGCTGCATCGGCGGCGGCGGCCAGCCGCAGCCCACTAATGAGGAGATTCGAAAGAAGCGAATCGAGGGCATTTACGCAGAGGACGGAGCGATGGAGCTTCGCAAATCACATGAGAACCCGGCGATCAAGGCAATCTATGAGGAGTTCCTCGGCGAGCCGCTATCGCACAAATCTCACGATCTGCTGCACACCACATACACCCCGCGCTCTCAGCGCACGGTGAAGTCAGAAAAACCGACAAAGGTGCAGATAGACTAAAGACAAATCATAAAGGGAGGGGCCTAAAAGCTCCTCCCTTTATCACAAGTCCGCTGGCTCAGGTTTTATTCGCGATATTGATAGGCGAATCTGCCGTTTGGAGCCGCATCTCCGTTTATGATAAACTCTATCGGATCAAACGTCTGGATATTATCCGCCCATTTGAAATTGAATCGCAGAGGCGTATGGAGATCGTCGAGGCCGAGAGCCTTGCGCGGGATGGCAAGTTCAAGCTCACAGCCTTTCACTTTATAGATAACCCCGCCGTTGGATTCCCAATCCCAAGGCCCGAAGCGCTGCACCTCGCCATCTATTTTCTTCGGCGCCCATCGCTCAAGTAAAGTGACCGACCCATCCCTTACCTTGCGGTTTACCACAAAATCAAAGCTGTTCCAACCAGTGCGCGGGTCACAGGTGGCGTCAATAAACAGCAGCATCCAGTTTTTATCCGTATGTGGAGTGATGGGTTCTCTAGTGCGCGCATAAAAGTAGATATTATTCTTATTACGAGCGACTTTGAGACAGATAAAATCATTGCGGCCGGTTGTGTTAGTGTATGTGGTTTGCGGATCCCAACCGGGATAGTCTCGCGCCTGAGTATCGAATGCGTCGTCGCGATATTCGGGAGCGACGTCTTTCCAGTCATCGAATTTTCCGTCTATTGTGATGGATTTTATCGGCGAGGCTTTTGCGGCGGATGCCACTCCTTTGAACTTTCGAATATAATCCACCATTTGATAGTAATAAGCATCCCCATGACCGCCCAGCATCGGCTCTATGTCTCTGCTGTATTCCTGAGTAAACTGATCTACGAACATCGGCGGCTGGCTGACGCCGTTAAAAGACGGCAGGTTCATCGCTATCCATTCGTTCCATCCCGTGACAAAAATGAACTCCGGATCCAGCTTCAGAGCGTGTTCCCATTGCTCTGCAAAGTTGAGTCCGAGGCTTACCGCGCCGGGTCTGGTATCCTCTGAGCCGTTGTGCCAGCTTCGGCCATGTGTGCCTTGCTCGCTGAATGCGGCGCAGCGGTTAGGAAGAATCCCGTTCTGGCCAACGCCGACGCTCATCTGTTCCGCTTTGCCGGAGGAATTTTTGAAAACGTGCTGAGGATACACCTCCAGCCAACTCCATTGATCAGGCCCGGAAGGACCGTCGAAGTAGCTCGGCATCGGCCTGCGGAATGTGAAGAACTCCTTCACATTGTCATCGACCTTATCCGGGTCTGCCATAATCATCGGTTTGCCTTTCCAGTCGAACCAGAGTTCTTTATATAGTCCTTTGGAATAGAAACCGTCATATAGCTTTCGCACCACTTGTGTCGGGTCGTGAAACGGCGTCAAGAATGCAATCTGCGGTGACATTCCGCCTTCGCGTCGCACTTCAGACCAGACCTTGCACAAAGCCAGAAAATTCTCTTCATAAATCGATTGGTTCGTGACGTCGAATATAACCGTATCGACTCCGGCGTCAGACAGCATCTGGGCGTGTTTGCGCAACACCCAGGGATCGGAGGACAAATAGTAGCCGAACAGAGGCTCTCCCCAGTGATGATATGCCGCCTGCGGACCCCACAGAGGGCTGTCAGGTTTTTTCATAGCGTCGGGATCCTGTTTAAGGATCTTGGAGATGTCATAAGGGCCGCCTCGACCGTGTTCGCCTAACCAAAGAAAATAAAACACCCCTACAAAACGATCCTTGCGAGGGGAAACGGCGTCCTCTGACGTTGCGACGCTGCGTCCGAGTCCATCGGTCGCCACCCAGGTGTCAGGTGAGGTATTCCACCTGTCCGCATTTGTGTTCACAGTCAAAACCACCACCAAAAATAGAGTTGCAAATAGTGTTTTCATATCGCCTTATATACTCGCAAATATTTTCCAAACGGTCAAGAGCGCAAAAAGAGCGCAAAAAGTTACATCGAGCCTAATATCTGGTTATATTTACCGGGCCAAAAGTCGTAGGTCGGGATGCCCAGAACTATGCCGATGATGGTCCACAAGCTGCCAATCGTGATCTCACCCAGAATGAGTCCCAAAAAGAACGGCACAGCGGTTCTGTAGCTTCGCAGCCCGCCAAATTTCAGTATAAAGAGCTTTGCCACGCTGCCTATCAATATCGGCATCCACAACTGACTTACTCCCCAGCTTGACGCCATAGCATAGGCTAATGGGTGCAGGGGGAAATTGAAATATCGCAGTTTGCACCATCCAAGCAGCATCGAAATCCCGAACCCTATACCCACAAACAGAGCGGCCATAGGATTTGTGCCGGGAGGTTGTGCGATGGCGTTAGAAGTCATTCCCCATATTTCCTGACCAAACTTGGTCGCCCACATCTCCATCCTTGCAGTCGATCCGCCGTAGTGAAAATATGCGTGCAGCAGCATCCAGAACCCAATTGGCATAGCCAATGTGCCTGCAAGCGCAACAGCCCCGAACATCTGCCGGGCTACGCCGCGGTTATGTTCAACCATCTTGAACGCTTCCATCATGTGCGGAGACGGGTTGCTGGAAAAATCCCGATAGGTCCAGGAAAAAAGCCCCAGCGATGCCAGATCAGTGCGGGATAAGTTCTCAGTCGGGGTAACGGTGAGAATGAGCTTGTTTGGCCCCATGCTGCTTGCGTCGTGCGTAGGGAAGCCAAGTTCGGCTCGTATGCGGCTGATCAATATGACCACGACGAAGAAGAGAACGAAATACACAGGTATAAAAATCAGAGACATGCCCATTGCGCGCGCAAAACAGGACAACGATAACAGCCCTGCGCCTGCTCCCAAAATCGCGGAGCGGTAGCTTATCGGTTCCCGACTCTCGTCCTCTTCTTTTGTGCCCTTGAATGCCGTGCGCCATACCCTGGCTAAATAGTGCCTGCTGGACCACATACTCAGCACAAAAAAGCCGATATACGCGCCATAGGATTGCGATACCTGGAATGGAAAAACCTGGTCAAAGCCTCCGCCACGCGATACTATATCACGCATTCCGGTGATTCGCCACAACACAAGTTGCAACTTATTTAGCCAGTAAAACAACCAGCACGATACGGATAGCTCCAGCGGCATCAAAAAGGCGATGCCGATAGCCCAGAAGTAATAGGCAACAGAAATATGACCCATCGCGTTCCACGGAGGGTTTGTAATCAAAGCTCCAACGTTGAATCGGGTTATCCGAGGAGCCGGCACTGTGGGATATAGATAATTGATTCCCGCCAGTATTGTTATCGCGCCCGATATCGCAAAACCCAGCCACATGTGCCTGTTGCGAAACAAAGTTCCGGATTCGTTGGTCATCTCAAGCGGCAGCGTGACGATCGGGAAAGTCAGTCGCTCATTTTCTACCCATTGTTTGCGAAGAATGCAGTTCAGACACAGCGTTGTAAAGAGCAGCAGCGCGCAAAATACACACCACCAGAACGCCGGCACTAACCAGGGAACAAAGTTTTCAGGCAGATACAGGCTGGAATCGCCGTGATAAAAATTGTGCAGTGAAACGCGGTCACGCACCACAAGCCAGTCAGGCAGATTCTGTTCGAACAGCTCGTTCCACTTGTTCTGAGGAGTAGCAAAATAGGTCGCATGACCCATAATAGAAACAAGAACTGCCATAAACTCGTGCGAGCACACGCCGGACGAAACCGATAGCATAACATAGACGGTGATCATCTCCACGCGAGAAAAAGCAATTTTAGGCCACTTTTTACGCAGCAGAAAATTGATTGAAGTCAGCAGAAGCAGAGTAAATACTACATTATAAAACGGAGCGGCGTAGGTGGGATATGAATAACGGATAACCTCAAGCTGCACCAGCCAGTAGTCGTTAATCACCGTGAGGACGATCGCAACAATTATCGCACGCAGGGTCACGCGCCCTTGAGATTTTGCCGCGATTTCGATGATGGGTTGCCGGGATGTTGCAGTTGGATTATTGCTCACAGACCTGTATTCTCCCAATTCCGCGCCGTTACCTTCATAGGATTTTGACTCTATGCGATTCGCATATTTTCTTGACAAAGCATCGTTGACATCTCGTGCTCACGCCGGTATACTCTCGCTGGAGGGATCAATGCAGTTTACGAGATCGAAAGCGCTATTTGCAAGAGCTAAAGAGATAATTCCTGGCGGAGTGAACAGTCCCGTGCGTGCATTCAAATCGGTTGGCGGCGAGCCTGTATTCGTCAAGCGCGGCAGGGGAAGCCGCATCTACGACGAGGACGGCAATAGTTATATCGACTATGTATGCTCATGGGGGCCGCTGATTGTCGGGCATGCCGACGCCGGGATAATTGAAGCGATCAACAACGCAGCTACTAACGGAACTACCTTTGGTGCGTCGACCGCTTTGGAAGTGGAACTTGCGGAGATGATTGTGGAAGCGGTTCCGTCCATACAGATGGTGCGATTGGTCAACAGCGGCACGGAAGCTTTGATGAGCGCAATTCGAGTCGCCCGCGGCTTCACCGGGCGCAATAAAATCATAAAATGTGAAGGCTGCTACCACGGCCATTCTGATGGATTGCTCGCAAAGGCCGGTTCAGGGGTGACTACGCTCGGCATTCCCGATAGCGCAGGAGTTCCTGAAGGGACAACCCGCGATACCATCACCGTGCCGTACAACGACCTCGACGCAGTTGCCGCGGCAATGCAGGCAGCCTCAGGTGAGGTGGCATGTATTGTCATAGAGCCAATCGCGGGCAATATGGGCGTGGTTCCTCCAAATGCGGGATATCTGGCAGGGTTGAGGGAAATCTGCAATCAATACGGCTCTCTGTTGCTTTTCGATGAGGTTATCACCGGTTTTCGTGTTGCCTACGGAGGCGCGCAGGAACTATTTGGAATCCAGCCGGATATCACAACTCTTGGCAAAATAATCGGCGGCGGCCTGCCGGTAGGCGCGTATGGCGGCAGGCGTGACATAATGCAAAGCGTAGCTCCCGAGGGATCGGTATATCAGGCGGGCACTTTGTCAGGAAATCCATTGGCCGTAAGCGCGGGAATAGCCACTCTAAAGCGTTTGAAGTCACCGGGGTTTTATGACACCTTGAAACACCGAGCCGATGTGATGTCAAACGGGATGATTGAAGCGGCAAAGCAGGCCGGAGTAAGCGTGCAGTCAAACCGTGTGGAGTCTATGATGACCACATTCTTCACTAAAGAACCGGTCGTCGACTACGCCTCTGCAAAGACTTCGGATACAAGTCGATACGCCCGTTTCTTCAGGGAAATGCTGCAGCGCGGAGTATATCTGGCGCCGTCACAGTTCGAAGCTGCATTTATCAGTGCGGCGCACAGCGACGAGGACATAAATATCACCGTATCGGCTGCCAAAGAAGCGATGAAAGCTGTCAGCGGTGCATAACATTCGGCTCTGCTACAGCCGATACTTGTGCAGCCGCATCCTCAGAATATCCCGCAGCACTTGCAGTCCGGCCGAAAACGGGCTGATTTTGGAATCCGGGGAATGGCTCCAGCGAATGGGGATCTCAGATATAGAGCAGCCTTTGCGTCGCATCAAATATAAGACCTCGACATCAAAACCCCATCCGTCAAGGATGCATTCCTCAAAGACTCGTCGTGCGCATTCTCCCTCAAACAGCTTGAATCCGCACTGTGTGTCGCGAATCCCCGGAACCGCCAGCAACTGTATAGCCAGGTTAAGCGCCTTGCCGCCAAGCTCGCGATACAGAGGCTGTCGCTCTATCAGTTGTGATCTTTGCATAGCCCGCGACCCGATCGCTGCATCGGCTCCAGCCTTGATTGCATCCAACAGCTTGGTAAGCTCTTCGATAGGCGCGGACAGGTCGGCATCGGAGAATGCTACATACTCACCTGTTGATTCCGCCACCCCCTGCCGGACGGAATATCCTTTGCCACGGTTCGGCTGATAGGATACAACCTTGACTCGTTCACGATCCGATATCGCCTCGGCTGTGTTATCCGTGCTGCCATCGTCAACAACTATTACCTCATATATGAAGCCGACGGAATCCAAAAACTCGCACACAGTCGTTACGGTCGCCGCAATACGACTGCGCTCATTATAGGCAGGAATTATGAGGCTCAAATACGGCCTGGCATCAGTCAAGGTTACGCCTTCTCCGCTTAGTCTTCGAACATTGCATCCACAAACGCTTTGGCGTCGAAATCTTCGATATCGTCAAGCGTTTCTCCGGTGCAGGCAAGCTTTATTGGCAGTCCGAGTTCATCTTTAATAGTGATTACAATTCCGCCCTTTGCGGTTCCGTCCAGCTTGGAAAGGGCAATGCCAGTAATCGGGACCGCCGCGCTAAACTCGCGAGCCTGAGTCACTGCGTTTTGACCCGTAGTGGCATCGAGAACAAGGAGAGTCTCGTCAGGGTTTCGACCAAGGGTGCGATGAATTATTCTGCCGATTTTAGCCAGTTCGTCCATGAGATTGGACTTGGTATGCAGACGTCCGGCGGTATCAATGAGCACTACATCCGCCTGACGTGCGATGGCGGCGTTTATGCTGTCGAATACTACCGCGCCGGGATCCGCTCCCGGTTGATGTTTTATAATTTCAACTCCGCTTCGATTGGCCCATATCTCAAGTTGCTCTATTGCCGCGGCGCGAAATGTATCGGCAGCGGACATCAGCACTCTCTTGCCTTTTTTCTTATATCGATTTGCGACTTTAGCTATTGTAGTCGTTTTGCCTACGCCGTTTACGCCGACAAAAAGTATAACTGTCGGGTTTTGAGGGGACTCGACAAGCCCAATTTGGCTATCGGCAAGCAAAATATCCTGCAGATGTCCCTTGAGCTTGTCCTTGATCTGCTCACTTGTGCCGAGGCGGTCTTTTCGCAGGGCATCCACAAGCTTTGTGGTAGTATGTATGCTCAGGTCAGCTTGAATCAGCAGTTCCTCAAGCTCATCAAACAGTTCATCATCGACCGGGCGACGTCCGGTCAGAAGTTGATCGACTTTGTTGAATATGCCTTTTAGTAGACGCATTTGGTGGTGATATATCCTCCGCAAACAAAACAAAAAGCGGACAGGGAGCCGCTTCCGGTTAAAGTATAATATCGGTAGTCTATAATAGCAAGTGTTGTGGCAAGCGAGTGAGCGTATAAATAGAGCAAGATAATCCTAAAGGGCTACTCGTAATAATGCAGAGGTATTATTCAAAATAGAACGTAAGAATCATTGGCAGCTTGCTCAGGCGGTCGTAGAATGACAATAGGTGGTCGAGTGCCTGAATGCCACCACACAGCTTAAGTCGGTATTACCAGGGATCAATATCGAAATGAGAAGACGGGGATTTACGCTGGTTGAGCTGCTGGTTGTGATTGCTATTATAGCCATCCTTGCCGCCATGATCATGCCCGTGCTCATAGAGGCCAAGGACGCCGCCAAGATGCGGCGATGCGTAAGCAATCTAAAGCAACTCGGTCATGCGATAATGCAATATATGGATGACCACAACGACTTTGGGCTTCCCATTGATCACTCTGTCGGTCGGAACTCCTACGATAACACGTGGGTCCTGTTTGTGCGCCCGCTGCGCAATTATGTCGGCCAGGCAATAATCGAACCTCGACCCACCAATATTACGGGCTATCAGCCCCCGAATGTTATCTGGGTATGCAGCGGGGATGTTGTGCGTGGCAACGTCCGCGACGACAATAACAAGCCGTGCTGGTGGCACTGGGGATCGAGCTATATGTATCCCGGGCCGACTGCTTATGTATCCGAATCTCCAAATGATCCCGGGGCCACTATCACCAAGGACCCGGCCTGCGTCCCGCTCAAGCCCCGGACGTGGCGGTCGCCCAGGCAGGATATGTTATTAAGTGACTATTGGTTCGATTTCCACAGCGGATACAAAGTGCAAAAAAACGTCCGCCAGCCGGAGATCAGATGGCTAAACAGGCCAAGCACCGATATCAAGCGAATAAACGTGCTCTTTCTCGATGGTCACGCCGCCGCAGTAACGCCCGAACAGCGCGATACCCTCATAGATAACCTGCAGCTTCCCATAGCCCTCGGCGGCGACAACCCCTACGCACAGCCCTGATATGCCTCCCAACGAGCTTTTCTGTGCGCACAAATGCATTTTTCCTGATTCTTGGTTAGATATTCCTCGGCAAAAAGGGAATAGTATCTATGACTATCCATAGGACGGACATAATGACGCTGACCAGGGAAAGCTTGCTCCTGATAGGAATTTGCGCTGTCGATTTGGCTTCGACGCTGATTTTACTGCAAAGCGGAATAGCCAGAGAAGGCAACCCTCTGATGTCGTACTACCTCAAACACGGCATCGGAACATTTGTTATGGTAAAGCTGAGCCTGGTGTTTCTTCCGATCTTCATCGCCGAATGGTGCAAGCAATTCAAGCCCAAGTTCGTGAGATTTATGCTCAGGGCGACCATCGCCACCTACCTGGGAGCATATCTGGTGGTCTTTGTTATGCTCAATCTGGGTTTGTCCGGAGTTACGGTTGAGCCATACAGCCCTCCCACGCACTCGATCAATTTGACTGAATAACAGCTCTCACAACCAAGATTGTGTGCTATCTCCATCAACAGCCCTATGTCTCCACAGATTAAAGCACTTATAGATCAATCTCCCATTTTTCAACCATTTGTGCACAGTTATGCCTGTTTGTAGGCTAATCTGGCGCTTGTTCAATGTTAAGGTTCACTCTTAATCTATGCAGGTGTATGATTCTGTTATGAGGAAGAAGTAATTGCAGGCCGCAGTGGTATGCTCTCAACTTGACCATTTCGGTCTTCGGAGATCAGGCTATGGAGGAACGGATCACGGAACAGCAAATAGACAACCCGGAAATCACAGTGTTGATTGCTGACGACCACGGGATTCTGCGCGAAGGCCTGATGGGCCTTTTAGGTGAATATGACGATCTGACGGTGGTGGATCAGGCAGTCACCGGGGTTCAGGCGGTGGAAAAAGTGAGAGCCTTGAAGCCCGATATTCTTCTACTCGACCTCATTATGCCTCAGATGGGAGGAGTAGAAGTCCTTGAAGCGCTGTCAACGGAGCAACTGCCTACAAAAGTTATCGTCCTTACGGGAGCGGATGATGACGAACTGCTGGCGCGTTGCATTCAGAGCGGAGCGATGGGCTATCTGCTCAAAGATGCTGCCTCAAACCAACTTGTAGACGCAATCAGGGCGGTAGCCTCCGGCGGGTGCTGGCTGCCTCCGGGTTTGACCGAAAAACTATTCCGGGGTATGGCCAAAAGGCCGCCTGGTGAAGACGCCGCAAAACTGTCGCTGCTGACTGCAAGAGAGCTTGAAGTCTTCAAACTGCTCGGAGAAGCCAAATCCAATATGCAAATTGCGGACGAACTTTTTATCAGCGAGCACACCGTCAAAGTGCACGTTGGCAGAATTCTGGAGAAACTTGGGATAGGAAGCAGGTCTGAAGCCGTCAAGTTCGCTATTAGGTGCGGACTTGTAAAGGCCTGACAGCTATGAAGCGCAACGGAACATTTAGCCTGCAGCAGGAACAGTTGGATGCTGAAAGGCAGCAGGCCCTCATTCGACTACTGCTGACTCTGGTCACGGCTGTAGTGCTGCTCAAGTTCTACACCAGCCAGGGGATTCCAGGTTACGACGATCAACCTATTATTCAGACAAGCCCTGTGGAAGATACCGCAGTGCTTGCGCTGCATCACGTCATCATCCTCATCGCTTTGTTTGCGACCTACAGCATAGGAATGTGGGTGGCAGTTCGCTTTTTTCCGCGCGTCATTAGGGTGACAAATGTTGTCAGCAGTTTCCTTGAAATAATACTGATTACATTTCTGCTTGCGACTACCGGTTGGACAGGCATCCCGTTCTACCTTTGGTATATTTTCTACGTGGTAAGCGTTGCGACGCGCTATGGATGGCTGCGAAGTATTTTGGCGTTGGGAGCCAGCGTAGTATCTTTTGCCTGGGTTGCCGGAGTGCCCCAAAACAGCGCGTCGGATGTAGTGCCGGTGCTTGGGTTTATGGGCTTTTTGCTGGTGCTCGCTTTGATGTTCGGACAGATCAGCGAAAAGCAGATTAACTATCGCGCCAGTCTGGCGGTTGTCAATGAGTTCAGGGCGGAGTTGGCCGGGCTTTCTACTTCCAGAGACGTCATCGACCATTTGATAAACCGTGCCAGCCAGCTTCTGAATGTGGAACAGGCGTTTTTTCTGCCGGCCAAACGGGGAGCGGATGGTTCCGAAGGTCCTGGATTGCGCTCGGTGGGGTCTAACTCCGCATTGCTGGCTACTTTTCGCGAAACCGGCGGAGTATGGAATGTCGAGCAGGTATTAAAAGAGCAGCGGCCGCTGGTTTCTAATAATCTTTCTTTTCATAATCCGCTTCCAAAGGGAGAGGCGGCCAAGCTCGGAATCAGAAACCTTACCGCGGCTCCATTGATTGTGCGCGGATCGCCGGTTGGGGTTGTGTATGCGGCAAACGGGCGGGAGAAAAGGCTGAATAATTCGGATATGCAGCTATTGAGCCTGGTTGCGACGCAGGCCGCGCCGGTGCTTGAAAATGCTTTGTTATGGGAGCGTCTGACACAGGCAGCTACTTCCGAGGAGCGTTTGAGGATAGCACGAGACCTGCACGACAATTTTTTGCAGACGCTGGCCGCCATCAAGCTGCATCTGGAACGATGTAAAATACTGGTTGAAAAGAACTCAGACCGAACCAAAGAGGGCATAGACAAGATTCATCAGATTGCCACACGCGGGCTGGCCGAGGTTCGTTACTATCTATCCGAACTCTGGCTGATGGGCCCGGTGCCTTGGCGTTTTCAGGAGGCGATCAAGCGCTGTGCGGATGAAGCTGCGGTGCGTGGCGGGTTGCGCGTTGAGGTCGATATTGATACTGCGGATCATCGCATTCCGCCCGGAGTTGCTGTCTCTGCATTTCAGATAGTGCGTGAACTACTTAACAATGTGGTAAATCACTCTCACGCCAAAAACGCTGCGGTCAATGTCAGGACGGCGGAAGATCGGTTGATACTGGAGATTGTGGACGACGGAGTTGGCTTTGAAGTAGACCGGGTGCGCGCAGAAAAAGCAGCCGCCGGCCACCTTGGCCTGGTCGGAGTAGAGGAGCGCGCCCAACAGTCCGCAGGCTCCTTTGAAATCACAAGCGAGCCGGGCGGGGGAACAAAAGCCACCGCCTATTTGTCGATTTAACATCAGCTAAACGATGCGTTTTATTCTCGTAAGATTTGCCCCGAACTTCGATTGTGTCACCTTCCCGCCAAAATACCTGCGCAAAAGGCCTTGACTGCTTGCAGATAGTGTGATATATTTCGAATGAGGGCATGTAGGCTAATCAGGGGATAAGGTGTCTGTCTCAAATCGCATCCCCCTTTAATTACCTGCAGCTATAGCCTGTCGTCGTCACACGATGTGTCGTCGGCCCGGCTGAGGCGTGGCTACGCTTACTTCAAGGAGATAATATTAATGGCAGGGCATTCCAAATGGCATAATATCCGTTTGCGAAAGGGCAAACAGGACGCCGTAAGGAGCAAGCTGTTCACCAAAATCGCGCGAGAAATCATCGTCGCGGCGAAAGAGGGTGGAGGTAATCCGGACTCCAATTTGCGGCTCAAGCTGGCTATCCAGAAAGGTCGCGAAAACAGTATGCCTGCCGATAACATTAAACGCGCAATTCAGCGCGGCTCCGGCGAAGTGGAAGGAGCTAGCTACGAAGAAATCCCTTATGAGGGATACGGACCGGGAGGAGTGGCCGTTTTGGTCAACTGCCTCACCGACAACAGGAACCGAACGGTGGCGGAACTTCGCAACATCTTCTCAAAGTGCGGAGGCAACTTAGGGGAGAGCGGTTGTGTGGCTTGGATGTTTGAACAATGGGGACGAATCGAAATCCCCGCACAAGCAACCGATGAAGATGCCGTGATGATGGCGACTATGGACGCAGGCGCCGAAGATATTCGAGTGGAAGAAGATATCATCGAAGTCCTTTGTCAACCTGGAGACCTGACAAAGGTTCGTGATGCGCTCACCGAGGCTGGTATTGAGTTTACCAGCGCAGAAGTGACGATGCTTCCCAAGAGCACCGTGAAGATCGAGGATAGCAAGGAAGCCAGCCAGATCCTGAGATTGCTGGACTCATTGGAAGAAAATGATGATGTCCAGCAAGCATACGCAAACTTTGATATCCCCGACGAGTTGATGCAAGAGGTTGCGGCCTGATAAGACCGATAACATAGCATAGCTCTCGCCGGAGAGACCGACATGAGGAGTTGTGGGGTCTCGGAAAGCGGACGGTGAACGGACAATGATAAGAATTAGAGTGGACTGGCATGCCAAGTGCCCGAAGTGCACCACACAACTTGCTGTCGACTATTTTGACGACACTACAGCTACAGCTATCTGTCCCTGGTGCGGCGAAGTTTGCCATATCAATAAAGGGCCGGAGCACGCTGAGGTCAAGAAATATATCGGAAAAGCCATTCGGCGAATCGAAAATCACGCCAATGAAGAGTCGACGGTTTAGCCCTGTTCGGCGATTTTGGGTTAAAAGAATCTCAAAGGCTTCTTTTAATTGCTAATATCGCTACGTCGTCCGCAAACCTGCCCCCGCCAAAATGTTTTGAGTCGTCCAGCAGCCGTCGTTTGATTGCTTCAGGCGTGTGCTCGCGCATATCCGTCACTGTCTCCAGCAGACGCTCCTCGCCGTACATCCCATCGACGCCGTGAGATTCTATCAACCCATCTGTGTATGCAACCAAAACCATCCCCGGCGCCAGTTCAACTTCCAAAGAGTCATAGGTAGCACCCTGCTGCACGGCGAGGGGCAAACCCGACGAGGATGGCTGCTCACCTGAACTCAACGCAGGCGGCGGATGACCCGCGTTTACTATATTCGTTAGACCATTTCCGTCATAGGTGAAGGCAAGCGCGGTAGCGAAGCGTCCCGGTCTCAAATCGTCATAAACCACATCGTTGAGTCGTTGCATGGCAACGGAGAGGTCGGGTTGCTCGCGCATAAAACCTCTGAAAAGGGAGCGAAGCGTAAGAGACTCGGCGGCCGCCTCCAACCCGTGTCCCGATAAATCTCCGATAAAAAATACCGCGGTTTGGGAATCCAGCGAAAAATAATCAAGAAAATCGCCGCCTAGACGAGCTTTGTTTTGGGCTGAAATATATGAATGAGCGACGTCCAAATCGGCAATTACGGTTGGAATATCCGCAAGCAAATTATCCTGGGCGACCTGTCCGACTTCGATGGAGTCCAACAATTCTTTGCGATACGCTTCGAAGTATGCATTAGATATTGCTGCCAGGGCCACGTGAAGAAACTCATCAATGGCGACAAGCCACTTGCCGGGCTGTTCAAGCGGCGGGTCGAGCAGAAACGGCAGGTAGGTCTCCTCAAAGAAATGCACGCTGATGATAAGTGCGTCGAATGGAAACTGCCGGTCGGCCAGTTGTCTGCCTATCTGCTCGAGCTGATCAATGCAGCCTTCGAGTTCGCCATTTTTCATCGCACACAGCACGGCGTGGACAATATCGCCAAAAACCTGATTCAAGACCTCTGCGCTGAATCCCGGCGGCTGCCACGCGTTGCACTGCTGAGTAACCCATCCTTCAACTATGGCCTGTTCGTAAGGTGAGAGTCGCTCGGCGATTAACCGCATAGTCCGTTTGGCCGACGGTGAAAATTCCACCAGTCTGTGACCGGCAAAGTTCTGCTTGTGCTCCATAGTAGGCGCTCCGTGTATAAAATCCAGCCTCATATTAAGCTTAAAGCTTTGCCTGCCGGTTTCCTCCAACAGCCGAGCTTGACAGGTATCGTGCAGACGAGCACAATATAATAACAGTCTGATAATACGATGCGAATCTGGGAGGACAACACCGAATGAGTGATATTATATATCTCGACCACGCGGCAACCACGCCGATAGACGAGGAAGTGCTTGAGGCTATGCTGCCTTATGTAACCGAACAGTACGGCAGCGCATCCACTTTATACTCTATAGGTCGTGATGCCAGCAAGGCCGTAGACGAGGCGCGGGAAAAAGTAGCCAGTCTGATTGGAGCAGATCCGAGTGAGATTTATTTCACCAGCGGAGGCACGGAATCGGACAACTGGGCAGTGTTCGGGGTCAGCGCGTCTAAATCCAAAAAGGGCAATCACATCATAACTACCAAGTTCGAGCACCATGCCATTCTCGAACCTGTGCACTATCTCGAAAAGCAGGGCTATGATGTTACATATCTCGATGTTGATTCGGATGGCGTAATAGACATTGAAGAACTCAAGGCTGCAATAACCGATCAAACTATACTTATCGCGATAATGCATGCCAACAACGAGATCGGCACGATTGAGCCTGTTGAGGAAATTGGTAAAATCGCACGCGATAAAAACATACATTTCCACACAGATACGGTTCAGAGCGTCGGACATATTCCGGTGGATGTAAATGGCATAGGCTGCCATTCGTTGGCGATTTCCGCGCATAAACTTTACGGCCCCAAGGGTATCGGAGCGATGTATATCCGCAAAGGCTCCAGGATTGGCAGGTTTATGTTCGGAGGCGGACAGGAGAACAATCGCAGAGCGGGGACCCACAATGTCGCCGGAATCGTAGGACTTGGCAAAGCGGCGGATTTGGCAATGCATCGGATGGAAAGCGAAGCGCAGGCTATTACCAAGCTGCGCGATGCGTTGATCGATGGCGTTGAGTCTCGCATAAAGGGTGTCAAACTAAACGGCCACCGCACCGAACGCCTGCCTAACAACGTGAACTTCTCATTTGATGGAATAGAAGGGGAATCTATTATCCTGCTGATGGATATGAACGGCATTTGCGTATCATCAGGCTCTGCCTGCACGTCAGGTTCGCTTGACCCGTCGCATGTGCTGTTAGCTTTGGGACTTAAACACGAACAGGCGCATGGCTCGTTGCGAATGACTCTGGGCAAGGATAACACGATGGAGCAAATGGAGAAAACGCTCGACGTTCTTTCCGATACCGTAGATCGTTTGCGCGCTATGTCGCCCCTCTTCAATGGATGACTGCTATAATATGCAGACAGCCCGGCCGTGCAGCATAAGCCTTGCGGTCGGGCTGTTTTGTTCAACTTAGCTTTTTAATGGAGCGATAAGAGCTTCTCCGCTGCCGCAGGTATCGATTGTGTAGGGTTGGTCGGTGGCAGGGACAAGACACGTAAACGCAAATCCAAGCTCCACATCCCACAAATCGTTTGGCCCGCTTATCTTACACGCTCCTTTTGACGCTGTGACAAGGTGCATGTGCTGTGATGAGCTTACTTCTATTTGCCCGCCGCTCACTTTGGCAACGCAAAAAGTGGGGAATTCAGTGATAATATCCACGCTCTTCGCGCCCGCTATCTCCAGCCCGTGTTCGAGGTTAGGCAGGCTCGTTCGAGGTGTCATCAACGCCCGACAACCCTCTTCGAGATCGAGTTTGCCTCGGCTTCTCGCTCGATTATAATCATACAGGCGATAGGTCACTTGCGTTTGTTCGCTGATCTCGTATGTCAACAACCCCGGCCCGATTGCATGCACCATACCGGTGGGCACATTGAAATATGCTCCCTGTTTGACGGAGTCCACACGCTTGAGCGCAGAAAGCACCTCCTGTTCGGATGGTTCCGGCGAACAGATCAGCTCACAGAAATCCTGCTTGTCAACTCCATCGGCCAATCCCATATAAAGATATGCGCCATCTTCTGCATCGAGGATATACCACATCTCATCTTTATGCACGTCCGGCAAAACAGGATGGTTCTGCACCGAGAGTTTATCGGCGGAATCGATCACTTTGACCACAACAGGGACATTAACTATACGATCCAGCAAAGTGCCGGCAAGAGGACCGTTTGTTATTTCGGTTACAGTGCAAAGGGCGTCGTTATCCGGCGCACTCGGCCATGTGCTGACATCCCACGCTTCTCCGATGGGATCTGCCGATTCAACAGGTTTGCGCCCGGGGATAGAGGCCAACTTGCCTCCTCCCCACACCTTCGGAACGGAAATTGGCTCCAGCAGCAATGGATAGTCGAAATTAGACAAGTGATCTCCTCCTTATATGCGCGTTGCCATGATGATACCCTTCAACGGTAAAGTTGTGCAAGTAAATCGGTTAAAAGGGACGGTGTCAAATAGTTGTGGAGATTTGGCTTGACCTTTTTCTCCAGTTGCGCATCCGTTTAGTTTTTGCTCCAGTTGTCTTTAGGCAGCGAGCCTAGTGATTTGAGAATTATAGATATTGGCGT
>JAAYKE010000027.1 GCA_012522575.1 Armatimonadota bacterium | reverse complement strand
TTCCTCCTCTATGCCAAGGGACTGCACGGTCTGGAATATATTGGCGATGCAGGCGTCCATATACGCAACCGCGCCGTCATATTGCGCAATGATATAGTCCTTGTCCGTGCAATTCGGAGGGAACCAACTCGCAAAATAATCGCAGAACGGCTTGAACTTCATCACCGGGTCCAAAGAGCGGTTCTTTGGGTCGAACTCGTCTGCATCGTAAAATATTCTCTCAAACGGCCTCGGCGGCAGGTACGGCGAGTGCGGGTCCATGTGTCTCAAAAACAAAAAGAACGGCTTGTCGTCGTCGGCCAGGGCTTTCAGCTCAGGTATTGTGACCGCATTAAGATTTTCGGCTTTCGGGCTTCTGCCGGAATCGAACGATCCCCAGCCGCTGAAGTCGATATATTTCTGGAAACCTCTGGAAGCCTGGTTGCCGCTGAAGCCGACACACGATGTGTTATAGCCATGTTCGCCAAGCGCTTCGGCCAGGGTTTTGACGTGCGAGCCAAGCGGCCCTTCGTGTCGCAGCGCAACGACATCAGTGCCAAAGACATCCATCCCCGTCAACATCGAGCCGTAGCCCGGGGTGGTGGGAATAGACGGGCTGTAGCAATTGCTGAAAACTGCTCCCCGCGCCGCAAATTTGTCGATATGCGGGGTGGTGAGCCTGTGGTATCCGTAAAGGCTCATGTGATCCGCCCGCAGGCTGTCGATTCCAAAGAGAATCAAGTTAGGTTTTTTTGCCATCAGAAATCCTCAATTCAAGGTGTTATTGCCTGTTATCTGGCTCCTAGGGACTTCAAACACGCGTTGAGATAACCATAGCTCTCAGCGGCGATGATAGTCACAGTAGCGATATCCAACTCACCGGCTCCGATGACCTCCAGGTTCACCGGGCCGTTGTATCCGCCCTCCACCATAACCCTGCAATAGGCCATCAGGTCGATGTCACCACGTCCGCAGGCCTGATCCGGCGGGTTGCCGGGTGATGGGCCGGGGCCTTTGCAGTCACGAATATGTATATGTTTGGTCCTGCACATGACCGGTTTGAGAGCCTCTGCCGGGACTTCACCTGCGCGATGGATATGACTGGGGTCCATATCTACTCCAAATGCCGGCGACTTGATCTTTTCCATCGCCCGCAGCGTAGTGGCGGTGCTGTAGATCGATGCGCCCACGTGCGCCTTGCAGCACAGCGATACGCCGAAAGACTCCGCGACCTCGGCCATCTTGACCATCATATCGGTCTGACGCTGGAAGTCCTCCTCCACATCTTTTGTGCCGCCCGGCCCGATGTTGACAACCGGTATGCCGATCTCAGATGCGGCCTCGAAAGCTTTCGTCAAGCGCACCTCGTCAAGGGCCGCCTCCTCCATAGCCAGAAATTCCAACCCGTTATCCGAGACAATCTGCCTCAGTTCCGCGGCCTGGGCTTTCCAGTTATCCAGCTCCAGGTGTTCGCACATTCCCTGGATAGCGGATATTTCAACGCCATCAAATCCGGCTGCTTTGATGGTCTTTGCCGCCGTCGCAAAATCGAACCCGCCGAACAAAACGGAGTTCACTCCGAGTTTAATCATTATTATCCCCTTTTGACCAATACTTGAGCTTGTCCATTGCCAGTATAGAATTGTCTCCTGATAGTGTCAATGCCGATAGGGCAGATTCGAGTCAAAACGCTAAACCGGGCATAGATGATCCCAAATTCGCGTAACAGCTCACGAATGATGAGTACTCCTGCCCGTAGTGTCCGATCTCCGTCTCGGACTAGGTTAGGGCAGATGCCATCCACTTCACTTGAATGCGTCAAATAAATTGTCATTCCGAGGCAAATGCCGAGGAATCTGCTTTTTCCCTTCTCTTTTCCGGGTTTCGTTTCTTTCGAGCTTTCGCGATTTAGGTAAAAGCAGATTTCTCACTTCGTTCGAAATGACATAGTTTTTGTGACTGGGACAGAGGCCAGTCACTACAACCACTCACGAAGAGTGAGTTGTTACAAATTCGCAAATAACCCGGCCTCCGGACTGGCTATCAGTCCATATACTTAACCGGCTGCGTTGTTTCCCTTGAGTAGTTGTCATCTGCCATTCTGCGAACCGCCGCCACATCATCGGCAAGGGTTTTCTGCGCCGCTTTATATTTGTCCGGGAACGCTTTCTGCATTCGCGCCGAAAGGTCTCCCAAATATGCAATAAACGCCTCAACGACATATCGACTGTGTCCCAAGGCTCTGATTTTCGCGAAGTTCTCCTTGACCGGGTTCAGGCCGGTGTTTGCCTTGCCGAGTATGATGAATCCCGGATATACCTCCACCAACTCACGCAGCAACTCACGTTTTTCAGGCGCGCTCTCCAAATTCAGTATCGCCTGACCGATCGAGCGGTTGGGATCATAGCTCCACGGGTTGTATGCATAATCCGCGCAAGTCAGCAGCGGAATTCTGTTCGCCTCTACCTGTTTGCACAGCGCATTGCCCATATAGCCTTCGATGACCTCGCACAAATCGGGGTCTCGATTGGTCACAGGGCCGAGGTGCATAGTGGGATGGTCATCGTTTACGGGGTAGTTATCCCACAAGAACAAGCGGTGTTTTGATATGCTCTTGTATGAAACTGCGGCGCGACGCTCTATGTTGCCAACAACCGAGTTGCCCGTCCAGAACAGGTAAACATCTCCGTCAAGCTCTTTGGCCAGTATTTCCAGATATGGCCTTGCGTTGGCATCGGTCCCGTCTCCCCAGTATGCAGTAGGAGTGAAAATCATCTGAGCGGACGCATCGTTTGCCTTGAGCCGTCTGAATATCTCGTTTACAACCTTTGCCTGCCCGGATGCGTCGATGCCCTGCGAGATGTCGTCGAGGGATATATTGAACCATTTAACTCCCAATCCTTGCATCCACGCATAGTGTTTCCATAGCAGGTCGATGTCCTCCGCAGAGGAGTATTGCAGCGCACGCTTGCTGCACAAGTTGGGATTCATGCTAAAGCAAAAAGCGACGCCGTTTTTGTCACATTCTCTGACAATTTTCTCATAAGCCTGTTTTTTTCCGGCGGGGATATCCTCCCACCAGCGGTTGACTTCCGGGTCCCCCCAGGCATAGTTTTCTATATCGCACATGCTTCCGTAGCAGTTCATCAGGAAGTTCATCTTATGTTTCGCCATAACCGGGATTTCGGAGAGATATTGATCAGGGGTCCACATCCATCCCTTTGTCCCGCGCCACGCAAACCCGGGTTTCTTGCCCGCCGGCAGCGGCTCCGGCAGTTCCCTGATCTGGCTTGGCAGTGAAATCCAGAAGTCCCTGGTGATATTTGTTGTGAATATGAAGTCTTTGCCTGCGATCGCAAGTTTCGCAACCATAAACCACGGCGGCCTGCCCAGATTTCCCTGTTTTTCGAGATTTTTAATTTTGATGCTGTTTTCCCCTGTTTTCAGCACGCCTCCCGGGATGCGATAGGCGTGAATCTCCCACTGAGCATCGGGGAACTTGCTCGGCCCGGAAAATATAGCCGATTCGTTTATCTCATCGGATATTTCGCATTTTTCGGCGTAGTCGTCATCGCGTCCCTTTATATAAAGAAAAACATCTCCCTCGACGGGCTTGGATACGGCAAATGTCGCCGCCATCGAGGATTGATCCCCGGTTGGCTGGGCGTAGATATAATTGACATCGGCCTCCCCTGCCTGAATCGAGCCAAAAATATTTGCCGCGCCGCCTTTCAGGTCGACACCTGAAAGCTCAACG
Source organism: Armatimonadota bacterium (assembly GCA_012522575.1). Taxonomy (GTDB): domain Bacteria; phylum Armatimonadota; class UBA5829; order UBA5829; family UBA5829; genus DTKD01. The sequence continues at coordinate 14,386 of JAAYKE010000027.1, read as the reverse complement.
ATGGGAGCAGACGAAAAAACCGAAACTTGCATACTAACTGATAAAATAATGACAGCTAAAAACAGCCTTGCTAATGCCAATCTAATGTCCTCTCCGCCGATTTTGGCGCTATTCTATATTCCTCTTAAAAAAATATTTCCGCAATCCTGCATAAAGTGCAAAAGTCATGGTATAATAAATTATCAATTACTAGACTGCATATTGGCGTATATATTGCAGCAGTGTCTATATGGCTGCAAAAACCGACGTAGATCGGAATAGCCGTACGCCAATATAAAGCGGCGTACAAATCAGGAAGGACGTGAATGAGATGTTTAAAATAAGGTGTACTGTAATTGTACTTGCGTTGCTGCTTTCCTTTAGCCTGGCGGCAAATGCCGACACGATCACGCTGACCGACATTTATGGCCCGAATACGGTGGTCAACATTGACCCCGATTCTCAGGCAGGGGTTTATGAGTGGATCGTGGACGGAACCAATCACATTTTCCAAAACTCCTATTGGTATAGCATTGGCAACGGGCCGATCACTCCAGTCACAAGCCTTGGTTCGCCAACGGTTACTCCATTTGCCGAATTTATGGCCCAGGTTTTGTATGCCGGCGAGCTGTTTGATTTTCAGGTCGACTACATTCTGGCGGGTTGGGATATTGGCACCGGTCAATCTGACATAGCTCAAACCGTTACCGTAACAAACAAAACAGGCTCGCCTTTGAACTTCACGCTGTATGAGTATCTGAACCTGGACCTCAACGGCAATAAAGACGGCCAGACGGGCACGATGACATCATCCGGCGCATTTTCGCAGACCGAAGGCATTACATTGTCAGAAATTACCATAAACGCTGTTGGGTCTACGTCCGAAGTCGGTGATGCGGCGACGTTGCTTGCCAAACTCTACAGCAACGATCCCATCGTAGCCAATAACTCCTATGTCGGAGATGTCGGCGTTGTTTTTGCCATGAACTTCCAACTGCATCAATCCTGGATGATGAGCCAGGATAACCGCGTTATCAACGGAGCGGTGCCTGAGCCTTCAGGCATAATGGCTTTGGTCGGAATGGTTGGATTGCTGCCTCTGATGCGCAGGCGACGCGCCTAGGCATTCAAAATAGACATTGTAAATATATATGCGGAGCGTCTCAGGGCGCTCCGTATTTATTTTTGGCTGCATATTTAAATTCTTTCCTCCGCACATCATTTGTCCTTTCACAGTAACAACTCACTCTTCGTGAGTGGTTGTAGTAGCTGGCCTCTCTGTCCAAGCCACACAAACTATGTCATTTCGAACAAAGTGAGAAATCTGCTATTTTCGATGTTCGAAGTTCGATGTCCGATGTCCGATCAAGCATTCTTAGGCTACCCCTATTACGATACCATATAGTTATTTCTGGCTTTCGCTTCTTTCGCGCTTTCGCGTTTCCCCAATAATACAAGAAATCTGCTTTTTTCGATGTCCGAAGTTCGAGGTCAGATGTCCGATGTCCGATACGGGAAACCGCAAGCCCTCTCAATAACCCTTCTAACTTCTAACCTCCAACCTCTAACCTCTAAACCTCGGCATTCATGAGATGTTACCTTCCACACGACCTGCCCGGGTCAGCTCACGCGACGCTCTACGAGACGACATTGTTTGTGAAGAAATCTTGACTCAAAATGCATAATGCGAAAAACTAGTATTTATACGAGTCTCTGAGGTACCGGCTTTGCAGCAATGTATCTCAGACGTTCGGCAGTAAGGGACGCGCGCAAAAGGCAGATTATCGCCAAACCTATTCAATGCAAGGAGAGACAAAAACTATGCGCTTTTCTAACATCTCGTCCAGACACGGCCTGCTGGCCACAATTATGTGTGCACTGATTGCTGTGTCGCTGATGATGGCGCCGAGTTGCTCCGAGGCCGCTTCATACGATATGGCCTCCGGTAACAGCTCAGCTTCCATCGATCCGACCTCCAATGTCGGAATGACCTCCTGGGTTATTGACGGCATCAACCAGGTCGGCTCCCAGTGGTGGTATTATCGCATTGGAGACTCGCAGCAGCAACCGATAAACCAGTTGGCAACTCCTCAGGTGACACAAACCGCCCCGAATATGATTGACATCCTCTATTCCGGGCCGACAGTTGACGTTATCCTGAGATATGTGCTCTCCGGAGGCTCTCCTGGCAGTGGAAACTCCACGATGGCCGAATCGGTGCGCGTGCGGAACAAAACCTCCGAAACTATTGATTTTCATCTCTTTGAGTTTACCGATCTTAATCTCAACGACACTCCCGGCGACGACAGCGCCGCTCTGGTTAATCCCACCACCATTACTCAGTGGGATGGAGGTCTGATTACTACCGAGTCCGCTTCGACCGGCGGAATGACCCCGGTTCCGGATGCCTGGGAAATCGGTAACGCCTCATATCTGTTTAACAAATTGAATAACGATTCGATGGCAGTTCTGGCCGACGCCACAACTCCGCTCAGCGGCGACATTGCATTTGCGTTCCAGTGGGACCTGGAAATCGCGGCCGGCCGCACCGATATTCTCAGCAAATCCAAGGTTCTCAATCGCAGCGGAGCCATTGGCGATACGGTGTGGTATGATGCCAACGGCAACGGCATTCAGGATGATGGCGAAGTTGGCATTGCCGATGTAACCGTGATACTCGAAGCTGACGTCAACGGCGACGGAGTCATCGACTTCACAGATACCGCCGTTACTGACGAAAACGGATATTATATTTTCCCGAACCTGCCCTCCGGGACATATATCATCAGCGTGGATTATGATACCCTGCCCGAAGGCTCAATACAAACCTACGACCTCGATGGTCTCGATACTCAGGACACGGCCACCATCAATCTTGCGAGCGGCGAAGTCAATCTCAACGTTGACTTTGGCTACTGGCAGGCGGCGTCGGTTGGAGACCGCGTATGGAACGACATCAATGCCGATGGCGTTCAGGATGAAGATGAGCCGGGAATCGGCGGCGTTACGGTCCTGTTGCTCGACGAAGAGGGTGAGATAGTCGCCACCACAGTCACCACCGATGATGGCGGATATCTCTTTGAGGACCTGCTTCCCGGAACCTACACCGTTGTCGTTGACGAGACAACCCTGCCTTCAGGGCTTTCTCAGACCTACGATCTCGATGGCGAACTCGATCATCAGTCCACCGTTACCCTTGCTGCCGGCGACGCTCGAAGGGATGTAGATTTCGGCTACACCGGAAGCGTGCCCAGCATTCGTCTGATCAAGACCGGCCCGGAGACCGCCCAGGTTGGTCAGACCATCACTTACACATTCAAGGTGATCAATACCGGTGACACCTATCTATATGATGTTACTGTCAATGACCCTCTGCTTGGCGGAGTTATCTGGCAGAAAGACGTTATGGCTCCGGGTGAGACCGTTGTATTCACTCGCACATTCAAAGTTACCCAGGGTTCTTTGAGCGCAGCTAACGTCAGCTCCGCAAGCACAGGCGGCTTCAGCTCGCTGTGCTCCTCAAAGCCGTCGTGCTATATTAAGCCGCCGTGCTTCTTCAAGCCGCCGACCATCTGCAAGCCTCGCTGCTTCATCAAGCCGCGGTGCAAGCCCAAGCCGCCGTGCGATCCCAAGCCTCCTTGCACTAAGAAGGATAAGCTGGTCAACCTCGCCAACGTGATTGCCACGTCTCCGCAGGATGATATCGTGACCGATCAGTCCTCCTGCACGACCACAGTCGGCCCCGCTCTTGGATCGATTGGCGATCGAGTATGGTTTGACTACAACGGCAATGGCAAGCAGGATGCCGGAGAGCCTGGTATCAATGGCGTTAAGCTGACTCTTAAGGACAGCTATGGCCGAACTATCGCTACCGCTGTCACATCCGGCAACGGCGACTACACGTTCACCGGTCTTGCCGCAGGAACTTACACGGTTGTGGTCAACACCGCGACACTGCCTAAAAACCTGAAGCAGACCTACGAACTGGACGGAAGCCGAAATGGAACTACAAAGGTGTCATTGTCCGCAGGTCAGAACAGGACCGACGTCGACTTTGGCTATGCGGGTAACAAACCCGACATTTGCATTGTCAAGACCGGCCCTAAGACCGCCAAAGTGGGCGACACGATAACATATACGTTCAAAGTCACGAACACAGGTAACACCACGCTGACCGGCGTCTCTGTCAACGACCCGCTGCTTGGCGGAGTCATCTGGCAGAAGGCGACTATGGTTCCCGGTGAGACCGTTGAGTTCACTAAGACCTATGTGGTCAAGGGCGGCAACGGCAGCAGCAGCGGCTGTGGCAAGTCCTGCACATCCTCCTGCCCTCCGTCGTCATCGTCTGGAGACGTTCTGACCAACACGGCTACCGTCAGCGGCTCTGCGCCGAACAAGTGCAAAATAAGCTGCACATCGTCGTGCAAGACTACCGTTTCCAAGGCTGCTGCCTGCTACGTGACCTACTCTCAGGCTGACTGGGGAGCGAAAGCCGGCAGCAACGCCGGAGCTGCTTTGCTCAAGGACAAGTTCGGCAAAGTATATCCGTGCAACAAGCTGACGATAGGTTCATACTATAAGCTGACATTCTCCGGCTGGGATAAAGTCAACAACTTCCTGCCTCAGACGTCCAAAGTTGGCTTGCTCAACAAGAGCGCCAGCAACGCGACCAGTTCCAATGCAGGTGAGTTTGCGGGCAACGTTCTCGCTCTGAGACTCAACGTTGACTTCTCCAACGCAGGAATCACCTGCCGCGGCCTGAGCGCACTGAAGCTGTCCAACACAGCCCTCAAGGGCTGGACTATCGGCCAGGCGCTTGCACTCTCCGAGAACGTGCTCGGCGGATATACCTGTTATCTGCCGTATGGCGTCAGCGTATCGACGCTTAACAGCATAGTTGCCGGACTCAACAACGCATATCGCGGCAAATAAGACAAAACCGTCTTAAATGCCATATCGACCACAGGGCCGGACAGCACATCGTTCGGCCCTGTTTGTCGCGTGCGCGTGGCATTGAATTTACTTTTGACGAATACTGGCTCATCTGCGCATAATACTGTAAAATAGCGTGGGGTGAGCAATATGTCTATTCAAACGCCATTAGATAACGAAGAAATACAAGGCCAGCCGAAACAGCGCGGCGCATCCGGCGTGACTCTGCGCGCTATTATAATCGGGCTGGTAATAACGGCTCTAATCGACCTTTGGATTCACTACGCCGAACTGGTGCTTGGAGGCACTCGAGGGCATACGGCGCTGGCCAACACATCTATCCCTGTCGGCGCATTCAGCGTATTATTTGCGCTGGTGTTCCTCAATCTGGGCATAACGCGCCTGGCTCCCGGCCTGCGCCTGTCCTCGGCTGAACTGCTGACCATCTACGTTATGAGCGCGGTCAGCACGGTCCTGTCCAGCTCCGGAGGGATGCACTTTCTGATCCCTACCATCACCGCGGCGCATTACTTCAATCACGTCGACCCGGCCAAGACCTGGGCTGCTCCGTTTATGCAGTTTGTGCCTAAATGGATGGTGCAATCGAACCTCGACGCGCTTGCCGGGTTCTACAAAGGCGGACAACCCCTTAATCTGCACCTGTGGGCCAAACAAATTGGCATATGGTGCGGGTTTTTGTTAGTCTTCACGACCTCGACCCTGTGCATGATGTTTATTCTGCGCAAGCAGTGGATCGAACGGGAGAGGCTGTCGTTTCCTACGGTTACGCTGCCTATAGAGTTGGCCAAAGATGGCGCGCCGGTTCTGCGGGATCGGCTCTTCTGGATAGGGACGATAGTTACGTTCATTATCGTATGCTGGAACACTCTTGCGCTCAACTACCCGGCGCTGCCTCATATGTCGCTGCGAGCAATGAACTTATCCGACAGCTTCCAGAACCCGCCGTGGAACGCGATGAACCCGGTGATAGTGACGTTTTTTCCGTTCGTAATCGGAATTGGCTATTTGCTATCTACCGAAGTCGTGTTCAGTTGCTGGTTCTTCTATTTGCTTGGCCAGGCGGAATCGGTGTGGGGAGCAGCGGTTGGATGGTCTGATGGAGGAGCAGGAGTTCAAAGCGTATTCCCGTGGCGGACATATCAGGCCGTCGGATCGTTTCTGGCATTGGCCGGCATCAGCGTATGGGTTTCCAAGCAGCATTTGAAGGAAGTATTTGCTGCGGCGTTTGGGGATAATCCGAATAACGACCCGGAAGCCCGCAGCTATCGCATCGCGGTATTGGGTTTGATCTTCAGCGTTCTGGCTATGGTTGCGTTTACTGTCATCGCGGGAGCCAGCCTGTATATCGCTGTCATCTGGGTCATATTGATGCTTGCATATCTGCTCGCAGCTACCCGCATCCGAGCGGAGACCGGCAACGCCTGGCCTGTTGGGCCGGAGGTTGACGCCTTCAGGTTTATGGTCATGATGGGGGGCAGCGGAGCCTTCAGCGGCTCAGACTTGACCGCATTGACCTATGTGCGGGCGGCCACTGCCCAGCAGGACTTCCGCGGCGTATGCATGTCTCACCAGCTTGACGGGTTCAAAATGGCCGATGCCGCCGGCATAAAACCCACAAAGATGGCGTGGGCGATGGTCGTGGCGGTTGCGTTCGGGACGGTGGTCTCATTCATCATCGCGCTGTATGTGTGGACGAAATTCGGCGCGTTGGCAAAGACCGACACCTGGCGTTCGATGATGGGCAAGAAGTCATTTGATATGCTTGGGACCTGGCTGAAAACTCCATCTACGCCGGACAGATCCGGGCTGATGGGCGTCGGAATCGGCGTGATAATGACGATCTTCCTCTCATATATGCGCATGAGCTATGTTTGGTGGCCGTTCCATCCGGTCGGATATTGTATGTCCACCACCTGGCTGGTCTACAACACCTGGCTCCCGTTTTTTATAGCGTGGCTGGCGAAGGTGATCATCATCAAATCCGGCGGAATGAAGCTCTACAGAAAGATGATGCCCTTGTTCTTGGGCTTGATTGCGGGAGACTTTATGGGCGGCGCGGTGACGACGCTGATTGGATGCCTGACAAATATCAGCGTCTACCCGGTGAACTGGTAGAGTTTCAAGAGTTAGAGTTTGATGGGAGGCGACAGCCGAATTCCCGAAACAACTCACTCTTCGTGAGTGCTTGTAGTGGCCGTGCCTCCGTCCCGGCCACATTAACTATGTCATTTCGAACGCAGTGAGAAATCCGCTTTTTTCGATGTTCGAGGTCAGATGTCCGAAGTTCGAGCCGGTACCGCAACGTCACTTGGTTGCTTGGGTTGCAGGCAGCTGGAGCCGTGACCGAAGGTCGCGAGGGGTTGCGCCACGTAGAAGGAAACGGCGATTCGGAGATCGCCGGATTGGTCTTGGGGTGGAGATTCGGAGATCACCACCCATCGTACTCTGCTTTTCTAACCTCTAACTTCCAACCTCTAACCTCTAAACCTCCGCATTCGCCTCGGAATGACAATTTGCCCGGCGCATTCAAGTGTAGCGACCGGCCGTATGTCCCATCCACACAAACTGTGTCATTTCGAACGCAGTGAGAAATCTGCTTTTCCGTGAAATGCAAAATCCTCTCAATAATCATTCTAACCTCTAACTTCCAACCTCTAACCTCTAGACCTCATCATTCGTAAGCTGTTATGAATCCCCGATAACATTTATATTCAATACAAAAGATAAGGGCGCGATCCGCAGACCGCGCCCTTGTGCATGCTATGCTGATTACTAACTGTAAGTTAGTTCAGCTTGACCAGGCCGTTTCCATCAACGAGCCGGATAATCGGCTTAAGAGTTTCTTCCAACTCCAGAGATGAAATGCCGACTGCCGATACGAAGTCACCCTTCGCAAGCTCCGGAGTCACGAAGCCTCCGGCGAAGATGCTGATGGTCTCCGATCCGTCGGTTATCTCGATATCCAGGTCTTTGATTTCAGATACTCTGCCGCAGACCTTCACGAGCAGACCGACGTTGTTGAGGCCGGAGCCTCCTGTGCCTATGGTATAAGGACCAAATGCACTGCCGCCGAGTACGCCGCAGTTCATATACAGCGGAGCAGGTATTCGAGCAGAATCCGGCCCTGCTTCAGTAGTCACAACGGCATTGAGAATCGCCCTCTCGCCAACGGCGCTGACTCCCATCATACCGCCGATCGTAACCAGAGAACCTCTGGCAGGAGGCATATCGGAGAGCACCATTATGCCCGATGTCCTGTTGGTTTCCTGGATATAGAAACCGGACATAAAGCTGGCGGTGACTACTTTGTTCTCAAGCGCGACAGGAGTCGCATCCGGCAGCATCTTGGCAGCCGAAATAGTCAGAATCTCAGGAGCCAGAACTATTCCATCCGAAGAGCCGACTTCGCTCCACAGGCCGGCTTTGTTTTTGGCCTTAACCGAGATAAAGTAAGTCTGGCCGAGCTGCAAGCCGGGTTCAGGAATGGCGATGTTAGCCTCCATGTCATTTTCGGCCGATGTCCAGTCAACCACATCAGTGGCCCCGGCGGATGTGCCGACCGCATACTGATATTCGGCAATGCCGGACTCGTTGTCGATGGCTATCCACATTGCGTGCAGCTTTGAAGTCGACCCGTTGAAGTCCCCATCATCGGTCACTACAGGAGCGTCAGGAGCGGTGGTGTCATACTTGAACTCGAATGCAGACATCCACTTCGCGGCTGTCTGGCCGACGTTGTCCTTGGTGCACAGTCTCAGGTAGTAAGTGCCATCGCTCACAGCCGACGGCGTGTAAGTGGCAGAGGTCACGAGTTCGGTCGAAGTTCCCTCGGGATCGGTTCCGAAGTATACCAGATAACCGGCGATTCCCGCGCTCGCAGTTGCGCCGTTCCAGGTAAACTCTGGAGCAGACACCGTTGACTGCCAGACCGTGGACTGAGACCCATTAGTCTCACTAACAGAAGTCGGGTTGGTCGGAGGCTCATTGAAGAAGCCATAAGGCCCGAGATGAAGCTCTCCATTGGCAACGTTCTCGCCATTATAACCCCTTACGTGCAGATAATAGTTACCCTGCGCAGGAGCTTTAAGGATCAAGTCCCCTGAACTCCAGGCCGTTTCGTCGCCCGTCCATGTATGGGTCGGGCTGGTGTTCCAGACATAGAGATACTTGGCAAGCGTCCCCTCGCCAAACCCGCCTGCCGCAGTGAACTTGAACGTGTCGTTTGACGATGTGCCGGTCGGTTTGTCGCAGGTCACGTTCGATGTTGTCGGCGCAACAGACAACGTCCACTTGGTCACGTTGGCTGAAGGCAGACTATCCAGGGTGCCGTTAAATGCTTTGGCAAACCTGGTATAGGAGGTGTTCGGCGTCAAACCGCTCTCGTCCATCGCGAGTACGCTTCCCGTAGCGTTGGCAACCGTTGCAGTTGCGACCGTCGCCTGTGCAGCCGTCTGCACTTTGAAGCCCATCTCGTTGTTGGAGTTGTCTTTGATGTTCCATCGAATAGCATTAGTCGACAGAGCCGTAGGAGCGTTCATAGTCGGGCTAGCCGGCGGCTGTGCATACATCGCGCAGTCGTCGAACCAACCGGACTGGTTGACGCGATAGTGATAACCATAAGCCACCATCGTCAGACCATATATCTGAGTGTCAATGGTGCGCTCGACGGAGTTACCAACCTTTACGTTGTCAATGTAGAACGTAACCTCGTTGAGATTGCCGGTATAGGGCTGAATGTCGATTGTGAACTTATGCCAACCGACACTTCTGGTCTTAACGGCTCCCTGCCAATACCATCCGGTGCATCCCGCGCCGCAAGCTTTGTAGTATCCCACGCTGTAGGCATTGTATGCTCCCGGCGCCGTCGAATAGGTTCCGATATAATACATGGTCTTGAGGCCGCCGGCATTATCCAGGCACCTCACTTGCAGTCCCTGTCTGCTGCTGTCATGTTCGGAGGTGTCATAGAACCACGTCTCATATTTGGCCGCTGCAAACGCAGGGCTGAATGTATGACCGCTCAGAGCGCCCAGGTTAGGATCTCCGGTATCGACAGCCTTAAATGAGTTGCCGCCGGCGAATGTGCCGTGGTTGCGTTCTCCGCTGATAACCAGTCCATTAGGCTTCGACATCGGCGACTGCTGCAGAGGCTGCCAGTAGTTGGCGTTTGCAAATCCGTCCTCGAAGATCGGCACGGTTCCCGGCTTGGTCGCCGCTGTCGCGGTATTCGATTGCCCGGAGACATTAGCGGCTCCGTCATAGGCTTTGACGAAGTAGTTGTATTGCGTGTTCTGCGCCAGACCATTGTCAGAATAGGTCGTGGAGGCCGTTCTGCCGACTTCTGCGCCGTTGCGATAGACGATATAACCCGCCAATCCTGCTCCGCCTGAGTCAGTCGAAGCTGTCCAGGACAGGTTAATCTGCGAAGGAGAAATCCCCGTCGCGGTCAGTCCGGATGGATTGGTAGGCGGTGTGTTGTCAGTCGAAACAAGGCTGAAGTCCTTGGTCGTCGTAGCCCCTGCAGTCACAGTCACCGATGCGCTTTGCGCGGTGAATCCGGCCTTCGATACGTTCACCGTATACGCACCCGGCGCAAGTCCGCTGAATGTATAAACGCCGGAAGCGTTTGTAGTAGCCGATGCGCTTCCTGCAGTCACCGCCACTCCGGACATTGCAGCGTTGTTAGCGCTGTTGCGCACGGTGCCGGTTATGTTTCCGGTAGCGGCTTTGACGGTGATAGTCCAAGTGACCTCAGTGCCAAACCACGCAGCCCCTTCCTGCACCAGTTTATACTTTTCCGTATAAGTTCCCGGTGTGGAGGGAGCCTTCAAAATAAACGTGAATCGCCCAACTTCGTTGGTTTTCACTTGCCACTGGTCGACGTCAGACGGCCTGTTGGCCCCTGACCAGTTCGGCGGGTTATAGAACGGGCTGGAGCGATCTTGCGGGCTGGAAGTGCCAAGATACGTGTTGGAGTGGGTCCACGACCCTGAGCCGGTGTTCTTATACTCCACCCATACAATAGCCGTGTCCCCGGTGTTCATCGTCGATGGATACGACTGATTGACATAGGTAGCAGCCCAGGTCGGAATAGCCGGCACGCCCTGCACTTGCTGAATATAGTAGCTCCAGTTCCAGCCCGGTCCCGGATCCCAGTGGCCGGGTCCGCGCCAGCAGTTGTTGACATCGATGTGTCCCAAAATCGAGTGCTGGCATGGATTATGAACCTTCGGAATGCCCCATCTGTTGCAGACATCGCGCGCCAGCAGAGCCGAGGCGTTATACATAGAGGTCGGGTGGCTCGACGAGCTTGCGTAACCTTCGTGCTCGATGCCAATGCAGTAGTTGTTGGCGCATCCGACGTGCCACGCTCGATACCACTCGTCAACCATCTGCCAGGTCGTTCCCGCTTGAGAACACACATAGTGAGCAGAAGTCTGAGCGGCGCAGTTTCTGAACCAGCTCAAACAGCCGGAGGCCGTGCCTTCAATTGTATGCACAACAAAAACGCTCTTGTTGGTGTTGACTGCAGAATAGTTGCACGAAGCGGCCGGATACCAGATTGCTCCGGAATAACCGGCATTCGGCTTCGATTTCATCTCCGGCAACTGCAAAGAGGCCAGATCGATTGAGCCGATGTTCTGAGCGGCTGCGTTAAATTGTTCGCCCATAGAGTTCGTAGTATTCACGCCGGCCTGCAGTTTTTCATATACCTGCGATGCAAAGAGTCGGCTGAATATCGGCTCCGGGTTCTGGGCGTCGATCTTGTCAATCGCTGCGTACTTGACAATGACATCAAACCACGCGTCAAGTCCCGCACTGCGGTCGACTTGGAATTGTTTGGCATAAGCATCGAGCACTGCGGCCGCGCCCATGATGTTGGATCGCGCATCGCGTTTGACCTGGTCTTCAGATACGCCGGTCAGTGCGATGGCTTCTGCGAGAGAGGTTCCTCCGTAGACGTTCTGGCGAAGTGACATAACGCCATAACCGCCTTCAATAGTCGGAGCATCCCCGCGGTTCTCAAACGCGCTTCCCAGATGTCCCAATGCAAGAAGTAGTGGCAGAGGCACTTGATATTTCGCGGATGCCTCCTCAAAAATGGGGCCTAATTCATATCCCCATTGCTGAACGTTGGAAAATGGTGGTGGTCTGTCTCCCATTTCGGCGTAAGCAATGCCAGTCGAGAGCAGCGCTAAAAATAGCGCACAAGCAACGAAACGATAAAAACGCATGACTCCTTACCCCCAAGTATGAGCGAATCAGGCACATCTGCACCTACTTGGAATGTACGCCACTTTCCCGACTTTGTCAATACCGGATTAATCGGTTAAACGCTGAATGCGGTTTGCACCCACCAAAAAATGTAAAATATCAGGTGAATATTAGTTAAGATAGCCAAAGCGAATAAAAAAAGGCGCGATCCGTAGACCGCGCCTTAATGCATACGATGCTGCCCTAACGGCAGGTTAGTTCAGCTTTATTATGCTGCTCTCATCAAGCAGTCGCAGGATTGGCTTGAGCATTTCGCCAGGCTCTGCTTCGTAGTCAAGCTCCATTGAGGAGATACCTACAACCGATATAAAGTCACCGACTGCAAGCTCCGGAATATCGATGCCGCCGGCGAACACGCTTATCGTGGTCGAGCCGTCGCTTATCTCGATATCCCATTCATTGACATTCTCCACTCTGCCACAGACCTTCACGAGCAGACCGACGTTGTTAAGGCCGGTTCCGCCGTCAGCGCCTGTGGTATAAGGGCCAAACGCACTGCCGCCAAGTACGCCGCAGTTCATATACAACGGAGCAGGTATCCGAGCCGGATCCGCAGCAGCCTCAACGTTTACGACCGCGTTGAGAATGGCCCGTTCGCCAATGGCGTTAATTCCCATCATACCGCCGACCGTCACCAAAGAGCCTGCAGCAGGAGGTATGTCGGAAAGAACCATTATCCCCGATGTCCTGTTGGCTTCCTCGATATAGAAGTTGGACCTGAAGCTGGCGGTGACTATCTTGTCAGAAAGCGCGACAGGAGTCGCATCCGGCAGCATCTTGGCAGCCGCAATAGTCAGAACAGACGGAGCAAGAGCTATTCCGTCAGAAGAGCCAACCTCACCCCACAATCCGGCCCCGTTTTTGGCCTTAACAGAGATGAAGTAGGTCTGGCCAGGCTGCAAACCAGGAGAAGGAATGTTGATTTTCCCCTGCGTCATCGCGCCGGCAGAAGTCCATCCGACCACATTAGAGCCGCCCTGCGATGTTCCGACAGCATATTGATACTCGGCTATGTCGGATTCATCGTCACTGGCATACCAGCTCGCGTGCAGTTGAGTTGTCGATCCGGTGAAGTCACCGTCATCCATCACTTCGGGAGCGTCAGGTGCGGTGCTGTCATAGTTGAACTCGAACGCGGTCATCCACTTGGTGGCGGTCTGACCGGCGCTATCTTTAGTGCGAAGCCTCAGATAATATGTGCCGGTGCTCACTGCAGACGATGTGTACGCCGCAGATGCCACGGAATCAGTCGATGTACCGTCCGGATCAGTTCCGAAGTAGACCAGATAGCCTGCGATTCCCGCGCTGGCAGTTGCGCCGCTCCAGGTAAAGGACGGAGCAGATACCGTTGACTGCCATGTCTCTGTCTGGACGCCGTGAGTCTCAGTTACAGAGGTCGGGTTAGTCGGAGGCTCGTTGAAGAACTTATACGGCCCAAGATCAAGTGTGCCGTTAGCTACGTTCTCGCCATTATATCCCTTCACGTGCAGATAGTAGCTGCCATCAGAAGGTGCGCTGAGAATCAGGTCCCCGGAATTCCAAACCTGCTCGGCTTCAGTCCAGGTGTGAGTGGGACTCGTGTTCCAGACATAGCGATACTGCGCGAGAGTGCCGCTTGTGAAGCCTCCCACCGCAGTAAACGTGAAGTCCGCAGACGAAGAAATCGCACCCTCAGCCTTATCACAAGTCACATTAGACTTGCTCGGCGGAACCGACAGAGTCCACTTTGTGGCTGCTGCCGTCGGCGAACTGTCAAGAGAACCGTTGAACGCCTTGGCCGTTCGAGTATAAGCAGTGTTCGGAGTCAAGCCAGTCTCGTCCATAGAAACCGCGCTGCCTGTTCCATTTGATACAGGAGCAGAAGCGACTATCTTCTGTGCGGCATCCACAACCTTAAATCCAACCTCGTTATTAGACTTGTCTGTTACCTTCCAGCGAATGGAAGTGGTAGAAAGAGTCTGCGCCGCACCCATAACTGGAGCGACAGGAGGAGCGGCATACATCGCGCAGTCGTCGAACCAGCCGACGCTATTTACTCGATAGTGGAAGCCATAAGCTACCATATTCAAGCCAATGTTCTGCGTGTCCTCGGTGCGCTCGACGGAGCCTACCGAAACGCCGTCAATGTAGTATTTGACCTCGTTTTTAGCGCCCGTATATGGCGTGAAGTCGATGGTGA
>JAAYKE010000003.1 GCA_012522575.1 Armatimonadota bacterium | reverse complement strand
TTACGGAAAAGCAGATTTCTCACTTCGTTCGAAATGACAAAGTTTGTGTGGCTGGGGCAGAGGCCAGCCAGTACAACCACTCATAAAGAGTGAGTTGTTACATATATCATATTTTTCTTGTGATATAGAACCCTGCCCTGCTATAATAAATCTATGAAAACCCGCAAAGAACACGATCTATTGGGCTTCCTCGAAGTGCCTGCGGACGCATACTACGGCATACACAGCCTGCGCGCACAGACAAATTTTGACCTCTGCGGCCTGTGTCCGCCTCATGAAATGATAATTGCCCTTGCGGAGGTCAAAAAAGCCTGCGCAACTGCAAACGCTCGAGTCGGGCGACTGGATCAGACCATTGCCGACGCTATATGCAGGGCATGTGATGAGATTATTGCGGGTGGTCTGCACGACCAGTTCATCACCGATCCGTTGCAGGGCGGAGCGGGCACATCGGCGAATATGAACGCCAACGAGGTCATCGCCAATCGCGCGATAGAATTGCTCGACGGAGCAAAGGGCGATTATGCGAAGGTGCATCCACTCGATCATGTGAACCTCGCGCAGTCCACCAATGACGCCATTCCGACGGCCATAAAAATCACCGCAATCCGCATGCTGCAAAATGCCGCCGATGACCTTGTGAGTCTGCATCGCGCCCTGAAAGCCAAAGAATCGGAGTTTTCTGCGGTGATTAAGCTCGGGCGAACCGAAATGCAGGACGCAATCCCGATGACGGTCGGCCAGGAGTTCGGAGCATGGGCTAGAGCCATTGGTCGCGATATAAAAAGGCTTTACAAAGCGGCGGAACTGATGTCCGAAGTGAACCTAGGGGGCACCGCGATAGGAACCGGACTGAACGCGGACCCTGAATATGTGGACTCGGTGGTCGATGTTTTGAGGGAAATTACCGCCCTGCCGCTTACTCAGTCGGAAGATCTAATCGATGGCACGCAAAACTGCGATGCGCTCGCCGAAGTCTCAGGTCTGCTTAAGGCTGCAGCGGTCAATATGGCAAAGATAGCAGCCGATTTGCGCCTTATGAGCTCGGGGCCGCGGGGAGGGTTCGGAGAAATATCCCTGCCTCCGCTTCAAGCCGGAAGCTCTATTATGCCGGGCAAGGTGAACCCTGTTGCAACCGAAGTAGCCAGCCAGTGCGCGTTTCAAATAATGGGAAACGACTTCGCGATTGCCGTTGCGAGCGCCGGCGGCCAACTGGAGCTTAACGCTTTTTTGCCGATGATATCGCACAACTTGTTCGAGTCGATACGACTGCTGGGCGCATCGGCTGCGCTGCTTGCGAAAAAATGCATTTGCGGAATTGAGGCCGATGACGATAAATGCCGGGCGCATGTGGAAAACAGCTTCGCTATGTTGACCGCACTTTCTCCGTATATAGGATATGAAGCGGCGTCCAACCTTGCTCGAGAGGCGACAGAGTCCAAAAAGACGATCCGTCAGGTCGCGCTCGATATGGGACTGTTAACCGAACAACAGCTTGATAATATTCTTTCGCCAATGAAGATGACCAAGCCGGGAATTACCGGCAAAAACCCCTGACGCATCATCGGATCACAGTCTATCCAATATCCGGTGATTGCACTGCCCTTCTTTGGACCGCCGAATAAGGTTTCCATTTGGATGCTGCATGGCGTAGAATACAGTGATGGCATCCGTCGAGTTGAGGCAATTGTGACAGAGAATACAAATCAGGATGTGCAGCATAACGGGCGGGATATGACGGTGGGCAGCATACCGAACCACCTCATTATGTTCTCCCTGCCAATGCTGGCCGGCAATCTAATACAGACGGCCTATGGGTTCGTCAACGCTTTCTGGGTCGGCAAAAAACTTGGTGAAGGCCCTTTGGCCGCTGTAACCAGCAGCTTTCCCGTCATCTTCCTGCTTACGGCGGTGGCGATGGGGCTTACGATGGGAACCAGCATTCTGGTGGCGCAGTTTGCAGGCGCGAAGGAGTGGGATCGTATGCGAAAAGCGATCCAGACCTCCACTGTGCTGCTGGCGTTCGTCGGGGCGCTGTTTATGTTTATCGGCTTTGTCTTCGCCGCCGACATAATGCGCTTGATGGACACTCCCAAGTCGGTCTACCCGATGGCCGTCAGCTATCTGAAAATATTTATCCTGTCGATGCCCGCTATGTTCGGGATGTTTTTGGTGTCATCCGCCTTAAGAGGCATAGGGGATTCCAAAACTCCGCTTTATTTTCAGGTGGTCGCCCTGGTCGCAACCGCCGTGCTTGACCCGATATTGATGTTCGGCTGGCTGGGATTTCCCCGGTTCGGGCTGAACGGAACGGCAATTGCCAGCGTCGGGATGCAGTGGCTGGGCATGCTGGCGCTGATGGCATATCTTGCGCACAAGAAAAGCATTGCCTCACCGGACTGGAGACGGCTGCATATCCACTGGCCTACCTGTTGGCTCATTTTCAAGATAGGCACGCCTTCGGTTGTGCAACACAGCCTGATTTCACTGGGTATGATATTTGTGATTACCATAATCAACGGGTTCGGGCAGGCCGCCACCGCCGCTTTTGGAGTCGGCATGCGCATCGACCAGATCGCGTTTATGCCCGCTCTCACATTCGGCGGCTCGGTATCGATGATAGTGGGTCAAAATGTCGGGGCCGGGCTGACGCATCGGGCAAAAGAGGTCTTTAACTGGGGCATAATTGTGTGTGGCGGCATCAGCCTGATCTTTGCCGTCTTCGCGTTGACAGTGCCGGAATTTATGGTAAACATATTCCTCGATGAGCCGCAGGGCTTTGCCATCGGAGTCAACTATCTAAGGATTATGGCCATATCATACCTGTTTTTCTCGGTGATGTTTGTGGCAAACGGGGTCATCAATGGCGCGGGATACACATTTGTCACAACGGCCATCTCTTTGGTGGGGCTATACGCGGCAAGGGTTCCGCTGGCTATATATCTGTCGCAGCGAATGAACCAGGTGGAGGGCGTTTTCTACGCTATGACGATCAGCAACGCCGTGTCGATGATTCTGGCCCTTGCATGCTACCTGTCCGGGTTCTGGAAGAAGCCCATGATTAAGCACGGAGTTCAACTCGAACCGGCGGAGGATATCGAACCGATTCCCGTGCTGGATTAATGTAACAACTCACTCTTCGTGAGTGGTTGTATTGGCTGGCCTCTGTCCCAGCTACACAAACTATGTCATTTCGAACGAAGTGAGGAATCTGCTTTTCCGTAAATCGCGAAAGCTCGAATGAAGCGAAACCCAGAAAAAGCAGATTCCTCGGCATTTGCCTCGGAATGACAATTTACTTGTTAATATCCGTATAATTATTTCGAGGTCGACGTGGCTACTCTCAATCAAACTCCATCCGGCGAACGGGTCCATATATCCATATTCGGACGCCGCAATGCAGGCAAATCCAGCCTGATCAACGCTCTTACCAATCAGAGCCTGGCGATAGTTTCCGACATCCCCGGCACTACTACCGATCCAGTATCGAAATCTATGGAGCTTTTGCCGCTCGGCCCGGTGGTTATAACCGATACGGCGGGAATCGACGACGTTGGCGAACTGGGAGCCATGCGGGTCGAAAAAACCCTGAAAATACTGGAAAAAACCGATCTTGCTATCTTGATAGTCGAGAGCGGAACACAGCCCGCGCAATGGGAAGAGGACCTGATTGACAAGATAAAAGAGAGAAATATCCCGCTGCTGATATGCGAAACCAAGATCGATAAACAAACCGATTCGCCCTCAAAACACGATATACGCAAATGGGCGGCAGAACGCAGCGCGCTCTATATTCCGGTAAGCTCTACTACGCGCCAGGGCATTGAAGAGCTTAAAATTGCGCTAGGCGAACTGTCGCCGCGGAGCGGAGCCGAGCCGCAGATCATAGGGGATATTATTAAGGCCGGCGACATAATAGTGCTGGTTGTGCCGCTCGACAAAGCCGCACCCAAGGGCAGATTGATCCTGCCGCAGGTGATGACCATTCGCGATGCTCTGGACAACAACGCGCTGACGTTCACGGTCAGAGAAACAGAGCTGAGAAATTGTCTGGAGAGCCTCAAAGAGGACCCTGCGCTGGTAATTACGGATTCTCAGGTATTTGCTCAGGTGGACGCCGATACGCCGAAAAGAATTCCCATGACCAGCTTCTCGATCCTTTTGGCGCGATATAGAGGCGATCTGACCGCGCTTGCAGCAGGAGCCAGGGCGATTGATAACCTCAAAATCGGCAGCAGAGTGCTTATATCGGAGGGCTGCACCCATCACCAGCAGGATGATGACATAGGCCGCGTGCAGATTCCAAAATGGCTGACAAAAGTGGTCGGCGGGGAATTGGAGTTCGGCTTCTCATCAGGACGGGATTTTCCGCAGGATTTCACTAATTATGATCTCATCGTCCACTGCGGAGGTTGTATGATCAACAGAAAAGAGATGCTCTGCAGGCAGAGGGTGGCCGCAGACGCGGGAGTGGCGATGACGAACTACGGAGCGCTGCTGGCAAAAGTCAACGGAATACTACGGCGCGCACTTGAGCCTTTCCCCGCAGCCTTGGAGGCATTCGATAAAAATTGATATTACGGCTATTTGCCGATGCAGAACTCACTGAATATCCGATCCAGCAGGTCATGAGACGCGGTTTTGCCGGTGATCAGCCCAAGTGAATCACATGCCCCGGCCACATCCACGCTCAACAGATCGACAGGCTCTCCACGCTCTAACCCGTCAATAACATGGCCTAAACTGACATAAGCCGATCTCAGGGCTTCCTTGTGACGCACATTGCTAACCATAGCGCTTTCGGTGTCCGCTCCACCGGCTATTTCAGCCAGAGCCGCCTCAAACTCCTCTATTCCATCCCCGGTTTTAGCTGAAGTAAGCGCCAGTGAACTGCCGGGCGGCACGGACTCCGCCGCGTTTTCAAGCTCAGATTCCGCGACAAGGTCAATTTTATTGATGACCGTTATCACGGGCTTGTTTGAGATCGAATCAAGCAGGAGGAGGTCCTCTTCGTGCATCCCCTGCGCAGCGTCGATCACCAGAGCCACCACATCCGCCGATTCTATCGATTTGCGGGTCAGGTCAACGCCGATTTTTTCTACAGGGTCCTCCGTCTGTCGAATCCCGGCGGTATCGATCGCCACTATCGGGATTCCGTGGATTTCCACGCTTTCCTCTATCAGATCGCGCGTGGTTCCGGGGATGGGAGTCACAATAGCACGGGCGTGCCGCAGCAGCGCATTCAGCAGGCTTGACTTGCCCACATTTACCCGGCCAACGATGGCCATCCGCAAACCCTCTCGATAGAGCCGCCCCTTCTCAAAACCGGCCAGCAATTCCTGCAACCCTGCCCGCATGCTCGCCGTCTGATCCCGTATCCAGTCCCTGTCCGGCTCAGGGACATCATCGGGGAAATCGATGGCCGCCTCAACCGCCGCAAGAACGCCCATACCCAAATCAAGCAGCGCATCCACATTTGTGCTCAGTTCCCCGTCGAGTTGAGCCAGCGCCACCTTGCGGGCAGCGTCTGTGCGGGAGCGAATCAGGTCGTTGACCGCCTCCGCTTGCGCAAGGTCCAGCTTGCCATTCAAAAACGCCCGCTGAGTAAACTCTCCGGGAGCGGCCAGCCTCGCGCCGGCTTCGAGCACTGCTCCCATTGCCACCTTCATCGTCGCCATCCCGCCGTGGCAGGACAACTCGGCCACATCCTCTCCGGTGTAGCTTTTCGGGGACTTAAAGACAGTCAGCACGGCATCGTCCAGCAGTTCATGCGTCGCAGGATCCACCAGTCGCCCGTGCTTCGCTGTATGAGACGGCAACTGCCGGGGATCTGAGGTAAATACGCGAGAGGCAACTTCGAATGCGCACGGGCCGCTGATCCTGATGACGCCGATCCCTGCGGACCCAATCGGTGTGGCTATCGCGGCTATGGTATCTGTGGTATTCACGATTAAGTTGATTTTCGGCTGCCGCATATCCCGTCGGACCCGGCAGCCGAGTCAAAATTATTTTTTCGGCGAGATGACAACGTGCCTGTTGCTGCCTTCCCCTTCGCTGTAGGTGTAGACATGCGGATTATCGGCGAGCGCCAGGTGAATGATTCTCCTGTCGCGAGGTGACTGCGGCTCCAGTTCCGCCTCCTGACCGTGCTTTCTGACGGCATCCGCATATTCCCGCGCCTTGGTTTCAAGAAGTCGGCGGTGTCTATCCCTGTATCCGCCTGCGTCGAGGTTAATGCGCCACCTTATCTTGCTGGCGCGGTTTACCGCTATGCTGAGCAGATACTGCAGGGCGTCTATGGTCTGGCCCTGTCTGCCGATGAGAATCCCCACATCCCCGCCTTCGACATCGACGTTCACTTCCTCGCCTTCGATCGATTTAATAATGGGCTTGGCGGGCAGATTCATCGCGGCCAGAATGTCGGTCAATATCTGCATCAGCCCGTCCCGAAGCGTCTGCTCGTCCTCTATGTCTGCAACCTGCTGCGCCTTATCCTTGTCATCGGCGGCTGCGTCCGGCGCGACAGTCGGCACATATCCTTCCCGCAGCCATGCCTTAATTTTCGTCGGAGGTTGACCGAGTCCGAGAAATCCTCTCGCACCCTCTTCGATAACTGCGTATTCTACCGCGTCTATGCTGACGCCGAGTTCTTTGGCAGCAATCTGAATCGCTTCTTCCAGCGTGCGTCCATCTATTTCGATTGTTTTATCCATTCTGTCCCCTCGCTATATCAGGCGGCCAGCCCTGCCGAGCAAAGCCGCAAACGTTGCTATTTCCTCTTTTTCTTGCGCGGCTGAGGCGCATTAGCGCCCGGCTCCGGCAACTGCGCAGAAACAACTTCGGGGGCCGGCTTGCCCGGTGAATGCAAAATCATATACTGCTGAGCGGTCTGAAGAATGTTGAACACCAGCCAGTAAAGCAAAAACGCGGACGGGAAACCGGCAAAGATGAAAGCAAACATTATCGGCATCACAATAGCCATCATCTTCTGTTGTTCGGCCTGGGTGGGGTCCACATTCGATAATTTCGTGGATATGAACATGCTGATGACGTAGAGCACAACCAGGACAAGGTCAGGCTCGGAGAGATTGCCCGCCGTAACCCAAACCGTCCCGCCGGCTCCCATTGGCACGTTCAAATCGTACATGTGCTGCAGCGAACTGCCGATCCACAAAAATGTGCCGTTTGCAAACTGGAACTCATAGGTGCGGATCATATAATACAGCAGCATCAAAATCGGCATCTGAACCAGCAGCGGCAGGCAGCTTGCGAACGGATTGATCTTGTGTTGCTTGTATAGCTCCATCGTCTTAGAGCCGATGGTCTGCTGATCGCCCTTATGTTTTTCCTGAATCTCTTTAACCAGAGGCGCGATCTTCTGCATTTCCTTCATCGCCTTGAACTGCGCCTTGGTCAGGGGAGTAATCGCGGTTTTGACAACCAGCGTAACCAAAATAATGGCGAACCAATAGCTGAAGCCGGGCTTTTTGCCGGTCAGATTGACCAGGAAATCCATAATCTTATATAGATTCAGAACTCCGAGCAGCTTCTGTTTAGAGTTTTCTACATCCAGCTTTTGCGCGACGGCAACTTTCTTTTCTTTGGCCTTGCTGACGATCCCAAACACCTGATCAATTTCGTTTGCCAGATATCCGCGGCCGTTTAGTTCGGTTTTGGTCTTATCGAACCGATTGATTAAGGTGGTGTACTCTGCGTGGGCCTGTCGAAGGTTATGCAGTTTGCCGGGAGCGGTCTCATATATCTCCCCAAGCTCAAAAAGCGCTACTGCGGCCTGCGGTTTTTCCTTGTAGCTGCTGTTGGCCACATCCGAAAGATATTTTATGGCCTCTTTATAATCTTTTTCCCTGCCCGCGCTGGATTCGGGTCTGGCAGCTCTGGCGATGAGGTCGCGGGCTTTTTTTATGTTGCGGTCGGCATCATCGACTTTTGCAGGCGCGGCGCATCCGGCAACCAGCACAACGATCAGCAGCGCCGCCATCAGCGCTATTTGTACTTTGGTTTGTCTCATAGTGGAAAATTGCAGGCAGGCAATCACGGAACCGGGTCGTCTCCGCCATCGGTCCAGGGGTGGCATCGTCCAATTCTTCGCATCCCCATCCACACGCCCCGAAAGCAGCCATGTTTTTCTATGGACTGCGCCATATACTCGGAACAGGTTGGGTTAAACCGGCAAGTGCGCCCCCAAAAACGACGTGATACCTGCTGATAGACACTCCTTATAAGGAATACGATTGCGCGGGATGGCAGACTACAGATCGCGCGCATCTACAACGCCTGATCTCGACAATGCAGCCCTGATCGCCGCCGAAATATCCGTCATCGACGCCCCGCCAGCCCTGACCCGCGCCACAATTATAATGCGGCTGCCGGGTCTGATATGCGGCACATAGCGGCGCACGGCCTCGGCGATCAGCCTTCTAACGCGATTCCTCGCCACCGCGCCGCCCAGTTTTTTGCTGACGGAAAAGCCAATCTTTGTGTCGCGTTGATTGTCGGCCAACACGTACACAACAACGAGGTCCGTCGCATAGGACCTCCCTTTCGAATAAACTCTTCCGAAATCCGATCTTCGTTTGAGTCTCAATGGTGAGGGCAACATTTGCTGCGCCCATAGTCTTTCTAATAACGGCGGTCGCCCGGGGGGCTTGCGCCCCCGGACGCGTGAACGCTAGGCGCTGAGCGCCCATCGGCCCTTCGTGCGCCGGGACTTCAATACTCTGCGCCCGCCTTTAGTTGACATCCGTGCCATAAAACCGTGCTCGCGCTGACGAACGCGCTTCTTTGGTTGATATGCGCGTTTCATAGCTGCAGCTATACCCCCTAGCTTGAAAAGATATTATATCACGCAGAAACACAACTTACAAGGATTTGGAATTCGAAGTTTCCGCTCATAAGACTCTAATTCGCTACAATATTGACCAGTTTGCCCTTAACCACAATCACCTTGCGCACAGTCTTGCCTGCAAGGTCAGCCTTTACCTTTTCGGAAGCGAGAGCAAGCTGCTCCATCGTCTTCTCGTCGGCATCGGCGGCTATGGTGATCTTATCGCGAATCTTGCCCAGAACCTGCACCACTATCTCGACCTCATCGGCCTTTGCGACCTCAGGGTCGTGGGCTGGCCAGTTCTCCAGCAGGGTGAACGCCTCCTTACCGGGTCTGGCAAGCATCGCCCACAGCTCATCGGCGATATGCGGCGCGATAGGGGACAAAATCAAAATCAGGTTCTCTACAGCCTCCGACATCGCGGCCGTGCCTGACGAATCGGACGCGGAAAACGCGTTCATCTCATTGACAAGTTCCATCAGGGCGGCCACCGCCGTATTAAACGCGAACTCCTCGATATCTGCGCTGACTTTTGCTATGGTCTGATGAGTCTTGCGCCTCAGAGCCTTTGCCTTTGGATCGGCGTCGGCTTCGACGGCAACTTTCGATTGCCAGGTCGCGTCATATCGGTCGAGCCAATCGTTGACGAGTCTCCACACGCGCCCAAGGAATCTGTGCGCGCCGGTCATCCCCTTTTCCTGCCAGTGAATGGCGTCCTCAAAGGGAGCGCTGAACAGCTCATAGGTGCGCAGAGAATCCGCGCCGAACTGCTCGGCCATCGCATCGGGAGTGATCACATTGCGCTTGGATTTGCTCATCTTGACCGACTTCCAGATGACCTTATCGGCCGGATAATTGTCGATCTCCTCCGGGAACAGCGGTATCAAATCTCGATCCTCGTCGTCGACATCCTCCGGATCATCATCGGTCGGCTCCATAGTTCTATGCGGCGTATTTATCAGCACCATCCCCTGATTCATCAGCTTCGCAAACGGCTCGACAAACGGGATTAGCCCCTCGTCATACAACACCTTTGTCCAGAACCGCGCATATAGCAGGTGCATAACGGCGTGCTCAGCCCCGCCCACATACAAATCAACAGGCAGCCAGTATGCGGCAAGGTCCTTATCGAACGCCGCCGTATCGAGGTGCGGGCTGACATATCTCAGAAAATACCAGCTTGAACAGGCAAAGCCGCCCATAGTGTCGGTTTCCCGCTTTGCCGAAGCTCCGCACAGCGGACAGAGGACATTCACATATTCAGCGATATTGGCAAGCGGGGATTCACCTGACGCGCTCGGCTGATACTGTTCGACATCCGGCAAAACTACGGGAAGGGCTTCTTCGGGCACGGGAACCTCTCCGCATTTGGGGCAGTGGATAATGGGAATCGGCGCTCCCCAATAGCGCTGACGGCTGATGAGCCAGTCTCTGAGCTTATAATTTACAGCCCCTTTGCCCTTGCCCGTCTGCGCAAGCCAGCCTGTCACCTTCTTTTTGGCGCAGCCGTTTGACCCGATTGAGCCGGTGAACTCGCCGGAGTTTATCATATCCCCGTATTCCGGGTGAAAAGTGTACCCGCCCCACCCCTCAGACTCGTCCAAAGTATAATCTGCGGGAGCCTCGGGATGTCGAATGACGGGCGTTATTTTGATTCCGAACTTGCGTGCGAATGCGAAGTCGCGCTCATCGTGCGCCGGCACCGCCATAATCGCGCCGGTTCCGTAGCCCATCATGATATAGTCCGCTATCCAGATGGGTATCTTTTCCTCGTTGACGGGATTGATGGCATAGGCTCCGGTGAAAACCCCGGTTTTTTCCTTATCGGTAGACTGCCGCTCTATCGCGCTTTGCCGTTGGGCCTGCTTTCGATATGCCTCGATCTCCTCTTTCTTATCGTCGGCGGCCAGCTTATCCACCAGCGGATGTTCCGGCGCAAGGACCATAAAAGTCGCGCCCCAGAGCGTATCGGGTCGGGTGGTATATACGACTATCTCATCGCCCTGTTCCGATTTAAAGACCACATCCGCGCCCTCGCTGCGGCCTATCAAGTTGCGCTGCATGGCCTTGATCGACTCCGGCCAGTCGATCGTATTGAGATCATCAATGAGACGGTCGGCATAGGCGGTAATTTTGAAGAACCACTGCGGGAGGTCTTTCTTTTCTATATAATTATCGCATCGCCAGCATCGGCCATCGGCCACTTCCTCGTTTGCAAGCACAGTCGCGCAGGTCGGACACCAGTTGGCGGGAGCCAGAGATCGATACGCCAGGCCGCGCTTATAGAGCAGCAGAAATATCCACTGAGTCCATTTATAATAATCAGGATGGGATGAGTTGATCTCGCGCGCCCAGTCATAACCTATGCCCACCAGATCCATCTGCCGCTTATAGGTCGCCACATATTCCGGAACCGTCTTTTTTGGATGACTTTTTTTGTTGATAGCCTCGTTTTCCGCGGGCAGACCGAAAGCATCCCAGCCCATCGGGTGCAAAACGTTGTAGCCCTTCATTCGCCGGTAGCGACAAGCGACATCCGTAGGGATATAATTTCGACAATGACCCACCGATAAACCCGCGCCTGATGGATATGGGAAAAAGTCGAGGCCATAGAACTTCGGCTTGTCGGTAGAATCCTCGGTCCTGAAAAGGTCGGCCTGCTTCCATTTTTGCTGCCACTTCTTTTCAATTTCTGTAAAATCATATCGGCGATCGGACATTGTTCGGCTCCCATCAAAAATCTGCATTGGAGATAATTCTAGCTTAACGAAAACGGAACCGCCCACAGGCAAGTTCCGTAATGCTCTGCCAAAGAATATACTCCCAAGGTGATTATAAGTTCGCACACATACAGTGTCAAGGACGGCGCAGAGCAAAGCCGATATCGTTTGATTGACGTTTACTGTCAACGGACGTATATTAAAGCAACCTGAACGGGAGGCTGTCGATGACTGTTTTTCAATTATTTACACTTTGTTTTCTCAGCATATTTTTCTGCACCGGAGTTTTTGCGGCTGATATCAGCGTGAAAGATTTTGGAGCTGTCGGGGATGGAAAGGCCGATGATACTGCCGCCATTCGGGCCGCGCTTGATAAAGCAGCAGAGACCGATCGGGGAGCATCGGTAGTTCTGCCCGCCGGTGAATATAGAGTTACGGGCACATTGAACGTCAACGGCTGCCTGCTGAAGGGACTCGACGCAGGAGCGTGGTCGTCTGATCGCGCCACCATGCCTACCCTGCTTGTCGATCACACAAATGACCCGTGCATCAACGCCGGTCACGCCGCATCTGTCCACGGAATCAACTTTGAATATGACCACAAAGGCCAGGAGGCGCGCAAATTCGGCCCGGCTATTTTGCTTTCCGGCATCGGCGTATCGCTGACCAATCTTCGCATAAGCCAGCCCTATGAGGCAATTATGGCCGATGGCAAAACCAACATCGGCAGGCTCAACATAGAAAACGTCTTTATCATATCGGCCCGCAGTTGCGGCGTATATGTGACCAACACCTACGACATAGCTACCCTTCGCAACATCGAGGTCTGGAATCCCAACACCTACGCTCAAAAAAACTGCACCGGTTTCAAGTTCGGCAAAAATGACGAGATACGGATAGATAATTGTTTCGCGTTTGCCTGCCGGACAGGTTTTTTGTTTGTTAAAGAAAAGGATGGGCCGACCTGGGGAGGGATGACCGGCTGCTCGGTGGATTTCTCAGTGCTTGGGATCGTGATCGAAGAGGTCGATTCTCTGAGAATAACCAGCGGTTGTTTGTGGGCGCATTCCACCTCGCTGAAAACGACAGGTCCGGGCAGAATTATGGTTTCGGGTGTCGATTTGAGATCCAACGGGGACGCCGCCCTTATCGTCGATGACTGCACGAGCCTGACTCTGACCGGCTGCAACCTGGGCAAATCAGGCCCGGACTGGCCTGCTGTCCCGGCGGCAAAGCTCAACGGGGGCAGGAGCGTGCTGCTAAATGGAAACACGTTCGACGATAACGGTCCCGGGGTCTTTATCGGCGAGAAAGCGCGATATTTTTCCATCACCAACAATATATTTCAGCGCTCTCAGTTCGACGCAATCACCGATAAATCGCCTTCGAACGCCCAAAAGCTCATATCGGGAAACCTGACCGAGAAGATCAGCAAATCGGCCGATCCTTAAAAATAGTAACCACTCACTCTTCGTGAGTAGTTGTAGTGGTTGGCCTCTGTCCAAGCCGCACAAACTGTGTCATTTCGAACGAAGTGAGAAATCGGCTTTTCGATAAATCGCGAAAGCTCGAAAGAAGCGAGACCCAGAAAAGAGAAGGGAAAAAGCAGATTCCTCGGCATTCGCCTCGGAATGACAATTTACTTGACGCATTCACGTGAGCTGTTACCAAAAATAAACTGGCCTGACGGACGGGATTATTTTTATGCGCAGTGCCTGCCCGCCTGCTCTTCGCGCAGCATTGTACCGGAGCCTGTTGCATTGTCATTTTTAGCTTGCTCTTGCAGCCTGCTGATGGTTATGCTAACTTATGCACGGAGGGCTGAATTATGCGCGATATTAAATCTGAAATAAACGTATTGGCGGCGAGGTTGGGCGGATGTGTGTCGGTGGCAGTGCGCGACATCAAAAACGCTTTCGATTTCTCCTATAACGACACCGAGCGGGTCTGGTCTGCAAGCGTGATCAAGGTTCCGGTGCTGGTGGAGGCGTGCAAGAGGCTGGCTGATGGCAGCGCGACGCGGGATATGGAGTTCGAATTGCAGGCCGAGGGCAGAGCGCCCGGTTCAGGCTTGCTCAGGTATATGCATCCCGGGACGAAAATCACCTACGAAGATTTGATGCTGCTTATGATAACCGTCAGCGACAACCACGCGACAAATATGCTAATCAACTACCTCACTCCTAAAGCCATAACCCAAACGATGAAGGGCTTCGGTTATGCTGGAACTGAGGTGCAGCGGGAAATCTACGATTATGAGGGGATGAGACGCGGGGAATATAACTGGATAGCCGCCGGTGAAATAGCCGATCTGTGCAAAAGAATCTACTGCAGACAGGCAGCAGGCGGTGAATTCGATGATCTGGCCCTGCAGATAATGAGCCGACAATGCAGCAAGACTCTATTGAGATTGTACCTGCCGGACGAAGTCTGCGTCGCCAACAAGCC
>JAAYKE010000026.1 GCA_012522575.1 Armatimonadota bacterium | reverse complement strand
CGGCAGGTGTAAGCGGCTATCGGCGCGGCGATTATCCCGCCGATGAGCAGCGGCAGCGTAATGCTCCAGACGAACGTTTCCAGCCCTAATTTGGCCGCAAAGGTGGCGGTGATGGCGATAGTAGTGAGAAACTCCGCCGTATCCACGGAGCCGACCGCCATCCTCGGTTCATCTATGTTCATAGCCAGCGCAGGGGTGCATATCGGGCCCCAGCCCCCTCCTCCTATGGCGTCCACCGCTCCGCCGATCAATCCCAGCGGAACCAGCAGACCCTTACGAATCTTACGCGCAGGTTTTGCGGCGGGTTTGCGGCGGGCAAATGTCCATACGATCTTTATCCCAAGCGCCAGCAGGATCAATGCGATATATGGCTTGAACAGTTTGCCGTCCACGCTCGAAAGGCAATAAGCCCCAAATATGCCTCCGACAACCCCGCTGATCGAAAGCGGGATCACGATGCGACGCTCGACATTGCCCATTTTAATGTGAGAAATGCCTGATGCGAGGCTAGAAAATATCTCCGCCAAATGAATCGAGGCGGACATCGCAGCGGGCATCATCCCCACCGCCAGCAAAAACGACGCGCTCGATGCGCCATAACCCATGCCGAGCGACCCATCCACATACTGAGCGAGCAGACCAATCGGCAGAACAATCCAGTGAATCTTCAACTACACTATCCCTTCACGCGAACGAAATACCAAACGACGCATTCTACATCAACGCCGCGGTTTCCTGTAAAGTTATGAGCTTAGCATATCATAGCAATTATCCGGCCTCCGTTTCAAAACAGCATCGCGGCGGTTTGTGATATAATTTGAATGGAAGATATGAGTCGAATCATTAGTATCTGCGACCTTTTGGACGAATGCTACGGCGTGAAAAAATGGGATGGCGGCCTGCCCTTGCTTGATGAGCTGATCTATACCATTCTTTCGCAGAACACCTCCGCGAGCAACTGCAACCGGGCGTATAAATCTCTGACGGACAGTTTCGATATGTGGGATGCCGTTGCCGACGCGACAGTTGAGGAGATCGCTGCCCGTATAAAAGTCGGCGGATTGGCAAATATTAAGGCTCCGAGGATAAAAAATATCCTGCAGCAGATAAGATCACGCCAGGGCAAGCTCGATCTGCAATGGCTGGCCGATTTGCCCGATGAAGAGGGGATGAAATATCTGCTCGGCTTTGACGGGGTCGGCAAAAAGACCGCGGCGTGCGTGCTGATGTTTGCGCTTGGCAGGCCGGTTTTAGCGGTGGATACTCACGTTCACAGGGTGTCGATGAGGCTGGGGCTGATCGGCAATATAAGCGCGGATGCGGCGCACGAGCAACTTGGAGGGATAGTCTCGGCGGATCGGGTCTATTCGTTTCATCTCAATATGGTGGCCCACGGCAGGCAAATCTGCCACGCGCGCGGGCCGAAGTGTTCGGAGTGTGTGCTGCGTGACCTGTGCCCATATTGGGCTGCGAACAAAACCACTAAGGAGGCCGGTTGTGGCGAGACATATTGAACTTGGTGACGATGACGGCTGCTTTGCCTGCGGCAAGGGCAATTCGTTTGGGTTGCAACTGGAGTTTGAGACTGAAGACGACGAATATGTCACTTGGTTTGCTCCGGAAAAACGGCATCAGGGTTATGTGGGGATCGTTCACGGCGGCATAGTCAGCACTGTGCTCGATGAAGTAATGGCGCGATACGTCCATGTGTTGGGATACGACGCAGTGACCGGGGAGATCACCGTGAGATTCAAACGCCCTGCGCGGGTAGGCAGCCGCATTCGATTTGCAGGCCGCATAGATGATGAAAATTCGAGAATGATTCTCACAAGCGCAAAAGCTGTCGATGAAGACGGCTTGATTGTGGCGCAAGCTACGGCTAAGATGATTAAAGTAACCGGAAACGAGGCGAAGGATAATGGAGAACCCGGAGCAGGAAGATAAGCTTGAAGTTGTCTACCGAGCAGCCGACGAATATACGGCGAACCTTGTGAGCGGGCTGCTGAATGGAGAAGGCATAACCGCTGTGCTGGAGTCCAGGCAGGTTCCGTGGATGGACGGCGTTTTTAAGACAGGTGAAGGCTATTGGGGAGATGTCGTTGTTCCGGCAAAGGACGCACAAAGAAGCCGGGAGCTGATCGAAGCCTATGAATCGGAACAGCCATCAGAGGACGATAACGGACAATAGCTTCATTAAATATAAAAAATATAAAATCAGGTTGGTCGAACTTCGTATATCTGACCTCGATTTCAGGAGGATACCATGTGTAGCAAAGATCACGGGGAGATGTGCAATCTTGCGGAGCTAACTCCCGATTCTATGAGAAACACAATAGTCCGCAAACAAAAGCTGTCTCCCGTTTTAACATTATTCGAGATTCGCGCGCCTCTGATCGCCAACTCTGCTAAACCGGGGCAATTTGTGATCGTGTGGACGGGCGAACACGGCGAGAGGCTGCCGCTGACGATCTCGGACTGGGATGTCGCCAACGGCACTATCACCCTTATATTTCAGGAAGTCGGCAGGGGCACAATCGAGCTTGGAAGGCTCAATGAGGGTGACGACATCCTCAGCCTTGCAGGGCCGCTTGGCAAGCCGACCGATATAGAGAACTTTGGAACTGCCGTAGCGATCGGCGGAGGGGTTGGCACTGCCATAGCCCGCCCGGTGGCCTATGCGCTCAAGCAGGCGGGCAACGAGCTGATCACGATAGTCGGCGCTAGAGAGAAGTCGCTGATTATATTGGAGGACGAACTGCGAGGGTTCTCCGATGATCTGATCATCACCACCGACGACGGCTCTTATGGCCGAAAAGGACTGGTAACGGAGCCGCTCAAGGAGCTTCTGGAATCCAGAAAGATCGATTTTGTCGTGGCGATCGGCCCGCTGCCGATGATGCGCGCCGTTTCGGATACCACCAGACCCTACGGCGTCAAGACCATCGTAAGCCTGGATGCGATTATGATCGACGGCACGGGGATGTGCGGAGGCTGCAGGGTGACGGTCGGCGGCAAAACAAAGTTCACCTGTGTCGATGGGCCGGATTTCGACGCTCATCAGGTCGATTGGGACGAGTTGCGAGCGCGCAAAGCATTTTATTTTGACGAGGAAAGAAAAGACAGAGAGGCCGCCACGGCCGGAGGTGACAACTAATGGCCAGAGGTGGTCCGAGAAACAAAATGCCGCAGCAGGATGCGGCAAAAAGAGTGCAAAACTTCGATGAAGTGGCGTTGGGTTACACCGAAGAGCAGGCCATCGATGAGGCCGAGCGGTGCTTGAACTGCAAAAATAAGCCCTGCGTGGCGGGTTGTCCGGTCAACATCGACATACCCGCGTTTATCCAGTTGATTAAAGCCGGGGACTATTCCGGCGCGTCTGAGGAGATCAAAAAGACCAACTCCCTGCCTGCTATATGCGGCAGGGTATGTCCGCAGGAAGAGCAATGTGAAAAGCTCTGCATTCTCACCAAAAAAGGAGAATCGGTGGCCATCGGCAGGCTGGAGCGATTCGCTGCCGACTATGAGGCGGCACACTCAACAGGTGAGAGCGTACCGGAGCCGCAGAATCCTGAGTTGGCAAAATACAGCGTGGCAGTGGTAGGCTGCGGCCCGGCGGGTCTTACCGTGGCAGGGGACCTTGCCAAGAACGGTTACTCCGTTACCATATTCGAAGCCCTGCACAAGACCGGCGGCGTGCTGCGTTACGGCATCCCGGAGTTCAGATTGCCGCGAAACATTCTCGACAGAGAGGTCAAGTATGTCGAGTCGCTGGGCGTGAAGATCATAAGCGATATAATCGTCGGACGCACGTTCAGAGTCGAAGATCTGTTGCGAAACGGGTTCGAGGCCGTATTCGTGGGAACCGGCGCCGGCGCTCCCAAGCTGATGGGAATCGAAGGAGAGAATCTCAGCGGAATCTATTCCGGAAACGAGTGGCTGACCCGAATCAACCTGATGCGAGCGCACCGCGAGGAATATGCTACGCCGATAAAAATCCCGACCAGGGCGTGTGTTATCGGCGCGGGGAACACGGCGATGGACTGCGCCAGAACTGCAATGAGGATCGGTTCCGAGGAAGTCACCATAGTCTACAGACGGAGCCGGGCGGAGATGCCCGCTCGTGGCGAAGAGATCGAAAATGCCGAAGAAGAAGGCGTCAAATTGATGCTGCTCACCAATCCCAAACGCTTCATCGGCGACGAAAAAGGCGCGGTGAAGGCGATCGAATGCTTGAAGATGGAGCTTGGGGAGCCGGACTCATCGGGCAGAAGACGGCCGGTGACAGTGGAGGGATCGGAGTTTATCATCGAGGCCGACACCGTCATTGTCGCGCTCGGACAGAACCCGAACCCGCTTATTCGCAGCACAACCGAAGGCCTCGAAACCGAAAGCTGGGGCGGAATTATAATCAACGAAGAAACCGGCATGACCTCGATTCCGGGAGTGTTCGCGGGCGGGGATGCGGTGACGGGAGAGGCGACGGTTATCAGCGCGATGGGCGCGGGCAAAATTGCCGCCGAGGGCATCGATAAATATATCCGTGAAAAGCACGGCATAGAATAGATCAGATCGATTTATGCAACTTCAGGGCCGGTTGTCCATATCGGCCCTTTTGTTTGTTTCGCTACTCGCCGCTGAGCAAATACCCCAGGCCTTCCAGCGGGACCGCGCCACCCCATCCGGGGCTGCCCATCGAGTTTAAGTCGACAAATTGTATGTTGGCTCCCGGGTTGCCCGTGGTTCCGTGTTCCACTTTAACGAGGACGCTGTTGATGCCGGAATAGAAGTAGCAGTTGTAGACCTCGTCCTGGCCTTGTTGCTCCGGCCTGGCGACGGCAGGGGATGTAGCGTAAACCTGCGCCTCGTTTACATACACTTTGGCCGAATCGCAACTGCCGACCCGCATTCCCACATATCCCCAGGTCGGGGAATATACCCACAGGTAAGCATAGAACGTGCAGTTTGTGTGTTGTGCCGGGTAGATTTCCGCAAAATTGATGCCGTCTCCAACCGACTGACTCCGCACCCACGTCTTCGATCCGACCGCCTGACCCAGCGTTGGGTTCATATAAGATGCGGAGGACTCGTCATAATAATTTGTCGCGTCATATATGAAATCGTGTTCCAGCCGATACGACCTCGAATTGGAGTTTTCGTCGGAAAACGGCCCCAGCACGAGGAAATCCCTCGGATATTTGTATGCGCCCGGCAGCGGGATAGGCTGATATGACGCTTCTCCATATTGCCAGTCCACCCGCTCATTTCTCATCAGCATAACCGGCCCGGAGGCATCCTTCGACATAACTCCGCGCACCCGCACCATTCTATCGGCCTGCGGTTTGGCAAGGGATCCGCAGATCACTTTCAAGGGCATCTGCGAGCCGTCGCTTATGGTGAAGCTCTCTGAGTCCGCATCAACCACCTTGCCCCACGCCTTGATATACATCCCCGAAGCAAGGTTCGAATGCGCCGCTTTGTTGGCCATGCCCGGCGGGTCTATCAGCCGCGCGCTTGCTCCCTGAGCAATGCGTTCGAACTTGTTGGCGTACACATATCGTTCGCCGTGCGCCGTCGTCTGCATCCGACCCTGTATCAGCGTTCGATCTCCAATGCCTATATTTGACACCGCGACATTTGGATATTCCACGCGCAAACCGGCGATTCTGTCGGTCTGAATTATATACGCGGTTCGATCGGGCACGCCTGCGCCGGAAACCGCCGTAACCTGCGCGCCTTCGAAGGCCACATCCGCATTATCAGCTCTGGCTTTGGCCTCGGCAACTTTGGTGACCAGTCCCTGCAGCCCTGCATCGCCCGGCTCAGCCGGTTTCAGTTCTCGAATCGCGTTGAGCGGCTCGATTTCGTCGAGTATGCCGTAAATATCTATCACCTGACTGACAGCGGGACAGACAACGCCGGTAGTGGCCACCGTATCCATGCCTATCCGAAATTCGACAGGAGTAGGGTCGGATGTGGTCGCGGGCACATGCACATAGAAATCTTCAGCATTGCCGAGCCTCGTAACGGTCTTGTTTTTCATCACATAATAGCCGCCGATGAGGTTGCCATACAGCGATGAACGAGCGACGTTTGTGGCATCGCGCGGGGCCGGAAGCACGCAGTCCGACAGGATAATCACAGGCGCACAGGTCGGAGTAACTACGCCCTGCCTGTAGTTCAGCGGCACGTCAAATGAGCCGACAATCACCACCAGATCGCCTTTTTTGCACTCAGACCCTTTGGTTCGCACGTTTACTTTGACGGCCTGCTGAGTGTCGTGGGTTGGCGCGCCGAGCATATCGGTGATGAAGTAGTATCCGTCATAACCCTGCTGGGTCGGCGTTACGGAGTCATCGGCGGCCTGCCGAAGCACCGTGCCCATCACACACACATTGCGACCGCCCTGCCTGTACACCCTTGCGTCCCAGTCATAGGTCACCTGTGTGATCGCCAGGGGCCACACGCGCCCGCTGACCGTAGTTTCTCCATCAGTCGCATCGACTATCTGCGGCCAGTCCGTATCCCCTGTCGGCGACGGCCAGTTCGAGCGCAGGTTATACTCGGTGGGCAGGGTGTTGCCGTAGAGATTGACTTTTGGAGAGACCGTATAGCCGGTATCCGGCATAACATTGATCGTATAGACTCCGTTGGAGTTGGTGACAGCCTCGACGTAGTAGCTTCCCTTTGTCGCTCTAACGGTCACACCCGCCGCCGGTTTGCCGGATATGTTCTCCGTTATGGTTCCCGTTATATACGGGTTGTTGCCCTTGACAATAATGTTGCGTCCCACGCGCACTTCAACCGTATTTTCACCGGTCGGCTCGGCATACAGCCCAAAAACCGAACCCTGCCCGGTTGCGCTGCCGTCGGTTCCGGCTACTGCGAGGTTGGCGTCCCCATCGAGGGCGATAAACCGCGGAGCCTGGTTCTTTTGGACCACGCTTCCCCAGTTATATTTTTGCATGTCCTGCGACGACGGAGTGATGGTCATAGCCTGCGATTTCGGTAATTTATAAAAAGACCATTTCTCGGCCTCTTTTATAAAAGGCGTCGGTCGGCACAGCCACATCGTCTCGTCATCAATGCTGATCGCTATGCCCATAGACTGCGTCAGGTTCTGGTTTGTCGCAACAATGCTTCTATCGGAAAAGCTCCACTGCTGAAGCGCGCCGTCCAGATTTCCGCCGGATACGTATGCCGCGCAATATACGTCCCCGGCGGCATCTATCGCCAGTTGCATGGGATACGCCGCGCCGGCCTGGGTTTCGCCCATGGTGAAATACGAAGGAGGATCGCCGACGCCGACCCCCAGCCTGACGGTTCCGCCTTCCTGATAGCTGTAGGCCAGTTGTAGATTCATTCCGGAGTCGTGACTGCATCCCAAATAGCGGTTATATAATGACCCGCCGGCCACCTGAGTTATCTTCTGGCTGGCCTGCCATTCGAATCCGTCCCATTCATACTGCCACACTCCCGGGCTGGAGCGGTCAGATGCATAAACATGATCATCAGCATCCACGCAAAGACCCCACGGAGCGCTCGTGTCGAATCCCTCGGTCGGAACGGGCAGAGGCGGGCTGATCTCGGTGCCGTCCGGATTAAACTCATGGATGGCCTTGCTGTGCCCCCCTGCTACATAGTTACCGACATACACTCTGCCATAAAACGGGCTTTGCGGGTTGACGTTCATCGCGATACCGTAGATGCGCCAGTCGGTGGTGTCACTGCCGTCTGCCGAACAGCTTTCCCAGATCGGTTTGAGCTTGGAGTCCTGGGTGGTCATATCGCTGACAACCGTTGCCCGAACCCTGTAGTTGCCCGCAGGGGCCATCGTATCCCCGTTTGCGCTGCCATCCCAGGTGACTGCTTCCGAATGAAAACCCTTTTCGGCGTCCTGGCCTGTGAGGGCGGGGAATGTGTAGATAACTGAGCCTGTTTGAGCCTCGATGATCTCGATGGTGACGCTGGTTGCATCCCCGCTCAGCCAATAGCTTATCGGCGCGGGCACTGTATCGCCGCCATCAATCTGGTATGCCGCGACCCCTCCCCACGCAGCAGCGCACGACGCCACAAGCAGCCCCGTGGCCAGCAGGAGATACAAGCGCAAAGTCACAGATTGATTGTTCTTTTTGCTTAACATATATAAATTTGCCCGTCGCACTTGGTGCGCCGGGCGATTAGTCCGTTCTCGATAACGTCGATTGTGGCGGCGCCGGACGGATATCGCCTGGGCGAGCCAAGTGGCCGGACCTGCCAGCCACTATATCAGGTGTATCATGCCGCCATATCGTTGTCAATCCGTACTTTTACCAGAACGCATCCTGCTTTGAGGTCTCATATCTTATTATCGGCCCTCGCGCCCGGTAAATGTATTGCCGGAATTTGCTCTATCAAATTATTAGACGATCAAAACGCCGCAGCGGATACATATTATTTCACGCCGTCAAAACGCTTCTCAACGTCCGGCCAGTTTGTCAGATTCCACAAGGCATCCACCCAGTCCGCTCTGCGATTCTGATATTTCAGATAATAAGCATGCTCCCAGACATCGAGAACCAGCAGGGGCAGGACTCCCGGAATAACGAGCTTCTGATGATTCTCGACCTGGAGAATATACAGCTTCTTCCACTCCGGCTTCCACGCCAGCGTCACCCATCCGCTGCCTTCGACAGCAACCGCTGCCGCCGAAAACTGCTTCTTGAAGCTCTCGAAACTGCCAAAGTCGGCCTCAATTTGTTTTGCCAGCGCGCCCGAGGGCACGCCGCCGGCGTTCGGAGCCATATTCTGCCAAAAGAGCGTGTGCATATAGTTGCCTGCTCCGTGGAATGCAAGCTGTTTCTCCCAGTGCTGAATCAGTGCGAAATCACCGCTCTTCCGCGCCTCTTCGAGCATCTCCTCGGCTTTGTTTTGCCCTGCGACATAGGCCGCATGGTGCTTGTCGTGATGCAGTCTGACCGTCTGCTCGTCGTAATGAGGCTCAAGTGCGTTGTAGGCGTAGGGTAGCGCCGGTAGTTCGTGTTTCATATTGGTTCCTCCATTGTCCTTATCTATTGGATTTTGCCGGGTTTCGGCGTTTCCGGATTGCGCTATTGCATTGGTCGCCGCGCTCAGAGCAAGGGCTGCTGCCGCGGCATATTGCAAGAACTCTCTTCTATTCACATCGACCTCCCTTGTTCAGGCGAGTCAAGAATCGAAGAGATTCTTACCCTAAACAAGACAAGCTCAACCACACCGGGTGTAATTTAAAAGAAAATCCCGATTAAAATATATTATTGCTTCAGGCCGGTCATAGCTATGCCCTCGGTTATGCGCCTCTGAAATATCAAAAAAGCGATGATGGTAGGAATCGAGCAGATCGCCGCCGTTGCCATAGTCGCCCCATATTCGGTGACATATCGCCCCTGAAAAATCATAATTCCCACCGGCAGCGTTCGCATGGATATGTCATTGGTGATGATCAACGGCCACACAAAATCGTTCCACGCGCCAATGAATGTGAATATGGCAAGAGCCGCAAGGGCGGGTTTGGCCAGCGGCAGAATCACCTTCCAGTAGATTACGGCAGGGCTGGCTCCGTCGATATATGCCGCCTCCTCAAGCTCCACCGGAATGCCCAAAAAGAACTGCCTCAGCAAAAATACTCCAAAAGCCCCCGCAAGCCCCGGCACGATCAGCCCCTGATAACTATTGAACCATCCCAGTTTTTGCACGATCAAAAAGCTCGGTATCAGCGTTATCTGCGAAGGGATCATCATCGTGGAGATCACGGCAATAAACAACACATCCCGACCCTTGAAGCGCAATCTGGAAAACGCATAGGCGGCCATGCTTGTGATAGACAGCGCCAATACCGTCACCGTGGACGATATAAACGCGCTGTTGAAGAGCCATCGCGCCACCGGGAAGTCCTCAGCCTGCGTAAACAACCTGTTGAAGTGCACAAAAGACACCGGGTTCGGCAGCCATCTCGGCGTGGCGGTCAAAATTTGCTCATCGGGCTTGAGGGAGGTCGAAAACATCCAGATAATAGGCGCAAGCAGGATCATCGCCGCCAGAAACATCACCCCCTGCGCAGCCACATGCCTGAACGGAGGTCTGGTTTTTCTGCCTTTGCACTTCATTGCTTCACCGCCAGCAGCTTAAACTGAATGAGCGTAAAGACAAGCAGCGCCGCAAACAGCAGATAACCCACCGCCGACGCATAGCCGAGCTGATACAGCCCGAATCCCTGCTGATACATATAGAGTATGATCGTGAGAGTGGAATAATACGGCCCGCCTCCGGTCAAAATATACGTCTGCCCAAACACCTGAAAAGAGGCTATAACGGACATCACCAGGCAAAAAAGTGTCGTCGGGCGCAGCAGCGGCCAGCTCACCGTCCAAAACCTTCTCCACGGAGTCGCCCCATCCATCTCGGCGGCCTCCAGCAGTTCCCTTGGTATATTTTTCAGTCCGGCGAAATATATCAGCATATTTCCGCCCGCTCCCCACCATATACTCATCAGAGCGATGGCGGGCATCGCGGTTGCCGGGCTGTTCAGCCATTGCGGTTTGAGCGTGGCAGGGAAAACCGAAGGGGCGAGATTGTGGCCAAAGGCGGCCGCCTGAGACAGATAATAATTCAGCAAACCGAACTCCGCGCTGTATATCCACGTCCACAAAATAGCTATCACCGCGACCGACATCACCACCGGCATATAAAACGCCACCTTATAAAACGTAGTTCCTCGATAATTCTGGTTCAAGCCTACCGCAAGCAGCAGCGACAGCGCATTGCCGACCGGCACAACCATCGCCACAAAAAACAGCGTGCGAACGAATGCTATCCTGAAAAGATCGTCCGCCAGCGCCAGCTTATAGTTGCGCAGGCCGATAAATTCCGGCCGAGGAGCCAGGATATGCCACTTATGCAGGCTGATGAAAAAACCATACAGCACCGGCAGCAAAATAAATATGCCGAAAAGAATGCCGTAAGGAGCCAGAAACATAACCGCGACTCGCCACTGGTTCTTTCTCATTGTCTGCTCATAACCTCGCCTATCCGCCTGTCCGCCTCCGCAAGAGCCTCGCTCGCGGGTTTGATGTTGCACAAAACGGCCTCCACTGCAGCATCAAAAAACGGCAGAGCCTGATTGAGTGAAATCGACGAGGGCATGTAGTTGATATACGGCAACTGTTTGCTGAACTCGTGCTGCACAGTCAGCTTCTTGAACTCCGGCGATTCCAATATGTCTCTGCGCACCGGAACCTGTCCGCCCTCGGCCCACTTCAGGCTGTTGTCAGACAGATATTTTATGAATTTCCAGGCGGCCTCCCGTTTGACGGGATCGCTGTCGGCAGGCATCACCAGCATGTGAGAATTGGCCCACGCCCCGGGCTTTTTGCCAAACACCGGGCACGGAGCGCCGGCAAAGTGCAGATCCTCCTGACTTTCCATGCTGGAGAGCATATATATTCCTTCGAGAGCCATCGCAACTTTGCCGGTCAGAAAACCGATCCACGCATCCTGACCTTCCGGGCTTGGCGCGAAGCGGCGGTTGTATATAAAGTCCCTCATCAAATCCAAAGAATCCTGCGCCTGCGGGCTGTTCAGCGCAGGTTTTCTGCCGTCGGCAGTGAACAGGTCCCCTCCGAACTGGCTGAGGTATGTATAATAATTGGTGCGGAACCACGTAAACACATATCCCCACTGCTCAGGCGCTCCGTCGCCGTTGGAATCTATGGTCAGTTTCTGCGCGGCATCAACGAACTCCGCCAGATTGGTCGGCGGCTTCGCGCGTCCCGCATCGTCGACTATTCCCGCCTTTTCAAACAGCTTCGTATTATAGTAAAGCCCAATCGGGTGACAGTCCAGCGGTATGGCATACTGCACGCCCTTCCAGTTTCCCGCATTCCACGGGCGCGGCATAAAATCAGCCGCCGATATGCTGTCGCTTCTGATCAGCTCGTCCATATCATAAAGAGCCGACCGGTCGGCATATTCCGGCAGCCTGTCCGCGTGGACGACAAACACATCCGGAGAGCCGCCGAATGCCAGGCCAAGGGTCACTTTGTCATAGTAAGTACCCCAGGGGATAATCTGCATTCGAACTTGAATATCAGGATGCAGCTTGTTGAATTCCCTAACGATGCGCTCCATCGTTGTGCCATCCGGGCCGCTGAATCCGTTCCAGAATTCGAGATGAACTACGCCGTTTTTATGGGATGCGCGTTTCTGTCCGCACCCGCAGATCAGGCACAATGCGCCAAGGATAAGTAAAATCAGCGCGCCGCGTCTACTCATCGACAAACCGCCCAAATCTGCATTTAAGCCCTTCTCTGGTGAGATATTGCACCATTATATAATCCTCGCCCGCTTTGTTTTTCGCAATGCAGGCTCCCGGAAAGTATATCGGGTATCCGTCGTCGATCAGCCACGGCCCTTGCCAACTCGACCCGTTGTCCGAACTGACAAGATATTTCAGGTCCTGATACAACACGCCGGTCGACGCTTCGGCAGGGATTTGTCTGTGCTCATCCGTGGTAAACACGCCAACAAGCCTGCCGTCCGGCATTCGCACACTCCACGGCGCAAGAGCGTTGAAATCAGTATCCGCCGTTTCCCATAGCTTTTTATGCGGAAAAGACCAACTTTTGCCGCCGTCGATGCTTTTTGTTGTCCACAGACAGCCCCTATGGGGAGGATACTCCTGCACACCTTCGCAAATGCAAACCAACTGCCCCTCCGACACCTCAACGACGCTGCACATGCCGTCCCTTGACAATGCCTGCCCTGATGCGCGGCTCACCGTGACCGCATTGCCCCATCTGCCGGTCTGCGGGCAATAGGTCTTCATAGTAATCCACTGATGCCCCAACAGGCCCGAAATCGAAGGGGAGCGCTCGTCATCGTAGTAACACTGCAGCGCGCCGTCCGGCCTTTGCAGCAGAAATGACGACCATAGCCCGAAGTCCGTCCCTCTGGTAGCGGCAACTGTGGAATGGTGTCTCCAGCTTCTGCCGCAGTCTTGGCTGATCGCAACTCTTATGGAGAACGTTTTGTCACAGGTCTGCTTTTTGTGAATCAGGTTATGCCTGTAGGAGTAGAGGATATCGCCGTTTGCCAGCGTCATTAGGTGTCCGTCGCCGATATCGACGTATGGTTCATCGGCGACGGAGATCGTTGCATATTCGCTCCATGTCCTTCCGAAATCCGTACTGCGGAAACACTTGACCTTCAGCCCCACAGTCTTAGCGGCCAGCAGCGAGCCGTCAGTCGCCTGTATCGGAGCTTTGAATCCACCTGAAGCATAGCTTTGGGAGAACACCAGCGGCCCTTTCGAACAAATTGCACTCACAGGCGCCAGGCAAAACAAAGCCGGCAGCAGTCCAATTATCAGCATCCGCAATGTGTTCTCCCGGCTATATTAATTGAGCTTCCTACCCCACAGTTTGGCGATATTATTGGGGATATCGGTATTGTCCAGCGTTCCCGTAAAAAGTTCCGCCCCGGGACCATAGGCATAAACCGGAACCATATTTCCAGTGTGGCTTTTCGTCGTCCAGCCCGCGGTGAACTTCGGGCTTTCATCGCTGGGTTCATGCATAGCCATGCCACCTGTATCGTGGTCCGCGGTTACAACCACCAGGGTCTGACCATCCTTTTTCGCGAAATCCAGGGCCACCTTGACGGCGTCATCAAACATAGTCATTTCCTTGATCACGCCGTCCTTGTTGTTGCCATGCGCCAAATGGTCGATTTTGCCGCCTTCGGACATTATAAAGAAGCCTTTGGCGTTCTTCGACAGC
Organism: Armatimonadota bacterium; assembly: GCA_012522575.1. Taxonomy (GTDB): domain Bacteria; phylum Armatimonadota; class UBA5829; order UBA5829; family UBA5829; genus DTKD01. The sequence continues at coordinate 3,320 of JAAYKE010000026.1, read as the reverse complement.
GTCGATACGGTTTTATCGGTCATCTCCGCGATGGTAGGCTCCGGTCTATCACTGGTCATCACGTGATCCGCAAACAAGCCAATGAACTTGTCGGACTTGCAGTTAGTTAAAGCATCGGCGCTATCAAAAGCGCTGTAGCCTCGCTTTGTGGCCTCGTCCATCAGGTTTCTCTCGTCTTCTCTCACGCCGCCTTTCGATTTGGGAGTAAAGAAGCGTTTTCCGCCACCGAGTATCACATCCACTCGCGAAGCAAGCATCTGGGCGGCGATGTCCTCGGTTTTACCGCGTGAGCTGACATGCGAAGCGAAGACCGCAGGGGTAGCGTCGGTTATATAACTGGTAGAGATCAAACCGGTGGATTTGCCCAGGTCTCTGGCCAGCTCAAGAATCGTCTTGAGCCGCTTGCCGTCGGGGTCCATAGATATGGTGCCGTTATTGGTTTTAACTCCGGTGGCAAGGGCCGTGCCGGCTGCGGCGGAGTCCGTTACCAGCCTGTTGGCAGAGTGGGTCAGCGCAAAACCGGTAAACGGCATCGTGTCTACCGTCAATCGTCCATTAGGGCCAACGCTGCCGATTCTGCCTGCGGCAACCGGGCCAACTCCCATGCCGTCTCCAATAAGAAGAATTACATTTTTAGGAGCGGCGAAAGAAGCCGTTGCGAGGAGAGCGAGCGTCAGCGCAATCAGCGCAATGCGTCGCAGAGAGGTACTTCTAAGCATTATAAATTGCCTCCGTTATCTTACCGGAGCACAGGTCAACTGAGACGCTTATGCCGCGCAGCGGATTTTCCGCCCCCGAATCCATACGGCATCGGGCTGTTTTTAGATGTAATTACGTGTCATCTTCGACTCAGTCGGCCTTGATATCCGGCTTGTAGCCTGTCTTTTTATCTTTTGCCCGGATTTCCACCCGACGAACCTTTCCGCTGATCGTCCGCGGCAGAATATCCACAAATTCTATTATCCTTGGATATTTATAAGGTGCGGTCGCCTGTTTTACATAGTTCTGCAATTCCGTAACTAGTTCATCAGACGCTTCATAACCCGGGGAAAGCACCACCGTAGCTTTGATAACCTGTCCGCGCAAATCGTCCGGCACGCCAGTTATCGCGCACTCCATCACCGCCGCATGCTCCATCAGCGTGCTTTCCACCTCAAAAGGCCCGATCCGATAGCCGGAGCTTTTGATCATATCGTCGTTTCGACCTACATACCAATAATAACCATCCTCGTCGCGCCACGCAACATCTCCGGTGTGATATATGCCGTCGTGCCAGACTCTATTGGTGAGATCGTCATCACGGAAATAGCCATTGAACATTCCCGGAGGCTTGGACTTGCTTGTCCGCACCACTATCTCCCCATCCTCGCCGACTTCGCACGATCTGCCGTTTTCGTCGATTATATCAACATCGTAACAAGGCGAAGGCTTGCCCATCGAGCCGGGTTTCGGGGTCATCCAAAGGAAGTTCGCGACCATAACAACCGATTCGGTCTGTCCAAAGCCTTCCATAATTTTCAGCCCCATCGCCTTCACCAGCCCCTGATATACCTCAGGATAGAGCGGCTCGCCGGCGGTTACGCAATACTTCAGGCTGCTCAAATCATAATCGGCAAGGTTTTGCTGAGCGATGAACCTATACACCGTAGCCGGGCCGCAAAAGGTGGTGATTTTATAATCCTGCATCTTTCTGAGCAGGTCAGCGGGTTCGAATTTGCCGTCGAAATCGTAAATAAAGTTGGCGGTTCCGCTAATCCACTGGCCGTAAATCTTGCCCCACGCGCACTTGGCCCATCCCGTGTCCGACAGCGTCAGGTGCAGGCCGTCGTCGATCACATTTTGCCAGAACTTCGCGGTCAGGATATGTCCCAGGGGATAGGTGAAATCGTGCCATACCATCTTGGGCATACCTGTAGTGCCGGAGGTAAAATACAGCAGCATCATATCCCCGTTGGCCGTATCGGCCTTCCCTGACGGGCGTATGAAATCCGCCGACGCATTCTCCACCTCGTCGCTGAATGAATGCCACCCTACGCGACTGGTATGGATCACCGCTTTGTGCTTGAGCGTCGGTGAGTTTTGCTGCGCTTCGTCGACCGCGTCCATCACGCGCTCATCGTCGCACGCAATGATCATCTTTATGTCCGCGCTGTTGACTCGATATACGATATCCTTGCTGGTCAGCAGATGAGTTGCCGGGATCGCCACCACGCCGATTTTGTGCATAGCGATCATGCACATCCAAAACTCCCATCGGCGCTTGAGGATCATCATCACCCGATCACCCTTGGTCAGGCCGATGCCAAGCAGGAAATTGGCGATCCTGTTGCTGTATTCCGACATCTCGCCGAAAGTAAATGTTCTTGAATCGCCCCTGTCGTTGCACCAGACCATAGCCCGCTTATTCGGACTGATTTTCGCGTATTCGTCGATTACGTCGTAGCCGAAGTTGAAGTTCTCCGGGACTATGATTTTGCAGTTTTTCTTGAAGTCGTCGTAAGATTCGTAGTCTATCTTTGAGACATATTTGTCCAGCAGCACTGCCGCACCTCCGCAGGCTATAAAATTATCGCCAGAAAATGCACCGGCTCATCGCCGAGAGCTTTCATCGAGTGTGGATAATTGGAATCGTAATAAATCGAGTCCCCCTCTTCGAGGGTCAGTTCGTGACCATCTACGGTGATGCCTAACTTTCCGCTCAACACATAGTCGAACTCCTGACCCGGATGGGAGTTCATATCGCCCTGCGGTTTTTCGGGATGAACCGTCACCAGCATAGGTTCCATGCGTTTGTCAACGAAGTTGGCCGCCAAACTTTGATAATCATAGCTTGGGCTGCGCATTATTTTGGTCCCGGCCCCTTTGCGCACAAGGCAATAGGTGTGCAGTCGCGGCCCTTCCCCGGTGAGGATTTCTGATAATTGAACGTTGAATCTGCCGCCTATTTCATAAAGAACGCTAACCGGGATATCCGATTCGCCACTTTCGTATTGCCGATAGGTGGCGGCGGCGATGCCAAGATGCTCGGCAAGAGACTCCGGTGTAATCCCGGCGATTTCTCGAAGCTCTTTGATGCGTTTCGCGATCTCTCTAATCTCACCAGTCACGCTTGCACCTCCAATGTTTTCAGCCTACGCGATATGATACCATAAGACGAACGCCTTTGCATGTTATAATACACCAAGTAACAACTCACTCTTCGTTAGTGATTGTAGTGGCTGGTCTCTGTCCCAGCCAGACAAACTATGTCATTTCGAACGAAGTGAGAAATCTGCTTTTTTCGATGTCCGAGGTCAGATGTCCGAAGTTCGAGCCGGTAT
>JAAYKE010000025.1 GCA_012522575.1 Armatimonadota bacterium | reverse complement strand
TCTTGCAACCCTGCGCATGGATGGGTTTTGCTCTATGTGTGCCGGGCCAAAAGAGGGCTGGCTGATCAGTCGCAGGGAGGTTTTCAATACGCCTCAGGTTACTATCAATGCCAGATGCCGCCAGTGGGGATACGTCGCAGCCGAGATTGTCGACCGCAACAACAACCCAATCCCCGGTTTTACAAGATCGGATTGCGTAGCGTTTACGGGAGATTCCGTTCGCGCCACCCTCAAATGGAAAACGGAGGCGTTTGCCCGGCAGTTGATCGATAAGGATAAGAAGATCAAATTCTACATAAAGAACGCGGAGTTGTATTCATACCTGCCGGCGGATATCAACGCCGGAATCGACGACGGCAACCCGGATCATTGACGGCGCTCAGACATCCTGGAGCCATTTCACCATCCGAACGCGATTGCCCGGGTGGTGAAAAGAATACTCCACAATATCCATCGCCTGCCGCATCAGATAGATGCCCATTCCGTGGTCACGCAGGTCATTAGGATTTGGTTCCGGTGTCGCATCCGGGTCGAAGGCATTGCCCTCGTCCTCGATCTCCACGACAAACGCTTGAGAGCAAGCCAGGCATTTTACCAGTATATTGTTGGATTCTCCCATTGGCGACCCGTGACGGTAGGCGTTTGCCAGCGCCTCCCCGACGGCGATCTTGATATCGCACAGCTTCTCTCCGGTCGCGCCCGCTTCTTCGGCGGCATCCATAATCCTATTGCGCAACTCCGACACCACCGCCGCCGAAGTAAAGGCTATCCGCTCACTGATCTTCCATGCCGGGTTGTGTGGAGCAATGTAGCGTTTTCTGACGACTTGAGCGGATTGAGCCTCGGCAAGCCCGAACAACTGACCAAGCCCGCTCAATTCAACCACTCTCATCACACACTTCGAGGCCTTGTCCATCAGAAGCCTGGTTCCGGCAGCACTGCACAACCTGGCGCACGCCGATAACGTTTTTAGTCCGCCGCTGTCTATTGAGTTTACTTTGCTTAAATCCAAAACAATCTCCTGAGGGTGTTGCTCGGTCAGCGATTGCACCGATTGCAGAAAACCTGCATCAGAATTGCTGCCGATTTCATCTTCATCGACCGTTACGATCAAAATATATGAACCCGCCTCATCATCACCCACATCAGGTGGCGAAGCAACGGTTCCTGCCAATCGTTGTATTTCCAACTGCTTCGATTCCTTCCCAATTGTAGTGGCTCAAACGGTTGTATTGCTCTGATATGTTTGTGGGCGCTGGTGTTGGAAAGTGGCGAGATTGCACGTTGCAATCTGCGGGCTTGAGGCAAAAACTTCTGCAAGGTGAGCGCAGATTATTTATATTTTCTGTAAAGAGGTATTTACAGATCGCTTGCGCTGTTAGGCTGGCATATATCAACCTGAGCCGTTGTCCCATAATCTTCAGCATTATCTCAAAATAGCCAGAATATGTGTAAGCTCTCTCCGGCTTTTGATTATTAAATATATATTTCTCTGTCGACTTAATACCCAGGCTTTCCGCAAACTAATCATCACAGATCAAATGACGAATGCCGGAGCGTGCGGCTTGGCCGGCGACCGTCACAGGAGAACTTTTTTAGTGTATTTTGCGTAGATAGTCATTGGGGACTATACTCTACAAAAGGGCATAATATAATGCAGCCGCATTCACGCTGTGAGACTGAGGGCCGCCTGGCTGCTTCCGTGGCGTGGCTGCTCGTGGTATAATATAACAAATACGGCCGTGATGCGGTCGGAGGATTTGTCTTGAGTCGTTATTTCAGAAGCGTATTTGGCGTAGCTCTAGTAGTCTTGGTGGTGTTGTTTCTCACTAAGGGAAACGGGCCTTTTGGCATGATGGGCAAAAGCCCTACGACTATTGACATCTCCAAGGCGCAGAAAATGATCACCAATGGCGAAGTCGTGCGCGGAGAGATTCTCGGCGATGAGTTCACTTTTGAGGATAAAAAAGGCGTGCAATACAAGACGGTCACGCCGCCACAGGGCGACCGCGGCGAATTCCTCAAAAAGCTCGACGCCAACAATGTGAGTTATAAGTTCGACAAGTCGATTTTTTCCAACCCGGTGGTCGCGACATTGATATCCCTGCTTCCGCTGGGCTTTATTGTGCTGTTGTGGATGCTGTTTATGCGTCAGGCGCAGGCAGGCAACAATCAGGCGATGAGCTTCGGGCGCAGCAGAGCCAAGCGGCTCAACGAAAATGTGCCCAAAGTTACGTTCGACGACGTAGCCGGAGTTGATGAGGCCAAGCAGGAGCTTCAGGAGGTAGTTGAATTCCTGAAGAACGCGAAGAAATTCGTCGCTCTTGGCGCGAAAATACCCAAAGGCGTGTTGTTGTTGGGACCTCCGGGATCCGGCAAAACCCTGCTTGCAAGAGCAATCGCAGGGGAGGCGGGAGTTCCGTTCTTCCACATCAGCGGGTCGGATTTTGTGGAGATGTTCGTCGGCGTCGGCGCATCGAGAGTAAGAGACCTGTTTGAAACCGCCAAGGCCAATCGGCCTTCGTTGATTTTTATTGACGAGATAGACGCCGTCGGTCGGCAGAGAGGCGCGGGACTTGGTGGCGGACACGACGAGAGGGAGCAGACGCTAAACCAGCTACTCGTCGAGATGGACGGCTTCGATCCCAATTCAGGTGTGATCCTCATCGCAGCCACCAACAGGCCGGATGTATTGGACCCGGCGCTGCTGCGTCCTGGGCGATTCGACCGCAGGGTGGTGGTGGATAACCCGGATGCGCACGGCAGAGAGGCGATACTGAATGTCCACCTGCGAGGCAAGCCGCTTGCCGATGATGTCAATGTCGAGAGTCTGGCGCGTCGCACTCCGGGGTTTTCCGGCGCAGATCTGGCAAACCTTATAAACGAAGCCGCTCTGCTTGCGGCGCGTTGGGATAAGACTAAGATATTCATGGCGGATTTCGAGCACTCCATCGACCGTGTCATAGCCGGCCCGGAGCGCAAGAGTCGGCTGATAAGCGAGAAAGAAAAGGAAATGGTCGCCTACCATGAGGTCGGCCATGCGATAGTGGCGGAGCTGCTGCCAAACGACGACCCGGTTCATAAAGTATCGATTCTTCCGCGCGGGATGGCGTTGGGTTATACGATGCAACTGCCCACGGTGGACAAATATCTGACTACGAAAAATGAGCTGCTGGATAAGATCGCGGGCTTGCTCGGCGGCAGAGTAGCCGAGGAGATGGTCTTTGGAGAGATCAGCACGGGAGCTTCAAACGACCTCGAGCGTGCAACGGAAATCGTGCGTGCTATGGTCTGTGAGTATGGCATGAGCGACCAGATTGGGCCGCTGACGGTAGGCAAACGCCACGCGAACCCGTTCCTCGGCAGGGATATGATGGAGGACCGCAACTACTCCGAAGAAATGGCGATGGCCATTGACAAGGAGATTCGGCTGACGATGGAGCAGGCATACGAACGCGCGAAGTCAATTCTCAGCGAGAACCGCGAGAAGATGGACGTCATCGTCAAGGTGCTGCTGGAAAAAGAAACTCTGGAGCGTGAGGAGTTCGAGGCGCTTATGGAAGGCGCAACGCTCAACTCGATTACACAGCAAGCCGCCGAGGGTTCGACCGAGGATGCGCTGCCAGCCGAAACTGAGGCGGTTTCGCAAACGGACGAATCCGCCGATGCAAAAGGCAAGACCAATCCGCGTCTCGAACCGGGGATGGCATAGGTTGGCTTTGGCCTGCGTTCGTGACAACTCACTCTTCGTGAGTGATTGTAGTGGCTGAGCCACACAAACTATGTCATTCGAACGAGGTGAGAAATTTGCTTTTTTCGATGTCCGAAGTTCGAGGTCAGATGTCCGATGTTCGAGGTCAGATGTCCGATGTCCGAAGTTCGAGGTCAGATGTTCGAAGTTCGAGCCGGTATGGCCACCCCATTTCCAATCTCCAACTTCTAACCTCTAACCTCTAACCTCTAACCTCTAAATGGCCTCTGTCCCGGCCTTGTCCGAGACGGAGATCGGACACTGCGGGCAGGTGTGCTCATCATTCGTAAGCTGTTAAATTTCTGGCGGTAAATAATCTTCCGGAGGGATTATGGAGAGGGTTACAGTGATCTGGATTGTCGCAATTGTGCTTGTTTTATTGACTTCGATGGCATCGCTGGCACAGGCCGAAAAATCCACTGTGATAAAAGATATCGAGTTCGCCCGGATAGGACAGCGCAAGCTGCTTATGAACCTCACACTCCCTCCCGGCGCACCGCAAAAGAGGTTTCCTGCTATCATCCACGTTCACGGCGGGGGATGGTGCATGGGCGACCACAACGCCGACCTCACCGAGGAATATGGCCTCAACGGACAGGGCTTTGTGACCGGCAGCATCACATATCGACTCAGTCAGGAAGCTCCATATCCTGCTCAAATACAGGACTGCAAAGCCGCCATTAGATTTCTGCGCGCCAACGCCGCTAAATACGGCATCGACCCGGACCGCATCGGCGTATGGGGCGGGTCGGCAGGAGGCCACCTGGTCGCCTTGCTTGGGACGACCGCGGATATAAGCCTGCTGGAAGGAGACTCAGGCAATCTGGAATATTCCAGCCGAGTGCAGGCAGTTTGCGATATGTTCGGCCCAACAGACTTCTCCGAGACGGCGATGAAGCAATACACTATGCCGGAGGTCATTGATATGGTTACCGCGCTGCTGGGAGGGACATATCAGCAAAAGCGCGGGCTGGCAAGGATGGCAAGCCCGGTGGAGTTCGTCTCCAAGGACGATCCTCCCACGCTCATTTTTCAGGGCGACAATGACACGCTCGTGCCAATGTATCAAAGCGAAGTGTTCTACAATGCGCTCAAAAGAGTCGGCGTTGATGTAACTTTTGTAAAAGTCAAAAACGCCGGTCACGGCTTCATTAATTACCCTGTCAGTGATCCGACCTACAAACAGATCAAGCAGATGGTGCTGGACTTCTTCCGAAAGAACCTTGGCGTCGAGGGTCCCGAAAAACCATAAGGAGATAAATGGTAAGCCGAAAATCGTGACAGCTCACGAATGATTAGGTCTAGAGGTCTAGAGGTTAGAAGTTGGAAGTTAGAGGTTAGAAGAGTTATTGAGAGGGTTATGCGTAGCCTCCAATTTTCGTCATTCCGAGGCGAATGCCGAGGAATCTGCTTTTCCCTTCCCATTTCCGAGCCTCGTTAAGCTTGCGCTTTTCTTATAACCTCTTCAGCAAACTGTTTCCATTCGCTGTCGGGATAGCGCGTAAGAAAGCCCTCTATTGTTGAGATGGCGGCAGACGGGTCGCGCTCGAAACTGAGCAGGAGTTGGCCTATTTTGAGCAGGGCCATCTCTGCCTCCACGCTGTCAGGCACATCCTCTGCCAACCTGCGCAGTGCGCGAATTGCCTTTTGAGTGTGGCCGGATTCTTCGAGATACGAGGCAAACCTGAAGCGGGTGGAAGCTGATATAGCGGCTTTGGGCCAGAATCGTTTCATCTCATCCGCGCAGGCCAGCGCTTCCGCCTCCCGACCCTGCGACAGATACCATTCGATCGCCCTGTGATAATATGGCAGCGACTGCTCCTCTTCCTCCAATATAGCCCAAAACCGGCCCAACTCGGCGTGCGCAAAGGCGTTATCCGGATCGCATTTTATAAGGGCCTCATATCGCTGAGTCGCTTCAAGGATGCTGCCGTTGTCATACAGCCGACGGGCCTCGTCGATCAGATGCTCCCGTTCGCCGTGCAAGGCCATATTTCCGGCCAGCGCAACAAGCAGCCCAAAGCTAAATCCTCCCAGATGGCTCCAGTAACTGACCTGTTTAAGTCCCATCCCCCAAAAGCTGTCCTTGTAAAGTCCCACTATGGCAAACGCGAGTTGCATGATGAGCCAGGCGGCAATGACCCACAGGGCGGGGATATACAGCCCGAAAATATCGAACACTTTGCGATGATAGCGCACCGCATAAATCGCCACCACGCCTGCCACCGCCCCCGATGCTCCAATCACAGGCTGCTCGCTGTAATACACCGGAAACGCCGCCAAAACCATCGCCGCATGCATTATTGACGAGGCGAAGCACGCACCGATATATATCAACCCATATTCCAGTTTGCCCATCGACCGCTCCACATTGCGACCGAAAATATAGAGCATAGTCATATTCACCAACAGATGGCCGGCGCTGGCGTGCACAAAGTTTGAGGTCAGCATCTTGCCGACCTTCAGATGCGCGGGGACGAGTCCATACAGCCGAGTTGGGTTGATGTCCGGATAGCCCGGAGTAGACTCGCGAAAGATAGACAGGTAGACGAGCACGTTTAGGCCGATGATGCCAAGGGTCAGCAGCGGCCAGTTTGCCATATTCGTTGCAAGTGTCGTTTGTTTTGTTTCGGACATAGATTTCGCCCAGAGCCTTCGATGATAGATTATACCATGTGGAATCGCGGCCTCCATTGCCGCGTGAGCATATTCTTAAAGTTCATAAAAGCTGCCGCGCCGCATGTATCGCTTCTATGAAGGAAAAGGAGAAAAGTATGCGGAAGTGTTCTATCACTATGACAGTTCAAATCAGTCCATTCAACACCGACTTCCAAGAGTTTCTCAGCGATGAGTCCAAGCGCACAGGCACGGCGGATGCAATCACCTTTCCGACCACCGAGGCCGAGGTTATCGAAGCCGTACGCTACGCCAATGAGCGCGGCCTCAAGCTGATTACTCAGGGCGCGCGCACGGGCATCGTCGCCGGAGCCGTCCCCGAAGGCGGTTTAATAATAAATCTCAGGTCGATGAACGCCATAGGCGAGCCGACTGCAGATGGCGTCGTTGTGCAGCCGGGCGCGCTGCTGTGCGATCTGAGGGATATTATCGAGCCTGTCGGACTGTTTTTCGGCCCCGATCCCACAGAAACCTCCGCATCTATCGGCGGCATGGCCGCTTGCAATGCATCGGGAGCCATGTCTTTTTATTATGGCGCGATGCGCAGTTGGGTGCAGAGCCTGCGGATGGTTTTATCCGATGGCGATGTAATCAGCATAAAACGGGCGGAGAACTTTTCCAAGGGACGGTCATTTTCCCTCACCACCGAATCCGGCAGAACTATTTCCGGCCAACTGCCCGACTATACAATGCCTGATGTCAAATCCGCTGCGGGTTATTATGCGGCGGACGATATGGATCTAATCGACCTGCTGATCGGCTCCGAAGGAACCCTCGGAATCATCACCGAAACAGGGCTGCGCTTGACTCCGCGGCCAGCGGCTATCAACGGCCTTACAATCTTTCTGCCAAGCGAGCAGGCGGCAATCGAGCTTGTAAATGCGGCGCGATCGATGTTTGCCGAATCGGAAGCAGCGCTGGTCGCCATAGAATTTTTCAATCACGATGCGTTGGATCTACTGCGAAACGCCAAAGCGACAAACCCTGCATTTGAGGCCATTCCCGCTCTGAAAGATCAATATCACACCGCCATATATGTCGAATTCCATGCACCGGATGCCGATGCGATAGAGGAAGCGGCGATGGAGTTGATCGAAACGGTCATGGAACTTGGCGGCAGCGATGAGGATACCTGGTTTGCGACTACCGACAGGGAACTTGAGCCGATAAAGGCATTTCGTCACGCTACCCCGGAGGCCGTCAATCTTCTCATAGGGGAGCGCAAGCGAGATGTTCCGGAGCTGACCAAGCTGGGAACGGATATGTCCGTGCCGGACGACTGCCTTGCAGACGCGCTTGCAATGTATAACGCGGGACTGAGTGAGCGCGGGCTGGAGTCCGTCATATTCGGCCATATCGGCAACAACCACGTCCACGTCAATATACTGCCCCACGATATGGATCAGTATTCCATAGGCAGGGAACTCTATCTTGGCTGGGCGGACAAGGTCGTGAAGATGGGCGGGTCGGTTTCAGCAGAGCACGGCATCGGCAGACTGAAAGTCCCGTTCCTTGAGATGATGTACGGCAACGGGACAATCGCTCAAATGCGCGCCCTAAAGAAGCTGTTCGATCCAAACGGGCTGCTGAACCCGGGCGTTATGTTCCAGGCTCAAGGTTGATCTATTTTTCCTCGACCACATAAACCGCAGTCGGAGTGGCTTTTCCGGCTATCCTGCCCAGCAAAGTGACGCCATCTTCGGCGAATATCTCAAAGGTTCCGTCAAGTTCTTTGTCGCCGGGTATGTTTATAATCTGGCGATCCGGGCCAAGCGCGGCGGCAGGCTCAAATCGAGAGCCATCCGAGGCGACAAAGACTACTTTCTTTTGCAGCCACCTGCCGAAAATGCGGTTGCGGTTCAAATGTCCCGTGTCGCTGGCTCCATACAGGAACCCCAGCAGCCTGTTATCCCGCACAACCCAGCCAATGGCGACGATATAGCGGTCCGCATCGCCAAGGTTTTTGACTAGTTCCTTCGGCGCATCAAACTTCAGACCATCGGCGGAAAGGCTATACCATAGCGTGTCCCTATTCATGTGCAACCCCATCAAATAGATCGGATCTGCCGCTGTTCCGAACTTTTTGACATCGATAACGCACGCAGAGAATTCCACCGCGACATTATCATACTTAAATGTCTTGCCATCGGTCGAAGTGGCCCTGAAAACCTTGCCGAAGTCCTTGAAATTATTAAAATACAGCCTGTAGACGCCGTCCTCGTAGAGGATGACGTTCATGCCGTTAATATCCGCCGTGGCGAACTTATCATAGCCGTCTATCTTGATAATATCGGAAAACTTTGGCTCATAGGGAGCGCGGGTTCCGTTCCAGATATTGCCATCGGGGCTGGTGAATGTCACCGGCTTGTTCAGGCCATCGGGGTCGGGATATGCAGTGCACATCAGCTTAAAGGACTTATCCGGCAGCCGCAGCGCGCTTACATTGCACACATGAACAAAGACTCCGTGCTCAATGACCGTCTGTCGATTTTCAAAATCCAGAAAATTACCGGTTGTAAGGGAGTAGATGCGATCCTTGCCGTTGTCTACGCCATCCCATCCGCCAAAAAACACCCGCCAACTGTCGCCGAGATCGACAATTGCAGGCGCATAAATGTTTCGTTGAATCCCGCCCAGCCGAGGCGCAATCAGCGGCAATCTGGAGTCCGGGACTATATTAAGAGTGCCTGCGCGCCACAATTTAGCATCGAAATCGCCGGCTCCGACTCCGTGAATTTCGATTGCGGCGTTATCGGCCTGTCCGCCAATCATACGAATCGAGACTTCGCCCGCCATGCAGGTCACCCCCAAACATAAAATGAGAATCGCGCATACTACCGCCCTGGTCATTTTTTAGTGGCCTTTCATTATTGGTTTGCAACGGGATAATAATCCGCTGCGGCGGTTCTTCGATCCCCGCCGCAGCAGTATGCAGAATTTATTTTGAGTTGAACTGAGGCAGCCAGTCGCGGTTTGCCTCGAACATCTCATCGACCATCGATTTGATTTCGCCCAGGCTCAAAACAGCCGAAGTAAGCGGATCGAAGTAGCACGCCTGATATACGAGGTCCTTATCCCCGGTCAGACACGCATCAACGACCATCTCCTCGCATCGAGCGCTGATATTGTTGAGCAGAGCAAGCTGCGGAGGCAGCGGGCCGACGTGCATCGGATTCAGGCCGCGTTTGGACGCCATAACCGGCACTTCAACGCAGCAGCCCTCCGGCAGGTTGTCAATGAGGCCGAAGTTGCGCACATTGCCGTTGAACTCATACAACGCCCCGTCGCCGATCGTCGCGTTGAATATGCTGGCCGCATATTCATGGCCTCGGTTGAGGTTGACCGGTTTTTCCAGTTCCGCCTTGATATTTTGTCTCCAGGTCGCCGCCACTGCCAGATATTCGTTGAGAATATAGGCATAAGCCCCAGGGTTCCATCCGGTGCCATGAGTGCAATACTTCTCGATAAGCTCCGGCCTCTTGCGGAACCACGCGACGTATTCGGAGTTGTGTCCGCTGGATTCGGTGACGTAGTAGTTGAGATGCAGATACATCTCGTTTCTAACCAGTTCGTGTTTATATATATCCTCTCTGGTGGTGATGGCTTCCCTGATCTGCGGATAGGCGTCCTTGCCCTTCCACTTGAAGTCGAGATACCACGCCTGGTGATTGATGCCAGCGCACATATAAGTGATATCATCCATCGATGCGCCGATCCAACTGGCAAGCATATTCGCCGTGCCCTGAACGCTGTGGCACAGACCCGATACCTGGATATCGGCATAGCCCAGCATCGCTCGGCACAGCATCGCCATCGGGTTTGTATAGTTGAGCACTATCGCGTGAGGACAGAGCCGTTCGATGTCGGCGGCGAACTCCAGCATTACAGGGATTGTGCGACATGCGCGAAAGAACCCGGATACCGAGCGGGTATCGCCGACGTTCGTATCCACGCCGTATTTCATGGGGATTTCGATATCGGTCCTGAACACCTCCGGGCCGCCCTGCAATATCGTAATCACGACGCCGTCCGCGCCTTCAAGGGCCTCCTGACGGTTGGTGGTGGCGGTGACTTTAGCAGGATAGTTGCCCGCCGCAACGATCTTGTCGACTGCGGTCTTGATGAAGTCGAGTCGCTCCTCATCGATATCCATCAACACCAGTTCAGCGTCTGCCAGAGCGGGAAATGTCAATATATCTCTTACAAGTCCTCTTGTGAAGCCGAAACTGCCGGCTCCCAGAAAAGTAATTTTCTTGGGCATTGTGCCTCTCCTTGATTGTCTGATCTAATTCTATACTTTAGCAAAAAAGGACAAATACCTTCGGCAAAAGAGCCAACGTCTATTTGATTCCCATAGCGTGAAGGTTCCTCAGCGAGATCGCAAGGCTCTCGAACGGGTCTCGTTCACATGTATCCTGTTCGACGATATACCATTCCACCCCGGCGCGTTTGCACGCTGCCAGAATAGACTTCCAGTTCATATTGCCTTCGCCCACCTCGGCCATAATTATCTTGCCATCGCGGACGGTCATATCCTTCAGGTGAACCAGCGGAATCCTGCCCTTCAGCCTGTCGATCCACTCCGCCGCATCCCCGCCGCCGTGTTGAATCCAATAGGTATCGATCTCCGCTTTGACATATTTGGGATCGCTATCCTCATAGATCGTGGCCAACCCGGTGCGTCCGTGGAATTTTTCCAGTTCAAAACTATGGTTGTGATAGCCGAAATACAGCCCGCCTGCGGCCAGTTTTTTGCCGACCTGCGTAGCCTCTTTTGCAAATTTACCATAGCCGTCCGCGTTGCGATAGTTGCCGGGCAGGCCGCCGATGGCCGGATATTTGCATTCAATGGCGTAATGATCCTGTATTACCTGCGTGGGATTATCGCGCATCTGTTCATAAGGTATATGCGTGGCGCAGCAGATCAGCCCTGCATCGTCGAGCAGTTTTTTCAGTTCCGAATACTCCATCGCACACGCGCCGGACATCTGCACGGCGTCATAGCCGATCTTTTTGACCTTTTTTAGCGTCTCAGCAAGGTCCTTCGGTGTCTTTGTGAAGTCGCGCACCGTATACATTTGCGCGGCCAGTTGCGTTTTTGCCATCATCCGCCTCCTGGATTTCAACTCTCAGATATGTATAACCCATCGGCGCCGGCATATCCTCATGTAATTGATCTTAGTGCGGGCAAATGGCGGGTATTATAATATAAAATCAAAGGGCAGAGGGCTATGAGAAGAATCTGGACGATGGGGCACTCCACGAGGAGTCTTGAAGAGTTGGTCGAGACGCTGAAGAGCTACGACATCGAAACGGTGGCGGATGTTCGCACCGTGCCGCGTTCCCGCAAAAATCCGCAGTTCAATCGTCAGGAGCTTGAGATCAACCTGTCGGAGGTCGGAATCGAATATATTCACGAAAAAGACCTCGGCGGGCTGCGCAAGCCACTCAAGGATTCCCCGAACTCCGCATGGCACAACGACAGCTTCCGTGGATTTGCCGACTATATGCAGACCGATGGCTTTCAGAACGCGCTAAACAGGCTGGCCGAGTTAGCTGCCGGCAGGCGCACAGCGATAATGTGCGCAGAATTGCTGCCCTGGCGGTGTCATAGATCGCTGATAGCCGATGTGCTTATGACGCGCGGGTTTGATGTCATCGAGATCTTTGACAAACACAAGTCCCAGCCACACAAGATGACGTCTTTCGCAGTAGCCCAAAACGGTCGAATATCATATCCCGCGACAGTTGCCGAGGCTAATGACGCGGATTAGGCGAAGTTCTGTTCAAGATACGCTATGATCGCATCGTCGTCATCGGCGATTATCCTGCCGTCCTCGGTAACCAGCGTCGGGACCCCTGTTTGGCCGGAGACCTCCAGCAGTTCAGTGCGATCCGATTTTGAGCGAGGAACATTGGCATTGATATATGTTATGCACAGCTCGGTCATTTTCGATCTGACCCTGGCGCAGAATGGACACCATTCCGTTTGGTATAATTTGAGCATATTGTCTCCTTCGACGATTATTGCCTACTGAGTTTCGTGTTTCTGGCCTTCAAAATCAGTGTAAGACGAGGTATCCGTATCCCAGAACTCCAGCGGGACAGGGATTTTGCCGCTGCCGTTGGGCACATCGATGACATAAGTCGGGCAGGCAAGGCCGGACAGATTGCGCCTCAACTGCGTCATTATTCGGCGTTCCTTTTCCAGTTCTACCCTGAAATGCGTCGCTCCCGGAATAGGGTCGCAGCGGTATATATAATATGGCCGCACTCCGATTTCCACCAGTCCGTTGAACAGATCGCGCAGCGTATGGAAGTTATCGTTGACGTCTTTAAGAAAGACCGTCTGCGAGAATAAAATAGCTCCTGCGCCGATCAGCCTCTTGACCGCTCGTTTTGTGGGTCGAGTGATCTCCGAGGGGTGTTCAAAATGAATGCCGATATAGACCGGCTGGCTTACCTGGCTGATCGCCTCCAGCTTGCGGTCATTGATAAGCACCGGGTCGGCGACAGGGGCGCGCGTTCCTATGCGAATCACCTTCACCGAACTTAGAGCGGATACTTCGGTCAGGGCATACTCAAAAAGCTCATCTCCGGCCACGAACGGGTCCCCTCCGGAGAAAATAACTTCCCTTATTTCCGGGTGATCGCGAAGATATTGAACCCAGACATCGACATCGTCGCTGTCCATCCGTCCGCGTTCGATATCCGAAACCAGCCTGCGCCTCGTGCAGAAACGGCAATATGACGCGCACTCAGCGGTCAACAGGCACAGCGCCCTGTTGCCATATTTATTGATCATCCCCGGAACCACTTCGTGCTGTTCTTCGAGTAGCGGGTCGAAGTCCCCCTGCGAACCCTCAGCGAACTCCTTGTTGCTGATCTCAAACTGCCTCCGTATCGCTTTTTCGCAGACCATCAGGCTTTCTATATGTTCGGATGTCTTTTGTTGCATAATAATAACTGAACCTCTGCCGGCCCTGCAGCGGTTCAATCCTCCTCTAGTCGGCACGGAGCCAGAACCGCGTCTGCCATGCCGTGGATCAGTTTTTTATCCTGCGGGCAGGCTGTGGCCAGTACTCCGCCGAGATTTGCCCGGCCATCAGCGACGAAATAATATGGGCACAGCCGCACTCTAGCCCGCATTTCTAAAACCTCTCCGCCAGGTTTATTACAATACTTTACCCCGATAATAGACGTATCACGATAATATTGCAGCACCCAGGGAGAAAAATCAAAACTTTCGAGCGCCTCATCGACCGCTTGCGCCCAATTCTCCCCGGACATATCATGTCCTATTTTAACACCCCTGCTTCCCCAGGCCATAGGAGAAAAGCCGCTGGGTTTGATCACCAGCCGCCGCTGCTTCTGGCTGCCATCTTTAATAGCTTTCCAGTCGCGAATCGGTTCATTTCTCCATCGAAACCCGCATATCTGCGCACTTGGAGGCACAGGGCGATTATCCATAATATAAGTATTCGTCAGGGTCTCATCGAGCAGATCATAGCGCTCGCCAAGGGCCTTTCGCCAATGCTGCTCCAGGGCCGGATGCCTGAACAACGCCAGCAGCATCTTTTCCTCTAAAAACGGCTTGTAGGGCGGAGTCACGGTCACGAGTCGCTTGCGGGCGGCATACGAAATCAATTCGGCTTTCGGGATGTTGAGCAGATCAAAGAGTTCGAAGAATCGGTATGCGACATCAATTTTTAGCCTGCCATCCGGAGTTTCGATATAGAGTCCCTGCTCGGTGAATGCTATCTCCGCCGGCTTGACCGCAAATGCCCGCAACCCGATATCGCGCAGTTCGCCCGCAAGATAGGTCATCTCATGCATATAATCCTTCGATTCATCCGATACGACAATCGCCACCACCGGGTTAGAATCCGACGAAATGTCTCGTATCAAGCCTACAAATCCGTCTCGAATCCCTCTGCCGCCCCCGATAACATCAAATCCGCCCTCCGAATAGGCCGCAGAAAGGCAATCGAGATGGCCGAACCCTCCGGGGACGCTGTCAAGCTCGGTTATACGGAATCCCTCGTCTGTAATCAACACATCAGGGCGTATGATCCCCGGCAGTGCGCGCCTTTGGTTTTTCATCAGCGCGTGTCTGATCAGTTCTTCGCCCTTGCCGATGTTGAGATATTCGTTGAACCAGTCGATTCCGCCTCGAATGTATAAATCATTTACGGCAGAATAAAAGCCCAGCAGCGCATCGCCGAGGCGTTGCAGTTGATCCAGTTGCGAAGATGACAGGGGAAAAGGTTCCGTCGATATCAGGTGCGGTCGCTGACGCTGACCTGCCTGCTCGCCGGGTATGTTCCAAAGCCCCGCCGATTCGATCCGGCCAAACACAATATCAGCCGCGCCACCGACAGTATTATCTAACCCGCCTTGTGCCACATTCATTCCTGTTCAATAAGCTCTGCCGTGTATTTACCCAACGCCATACTATGCGCAAACCAGCCAGGCATGCTTCAACTTAGTTTAGATGACACAAAAGGAAAGGTCAAGACGCGCCGATGCGTAATGTATATGCAGAGCGATTATGTCCCTTTTTGAGAGATAATATCTGAATCGATTCGCATAAAGCGCGGGATATTTATTTGGAATCCTGCTCTTCTTCGGCTTTGCCGTCGATCTTATCCTGCAGCTTTTGCACGGCTTCGAGGACTTCTTTAGGCGGGTTGAGTGCGCGGATTTTGGTGAGAACTTCGGCGGCTTCGGTCTTTTTTTCGATATCAATCAAAAACGAGGCCAGCGTAATCAGCGGATCAGGGTTCTTGGGCTGTTTTTCCGCCAGCTTGCGGTATGCTTTCTCTGCATTTGCCTTGTCGCCGGCTTCTTCGTAGGTGGCTCCAAGGGCATACCACGCCTCTCCCCACTCCGGAGCCATCTTTACAGCTTCCCCAATGGCCTTGATGGAGGCGGCATAATTCTTCCGACTCTTCTCCACTTTGCCGATCAAAAGCTCAGCCGCCGCGCTGTTCGGGGTCAGAATAGTAGCTTTTTTTGCGTAACTAAGAGCTTTATCCAGCGTTTTTTCATCCCCAAGATAGAAACTGGCAAGCGCAACTACAGGTCTCGGGTCTTGCGGGGATCCTTTTTCAGCCTCCAGCAGTTCCTTTTCGGCCTCTTCGGTTTTCTTCAATGCCGCCAGAGCCTGTGCTCGATTACAGCGCAGATTGGGCAAATCAGGGTCCAGTTCACGCGCCTTATCAAACGTCTTTAACGCTTCCTCAGCTTTATCCGCGCCCAACTGTGCCACTGCAAGGCTTATCTGCGCCTTTGCGTCCTTCGGCAGGAGTGCTACTAAGGCAGTCGCGGCATTTAACGCCAGGGCGGGTCTTTGCGCTCCTATAGCGGTATAAATTTGAGCCTGAAGCTGGAAAGCGTCGCCGGCCTGGGCGAACTTTGCTGCGGTCGGTTTGGGAGGTTCATAAAGAGTGGACGAGTCTATTCCCGAATCACCGCAATACCTCGCGATCTCCGGAGCCATCGCGCATCGACCATAGATAATATCCTCGCTGCCCCCGGTGACCACCAGCTTGCTGATATACATCCCCGCAACTATGTCGTTGTAGGCAACCATAGAGCCGTTGGGCACGGGAAGAGCAGGGCTGACGCCGTTGACAAACAACCATTTGTATCTGCCAATCTCCGTAACGAACGCCTTTTTCGCGCTCCACTGTTCGATGCCGAGCTTAGGCTGCTTGCGAGATTTATCCAGTGTGATCCCGAATATTTTGGTCGCCCACGGCCCGCCGACAACCTCACCGCTGGAGAGTTGTCCCAGTGTGCCGGATACGGCTTTAGAAAAATCGGTACCTTTGGCAAGCGGAGCTGCCGGCAGACCGGTCACCGGCAGCTTCAAAATCGCGACGTTAAGCTCCTTGTTGATGGCTTTAAGCTCGCATTCATAGGCACGGCCTGTGAACGCGCTGATGAACAGCGGGTAGCGAATGGTTTGAATGGTCTCCGGGCCGATCACCTCACTGATGGAGTCACTCGTTGTGATCACCCAACTTCCATCGCCGACCACAAAACACGAGCTTGTCCAACTCGACGTATCCCCGAACAATCGCACCACGCCTGCGGCGTCAGATAAATCAGCCGCAGATGCCCCGACCGCTGCCGCAGTCAAAACAATAATTGCAATGACCAGCGCTCTCATCTACCATCCTCCATGACAATCGAGCACACATCCCAACGCGCCCTAATTGTCATTCGTCAAAGAAGTACTTCAGGATAGCTCCTGCCACCGCCTCGGCCATTATATCCTGAGACTCAGGGTTCTTGAGGAGCTCGCGCTCCTTGGGATTCGTATGGAACAGATATTCTGTCAGCGCACCCTGGCATCCGCCCTCATGCAGAACCCAGAGTCGATACCAGTGCGTGCGCGTGCCCATGTTTTTCAGTTCCGGATAGAACGTCCTTATAGACGCAGCCAGCGCATCCTGGACAAGATTAGCCAGCCGCTTGCCGTCCTCGCCGTGATAGAACGTCCACGAACCTCCGCCCGGCGCGCTTGTTCCGGTGGCATCGGAGTGGAAAGCATAAAGAATATCGCAGCCAAGCGATCGTGTGAGATTGGTTTCCTCTCGAAGGGTAGTGCGCTGAGCTTGTGTGTTGCGGCTCATAAAGGCATCCAATCGCCCATCCGCCTGCAGAATTTTCTGCACCTTCTCTGCGATCAAATACATGTTCATGCCTTCGTTGTAAAGCTCTTTTTTGTTCTCGTCAAAAATCTGGTTGGCGAACTGATTGGACGGGTTGAGCA
The DNA here is from genome assembly GCA_012522575.1 of Armatimonadota bacterium. Classification (GTDB taxonomy): domain Bacteria; phylum Armatimonadota; class UBA5829; order UBA5829; family UBA5829; genus DTKD01. The sequence continues at coordinate 43,907 of JAAYKE010000025.1, read as the reverse complement.
TAATCCTGGGACGGAAAACAATCTTATCCTCCCAACTTTTCACCGGCATATTATTCACGGTGTCAATTCTGACGAGCTTGCCGTCACCGGGGCCAAAGCTGGTAGTCCAGACCCAGTCCCCTCCGATGTTGTTGACCATAATCGCTTTTTCTCTGCCGTTGGCCGGGCTGACTTCCCTGAGGTCAACCTGCTGCGAGAACGCGATTGCGGCCTTAGCGTGTTTTGTCAGGCTGCGGTTGACTATGATCGCATATCTGAACCCGTCATCAGAGGTAAACTGTCCAATGACAAACTCCCCGCCCTGCGCGCTCTTTATCAGCCCGTCTTTGGGCAGCGGCTTGCAGGTAGCAGGCAGGGTTCCCGTATGATACACCGCCTTCGTATTGAGCTTCAGCAGGGTCGGTCCGAGCTTTTTGATCTCTCCATTTACCTTTTTGGTAATCTCATATTTGGCCGTGCGCTTGCCATCGGCGCCGATTATCGCGTCTCCATATTCCGCTGTCGGAGTGTTGTAGGTGAAATAGGTCAGTCCGCGTGCGCCATAGGCCAGCGCAGTAAACACCTGCCAGCGCAAATCCGCCTCATTTATATCTTTATACGGCCCGTGCGGCACGGATAGCAGCGTATATACAAACGGTATTTTGTGCTTGATTGACTGGCGTCGCACTATATCAAGGTTCGTGAAATAATCTCCCCTTATGCTTCCGTCGGCCATAAGTGCATAGTGGTCGTAGCTGAGCATTTTCGGCTTGACCACCTTGCAATATTCGTCAACGTGCTGTTCGTAGGTGCTATTGCCCAGGGTTTTTGAGTTGGCGTAACTCGGAAACAAGTTTCCCAACGGGGTGTGAGCAGGGTCTTTTTCCAGAAGATACTGATTTACTCCTCCGAGGCGAGTGAACATTCTGGAGTGCGGCTCATCTAATGTATGGTAACCCCACAGCGCCGGATGCTTGGCGTAGTCCTCGATCGCCGCGTCGAGGCTCTCGGTGGGAGTATCTCTGGTGGGGCCAGGGCCGGTGCGCGGATCGCAAATCATCGCTTTGATGCCGTTTGCGGCGCACAAATCCAGGGCTTTCAGGTTTTTTTCAGCGCTGCCCAAGCCGATCATACTGACAGTAAAATTAGCTTCGGCGACCTCGGCAAAACTTTCATTTTTAAGCTCTGTCGGGCCGCACCAATGATTGATAAAGAACTCCTCCGTTGCTTTGGCGCTGGTGGCAGCCATAAGCGTGACAGCAATCAGCGCAAACAAGGCTTCTTTCATATTTATCCCCTTTCAATGACTCCGAACCCAGCAAAAACACCGCGCCCTTATGCCATTTTATAACATACCCTAATGAGCCTACCACTCGCATTTAATCACGTCAAGCAAATAAGACCGCGGGAATCTGATTTTACGGGATGGTTTGGCATATAACCGATCCTAAAACCACCAGCATTTAACGGCAAAATCTTGTGTAGAAACACTTTACAATCCCCGATATTCATGATATATTTGTAAAGTGGAGGGAGTGATATGCTGGGAGGACGAATTAGGCAAATTAGGATGGCCAGAGGATTATCGCTTCGTGCGCTAGCCGAGAAGATGGGCTGTGTTACCGCACAGGCGATTTCGAACTATGAGACCGACAAGGACATGCCAGGCTCATCGGTGTTGATCGCGCTTGCTGACGCCTTGGATACTTCAGTCAGCGCTTTGTTTCAGCGAATCAGCGTCAAGTTGGGAGAACCCGCATATCGAAAGCGCTCAACGATGAAAAAGACAGAAAAGCGAGCGCTGCAAAGTTATGTGTCTCTTCAAGTCGAGCGACATTTGGAGGCTGAAGCTATTTTTTCGCTCGAAGCGCACAAGCCGCTTGAGTTGCCTGATTCCGTTGTCAAACCAATTAACGATATATCTGACGCTGAAAACCGTGCGGAGGAATTGAGAAAGCATTGGGAACTGGCCGATTACCCAATCGAGAACTTGGTGGAGTTGTTGGAGGACAAGGGGATTCTGGTTGTTTGCGTGCATGGCTACAGCAATTTTGATGGATGCACATACCCTGATGCGGAAATACCGGTAGTTATCGTCAATGGCGATCGGCCTGGCGACCGCTTTAGATTTGACCTCGCGCACGAACTGGCGCATCTGGTCTTGCACTTCCCTGTCGACTGGCCGCAAAAGGAGCAGGAGAAAGCTGCCCATCGATTTGCGGGTGCGTTTCTGGTGCCTGCCAACAGAGCAATATCTGAGCTTGGAGAGAATCGCGCTCGAATAACCACGATGGAACTGTGCGAGCTTAAACGCAAATACGGGTTGAGTGTTCAAGCCTGGTTTTACAGAGCTAAAGACCTTAAAATACTAAGCGAAAATGCATTTAGCAACATATGTAAGTCGTTAAACGCAAGCGGCATGGCTAAGCAGGAAATCGGGGACCCTTATCCGCTTGAGTGTACTTCACGACATAGGCGGCTTGTCGCGAGAGCTTACACGGATGGCAGAATATCAGAGTCTCGCGCAGCCGAGTTGCTAGGCGTGTCCATCTCAGAACTGCATCGTAAACTGCTGGATGGATTGGACGATGACCAGGTTGATGTCGCCGAGTAGTATAGCTTAATAGTGAGTGTGAGGGGACGCAATATTGGTGGAGCGCAAGGATGGGCTCATAGGAAATGACGCGCTGAACGAAATCGTGTTGGACTCCGTTTTCATCTTCGATTTCGAGGCCGCTCAAATTCTTGGCCTGATATTCCGTCTTAAATATCGCTGGGTCGTGACCGACTTTATAGAAAGAGAACTGAAAACGTCGAACTTGCCATTGCTCAAGCAAATGGGCCTTGAAGTAGTTGCGCTCACCCCCGCTCAAGTAGAAGATATAGCTGGCTTGGCACAGTGCTATATTGGGCCCTCCGTGCCGGATCTTTCCTGCCTTGTGTATGCAAGAGACAATAAAATCCCCCTAGTGACAAGGGATGCCGCCTTGCGCCGAACCGCTTGCGAGCAAGGTGTAGAAGTTCTGGACACACATCATATTCTAATCGAACTCGTAGACCAAGAAATCATCAACAGGCAGGACGCAGCCAGTGCCCTGGAAGAGATTCAGAAAAAGCTACGCACCCGGCGCAGCGATTGGGCAAGGCTGATACAAGACTGGCGGCAATAGGCTCTACTTGAATATCAAAGCGAAACAAAGACCCACCAAAACCAGTTATCGGCACGGCGCGGTTGATATGTTGACTGGATTACAATGGGTGGGTATACTCCAAATAGATTGTCATATTTGCCGAGCAACTTGTTATGCGTAGACGCCGCATTAGTTGAAAGGAGAGAAATCATGGCACGGTATCGAGTTGCAGTAGTGACTACGTTTGTAATATCGGCTCTTCTTTGCGCTTCTATATGTCTGGCGCAGACTAATTCATCAACCAGCAATATCTCCAAACCTGTCGATTACCGTGCGAGTTCCTGGACTTCCTCAACGTTTATTGGATGCTCTACAGGCTCAAATCGCTCGCCTGTTCGTGCAAACGATTATGTCTACCTTGGCAGATTGTCCGAAAACAAATACGACCCGGACAGCATATCCAATAAGTATGGCCAATACGGAAGCCGCTACGGAAATACTGTGACCAACCCATACAGCGCATTTGGCAACAGGTATAGCGCTACTTCTGCCACAAATGGATATGCCTTTGATACCCCGAAAATCTACGCTGCAGACGGCACGTATCTGGGAAAGCTATCGACTAACAAATATGACCCGGAGAGCATATCAAACCCTTATGGTCTGTACGGCAGCAAGCATGGCAACAACCTGATGAACCCATACAGCGATTATGGCAGCAAATATAGTTCGCAAAGCTGGAGAAACCCCTACGCCACCGACACGCCGAGAATTTACTATGAAAATAAGTGAAGTGCGTAGCAATACGCGCCCTCACTCAAAAACTAAGAGCTGCGACTATCATAGTCGACTTTGTTTGCCATTCTACTTAGGTATTGATACCAGCTTTTCGTAAGCCATCAGCAAATCATCCCGACTCTTTACCTCGTCGTAGCCTTCTTTGCGTAACTCACGAGTAGAGATATCGTTTTTGACTCTTCTCAGGAACTCTCGAAAATCGGGGTTCATGGTCAGCTTATTCACAGTCACCCAATCCAAATAGTCTTTAGACAGGGCCGGCAGAATAATCTCTGTGGCATCGGGGTCTGCGATGTCCAGATCAATGACTCCTATGCCAAACGCTGCTGACAGTCGCTTGAGTTCGGCCCGAAAATCATCATTTCTATCTATATTTGCTGCAACCAGATAACCTTCATTGGCCCAGGATGAATTCGACACTGCTTGAAAAAAAGCTTCTCTGAGGTTTGAGAAATTGAGGTCGCGCTTAAGTTCAAATGAAAAAATTCGTATAGAGGAGTGCCCGAAAACCGAGCTTACTTCCACAACTTCATCTGCCCAATCTTGAAATGAGAAATAACACCCCACTGCGTCAGGGTGAACCCACTCTCCGAACTCCTTCTTTTCTGAGCGCTGGGCAGCAATGGTTTTAATGTGAGCCTTCAGGTAGTTGTGCCCGTAGTAGACCAGGAACGGGTGCAAATCCTTTTCTAAGTAACTCGGCTTTGAGTGTGACACCGTAACAGGTATAGTAGTAATAGTATTATCTATGCCTGCATCTTTCAAATAAAAGCTTTTCGGCCTCGAGTTCGTAACGGCAAATGCACTGTCTGGGTTATCTCGAACATCCACGTAGAGCCTCGCTCCGAGAGAGTTCCAGGGTGTCTTGCCTTGAGACCCAAGTAGTTTATCGTAACCTTTCATCACCGCTGTATCCCATATATCTTGCGGCGACATCGCCCGATTCTCTTCTGCGAGGACTTTCTGAGCAAGCTGCAAAAAAGTCAGTTTTGACATGGCGATACCCCTCTCTGGCTATTTTGCCAATCATTTGATTTCAGGCTGGAATCTGGCGGGCTTAGAGCGCAATAAAGCCCAGCACTTGCTTGCCCACCTGCCGATGTGGTGATTATATCAAAATGCTGAGCGGCTTTCTACCCAATACACCGCATGCGGTATGCGCAAACTCGTAGGCGGGATGGATGTCAAACATTGGAGGATAACATTTGGCTGCCGACCTAGGGCTTGAACCTAGAACCTTCTGATCCAGAGTCAGACGCTCTGCCAGTTGAGCTAGTCGGCAGCGTATGAAATAAATCTACCACGCAGCCGCGTTTATTGTCAAGCAAAAAGGCGATTTCAAGCACGCCTCACGATGCAAATTTCCGCTCACGCATTCGGCCATTATCTCCCATTTGCACAAAGACAAAGGGATGCCCGGCCTCAGGGGAGAATTATTGGTTGAAAGTTGTATAGATCAAGGCTCTATATCGATGAGTCGGCCAGATGCGATCGAGCTTATTGCTAACGGTAGCACATCTGAATATGCGCGCTTGCGGGTATATTTGTCGGGAGGAAGATAATGTTAAACTGGTTTGCGAAAATCGCTGCTGTATCCGCCTTGCTTGCGGTCAGCCTGGGAGCGAATGCGGATTGCCTGCTCAAATCCGGGGATACGATGGTGTTTTTTGGTGACAGCATCACCGAGCAGAGAGTCTACACAAGATATGTTATGAACTATTTCGCGCTCCGCAATCCGGGCGTAAAGATAGTCTTTCGCAACGCGGGATGGGTTAGCGATACCGCAGTTGGCGGCAATAGACGACTGCAGCGCGATGTCCTCGACCTCAAACCGAATCTGGTCAGCATCTGCTACGGAATGAACGATGCAGGGGTCACAGCATACGACCAGAAAATATACGACCGTTATATTAACGCGATCACCGAACTTGTCGATACGCTGCAGGAAAAGCGGATCAAAGTAGTGCTGCTCACCGCCGGCTGCGTAGATGAAAGCAAAGCGGCAAGGTTGAAGGGTTACAACGACACTCTCGGAAAGTTCGCCGCTCAGTTGTGTGAGTTTGCAAAGCAGCGCAACATAGCGTGCTATAACATCCACGATCCAATGCTGCGGACACTCGACGCCGCGAAGACCGCAGATTCGGAGTTTGTGATGATGAACGATGGAGTGCATCCGCAGCCAAATGGCCACATGGTGATGGCCTATGGGTTGATCAAGGCCCTTGGCTGCGAGTCTCAGGCGTCTCAGCTTACGATTGATGTAAAATCGAACAAAGTCAACGCGCAGCGATGCCGCATCTCAAAGCTGCGGGTCGGAGTAGATTCGGTATATTTCACTCGCGAAGACGCCGCCCTGCCGATCTATCTCGATGACAGCGCGATAGCGGCAGTAAAATACTTTACCGCATTCAATGAGATCAACAACTATTTATTCAAAGTGACCGGCCTTGCAGCAGGCAAGTGGAAATTGACCGTCACGGGCGGCAGATTGGGAGATTTCAACGCAGGCACGTATGATGCGGACGAACTAGCCGCAGGGGTCAACCTGGCGTATGCTCCCGGCCCGTGGAAAAAACTGGCCGGCGAAGTCAATAATTTGTCCCGTGAGCAGGAATCTGTCTATTATTCTCGATGGAGACAGGTTCAACTGGCAAACATTCCTTCTGCTGCAAATGCAGAAAAACAGGCGTTGTTGGATAAACTGGATTCCATCACAGATCAACGGGAGATTGATCGGATCAACAGGGCAGCGTGGTCGCGGGTCTGGCAGTGGAGCTTAAGACGCGTGCGTTAGCCAAACAGCGCCGAATGCTACCCGGCAGGCTTGGATTGATGATCGGGCGGGGTGATGTCCGAGCCACCCCGCCATCGTTCCTATGTCATCTTGTTTCCGAGCAATCCGAGAAAGAGGTAGGCTACTGCGCTTATGTTCGAAGTCGCCTGTTGCTAACCCAATCCGCTACCTGATCTGATGAGCCAGGTAGTTTGCTATGCCCATCTGCTCTATCTGGTCGAGTTGGGCTTCCAGATCATCGATATGCTCTTCTTCGTCTTTTAGAATAGCTTCCAGGATGCGTTTGGTGTTATTGTCTCCCAGCTCGGCGGCCAGTTTTATCGCTTCGTTGTAGTCTTTGACCGCGCCGCACTCCATCCCAAGATCGTTACGATACATCTCAGGTATTTCCGATCCGATGCGGATTTCGTTTAGCTTGCTGACGATGGGTTTGCCTTCGAGAAAGATAATTCTCTCGATAAGGGTTTCCGCGTGTTTCATTTCAGAGATGGATCGCTTCTTGGTTGCCTCGTGCAGAGGCTCATAGCCCCAGTCTTCGCAAAGCTCGGCATGAACGAAATACTGGTTAATAGCCGTCAATTCCTCTGCAAGCAGTTTGTTGAGTTGCTCGATGATCTTTTCGTTGCCCTTCATCTCTAACCTCCCAGAATATCGCATTCGGCATAGGTCACATCCAGATATAGTCATCCGGAATAGTGACAATCGCCTCTACCCTAAATTATACTATTTCAAACCAGCCGGACACAGACACGGAGACCATTTGCTCACACTTTGCGTAATAATAACTGTTACAAATATATTAGAGGATGAAGCTGCCGGTTAGCCTAATAAGCTCTTGATGGTGCAATTTCGATACTCGATTCGGATTTCTGTTTCCGAAGGAGGTCCTTTTTTGACAACACAGATTATTTTCGCTTCCCTTGCCACTCTTCTGATTGCCACCTCGGCATCAGCAAAAACATGCTCAACTTACTATACGTCCGAACGGGTGGCAAACGCCCGACGAAATATCCAGCGTTACGATTGGGCTGCCGCGGCCAGCAAGAAGTTGGTCGAACAAGCCGATGTATATGCAAATTTGTCAGATGATTATTTGTGGGATATGATCACGCCGCAGTCGATTCCGCGCGGAATTGATGTCAGCCTGACCCACGGCTGCCCTAACTGCGGCAACGATGTCAAAAAGTTCGGCAACTACCCGTGGAAGATCGACCTACTTGCAAAGCCCTGGAAGATCGAGTGCCCAAGCTGCGGAGAGCTATTTCCTAAAAACGACTTCAAGAAATTCTACGACAGCGGCAAGGATGAAAACGGGATATTTTGCTACGAAAAAGCGGACAAATCGCTGCTGTTTAATGCAGATCACCCCGACCCGACGGACCCGCTGCATACCTACGCGGTCGATGACACATTTGGCTGGAAAGACGCCGATGGCAACGTCTATCGAATGATCGGCTACTATGGGCACTACGGGAGTTGGACAGTGTCGCTGAGCGTGCTTGGGATGCTGCATACTGCCTGGTTGTATACAGGTGACTTGAAATACGCGCGCAAAGCTGCGGTGATGCTCTACCGGATCGCCGATTTCTATCCTGATATGGACCTCAATATCTGGGCGGAACAGGGTTTTTACAACAGCGACGGCGGCACGAAACGCGGGAAAGTGTTTGGCTGTATATGGGAGACGGGAGTTGCGGACAAGCTCTGCCTTGCCTATGATTCGATATACCCTGCTCTGGATGATCCGACGTTGCTCGCCGACGTATCAAAGCTCGCCGGCAAAGAGGTGACGGCGGCGGATATGCGCGCGCTGTGCGAAAAGAACATTCTACATGAGGTTCACGACGAGATTATCTCAGCTAACATATCCGGCAACGAGGGAATGCACCAGTATTCCATGACACTTGCCGCTATTGTATTGGACGATCCCAGGTTTACTGACCAGTGGCTGGACTGGCTGTTTGCCGATGGAGTTCGCGGGGTCGGCATAGAGGGCGGCAATATGACTCGTCTGTTCACGGAGATCGTAGACGATGACGGCATGGGCAACGAGGCGTCTCCGGGATATAATGCCATCTGGCGCGTGAAGTTCAGAACCATCTCTGAAGCCCTGCAAATCTACGGAAAGTATACGCGCAATTCGTTCGTAAGCTACCCGAAATTCAAGAAGATGTTCGAAGCTCCGCTCAGGCTGATATGCATCGACAAATTCGTGCCCGATATCGGCGACACAGGTTCGACCGGGTCCCCGGGACTGTCCGGAGTCAGCTTGTCCGATACGGTGTATGCGTTCAAGACGTTCAAAGACCCGTTCTTCGCACAGATGGCTTATCTGATTAACGGAAACAAGGCCGATATGCACGGCGGCGTCTTTGAATCAGACCCGAACGCACTATCCAAGGAAATCGAGGCAGTAATAAAGAAGCACGGGCCGTGGGTTCCCAGGACGGACGATATGCCAAGCTATGGCTGCGCGATTCTGCGACAGGGCAGCGGCAAGAACGCCCGCGCATTGTCCCTGTATTACGGGCGCAATGTCGGCCACGGACACAGGGATACCCTCAACATCGAACTCTTTGGGTATGGACTATCCCTGCTGCCGGACCACGGATATCCGGAATTTGCCACGCACTGGGCGCATCGTTCCGAGTCGACTGATCATACCATCACCCATAATACCGTTGTGGTAGACCGCAAAAGGCAGGAAAGAAACCGGGTAGGCAAAGCCAATTTCGTGGCCGATGGGGATGGAGCATCGGCGGCGGAGGTCTACGCAGGAATGCCGTATCCTCAATGCTCACTCTACCAGCGCACGATCTCTATGGTGGATCTCGACGATTCCGACGGGTTTTATGTGGTAGATATCTTCCGCGTTAAGGGCGGCTCGGAGCATCTATACAGCCTGCATGGGCCGGAAGGCGAAATCGAGACCGAATCCCTGAACCTGGTCGATCAGAAAAAGGGCACCCTTGCAGGGGAGGATGTGGAGCTATACGCCGATCTGGGATATGCCCAGGATGGATACGCCAACGCGACAGGGTATCAGTATTTCTATGATGTCCGACGGGATAAGAATCCCGCAGACCAGACCGCTATTACATATAATGTAGTAGACACCTGGAAAATACACAAAGAGCCGATTGATCTGAGGGTGCGGTTCGATATGCTCAACCCTCCGTCCGATATTATCCTCGCTCGAACTCAGCCGCCTCGCAACAAGCCCGGCAATCCAAACAATTTGTGGTATCTGCTGGAGCCTAACGAGGGATCAGAGGCGACCTACGCCACCGTGATTGAGCCGTACATAGGGGAAAAAGGGGTCGCCAGGGTGGAGCGACAAGATGATGGGGACAGGGTTATCATCACTGTAACTACCAAATCCGGTCGAAAAGACACGATCATCAGCGCTTTGAAGCCGATCTATATGAAGCTGGGGAAAACTACCGCGCGTTTTGCGATATTCTCAGAGCAAGATGGTCAACTGAAAACAAAACTGGCAATACCATAGCCAGTGGGACAAAATATATGGCCGGCCATTGCGTCGGCCATAAAACTCTGATAAATCAGCCAACATCGAAGCGCACAGCCGCGACGTCCATGATCTCTCCTGCCGACTGCAAACCGATCAGACAGTCAAAAAGCTGCGGCTCCCCGGATTCATCCAACTCCCACATAGACTGATCCGTGATGCGGATTACGGCCTCTATCTCCCCGCCGAAGGGCGATATTATATCCGCTATCTCGACTTTTTCCCGCGCTTCCCGCTGAGAGACCACGATTGAGGCGATAACAGGCTGTTCAACGCAGGTATGGTTTGCAACCTCCACTACGATCCACGTATTGGCAACGTTGTCAATCACTTCCGGGTCGATTCTTATGCCGGATATGGAGACTTTATCGTAGGATATCAGCTTGCCCTCGGCGGGCGGTTCGCAATCGGTTTGTATGACAAGCTCATTTCTGCCCGGATGAACGCAATCGCTCACTCTGAATCGATCGAGCTTGCCGACCTCCGCTTCCCCGGCCTGAGTCCCGTTCAAAAACACCTTGGAACCCGCCGATAGAGCGCCCGGTTCAAGGTATGTCTGCTGAATCGAGAAGTCCTCTGCCAGCTCGATTATGCGATAAAACTCCTGCGTTCCTCGGTTGGTGCGTTTTTGCCAGGGGCCATCCCACGACACTGCTTGTTTCATTATAATCTGACCTCTCATCAAGTATATCAATTCCGACGGACAGCATTCAACCGCATGCAGGTAAAAATGCTAGTTGACATGTGAATAGTTTGGGGTTAATCTGAACATGTATGCATGTAGCTGGGCAGGTCGCATGTAACTACATTTTTTATGTTTGCCCCGTATGGGGCGCATAAGGGAGGCACGATGTTTAACAAACGATGGAGAAATGGCGGGCTGCTCGGCCTGGTGGCAGTATTGCTCGTCATGTTGTTCGGATCATCGGTGATGGCAGCCGAGTTCCGTGCATTCTGGGTTGATGCCTGGGGGACAGGCATTCTGAACCAGTCACAGGTAAACACATTACTTGGCGCTGTAGGCACTTCGCAGGGCGGGCAGATTCGCGATGCCAACTGTAATGCCGTGGTTGTGCAGGTGAGGCGCAATAGCGACGCTTGCTATCCATCTTCTATGGGCGAGCCGTATATGTCAGGCTTAACCCCTTCGACATTCAACGCTCTTCAAGCTGTAATTAACGCCGCTCACGACACCACCGGTGGCAAGAAGCGTATTGAGGTTCATGCCTGGATAGTAGCATTTCGCACCAGCGGCGGAACGGTCTACGGTAAGCATGTAGGCACGCCAACAGGCAGCCTTACAAACCTCGATAACTATTGGCCGTCGCGTGATAACAACGGAAGTGAAGTCGGAGACAAGGCGTTCGACCCTGGCCATCCTCTGGCCGCACAATACACCGTCGACGTTGCGATGGATATCGTCAACAACTTCGACATCGACGGCATTCACTACGACTATATCAGATTTACAGCCAACAACCAGGGCTACAACCCGACCAGCGTCGCTCGCTACAACGCGCAATATGGCCTTAGCGGACAGCCTGCATCCACCAACGAACAGTGGAAGCAGTGGAGGCGTGATCAGGTTTCAGCAGTTGTTCGCAAAATATATGCAAAAATCCAATCCGTCAAACCCTGGGTCAAGCAGACCGGCGCATTTGTAACCTGGAACCCGTCGCCGACATCATCTACCCGTGCGTCATTCCAGGCCACTCGACCTTATTATGATGTATACAGCGACTGGGATGCATGGCAGGAAGAAGGCATCATGGACGCCGCGATGCCTATGACATATTATAATTATGCCTCTCTGCCTAACGACTACGTGAGGTGGATGAACTTCGAGAAGGACCGCAAGTTCAACCGGCATATGTATGTCGGGCCGGGAATCTATCTCAACTCCCTGGACAATTCACTTCTGGAACTCAAAATGACCCGCAACGCCTCCCCAGCAGGCAACTATGTGAATGGTTATGTCGGCTACTCCTACCGAGTGCCCTACCTCAGCGGCACCTGGGCCAATCAGTTTGGGTCTCGGCTGAAAAACGAAGTCAACCAGACCTGGGAAGATATTCCGGTGATGACCTGGAAGTCCAATCCCACCAAGGGTCACATCAGCGGAACGGTCACCTACCATGACACCGGCAAATGGGCCGACGGAGCGACGATTACGCTGACAGGGCCAACGAACAGGACTCAAATCTGCGACGGAACCGGCTTCTACGCATTTATTGATCTGTCGCCGGGCAACTATACTGTGATCGCCAGTCGTGCGGGATATCCTGATGCCATCAAGACCGTGAACGTAGCCGTCGGCGCAGTCACAGGAAATATGTATGTGACCGATCTGCAGCTTGGCGGCGTCGTGCCTCCGGTCATAACCGGGGTTGGCGCCAGCAACATAACGGGAACCTCAGCCACTATCAACTGGACAACAAGTCAGGAGGCGACCTCGCAGGTGCAATATGGGCCGACTGCAAGTTATGGCTCATCGACTTCCATCAGCACCGCACTGGTCATGACACACTCACAGACAATCACCGGCCTTACGCCGGGAGTGACCTATCACTACCGGGTGCTTTCGTCCAATGACAACGGTTCTTCAACGTCTCAGGACTTCACCTTTACCACACTTGCACCGCCTGCGATCACAAACGTGACCGCGACGAACATTACTTCAGACTCGGCTACGATAACCTGGACCACAAACCAGTCGGCTTCATCTAAAGTTGATTATGGTAAGACCACAAGCTACGGTCTCTCTCAGCAGAATTCGGCTTTGGTCAATTCACACTCAATCAACCTTACCGGTTTGCAGTCTGGCACGACATATCACTACAAGGTAACTTCTGCCAATGCCAACGGCTCGACCACATCGGCAGATTTCACCTTTGCGACAAACGGCTCGGTGGTAATCAGCAACGTCCAGACGACGAACATACTGGCGACATCGGCTACTGTGACCTGGACGACCAATGAGTCGTCTACTTCTCAGGTCGAATACGGCACAAGCACAGCCTATGGTTCGTCGACTCCAAAGAAGACAGCTAAGGTTATGTCTCACTCAGTCGACATCACCGGTCTTTCCCCGGGCACGCTGTATCACTTCCGGGTGAAATCAGAAAACGATGGTGGCTTGTCGATTTCAAACGATTATACGTTTACAACAAACACCCTGCCGGTGATATCAAACGTCACTGCAGGGAATCTTACCAATGTTGCCGCGACTATCACCTGGATAACAAACCAGGAAGCATCTACGCAGGTCGAGTACGGCGCTACGACGAGCTATGGTTCGTCGAGCACTCTCGATCCCGCCAATATTAAGTCGCACTCCGCATCGTTGAGCGGCCTGACTCCCAACACGCTGTATCACTACAGGGTCAAATCCGGCAACGCCAATGGAATGTCGACTTCGGCGGACTACACGTTCACCACGCTTGATAAGCCGACTATCAGCGACGTGCAGGCGGATACGACATCGACTACAGCTACCGTAACCTGGAAAACAAACCATCCGTCCGACAGCAAAGTCAAGTATGGTCTGACCACGGCGTATGGCGGCCAGGGAGTAAGCCAGACGGAGGTTACACAGCATACCATTACTCTGACCGGACTGACGGCAAGCACGACATATCACTATCAGTGCATTTCCGTAAACGCATACGGCACTGCGACCTCGGTGGATTATACCTTTGCCACAAAGTCGCCGGTAAGTGAGTATGTCATCGACAACCTCGATCCGGGATGGGCGAACACCGGAAGCGGCTCTTGGAACGTCGGCAGTGTGGCGGAAGTTCCGAAGATCGGAACAGACTACCTCTACTATAAGGGCGAAGAAACCGCAACGCGCAAGTGCACATGGACTCCGGACCTTGTTGATCCTGGTCTGTATGATGTGTATGCGTTCTATCAGAAGGGAACAAACCGAAACCCTGACGTCACATATACTCTGCACTATCATGGCGGACAAATCGACAGCCCGCAGGATCAGAAAGCGGCTGTAGCAAACCAGGGCGACTGGTTCCTGATCGCTGAGAATAAGCCATTTGTGGCGGGTACAACCGGCTATCTGGAGCTTACCAACAAGTCCAGCGACAGCGCTTTCGTCAGCGCAGATGCTGCGAGATGGGTCTATAAAGCGCCGCTCGATTTGATACCGCCGACCGTGTCGATCAGTCAGCCGTCGGTGAGCGCGACCAATAGCGGCCCGGTCACATTCACGGTTAACTACTTCGATAACAACGGCATATCCGGGATCACTCTCAGCGACGATGACGTCATCAAGGTCAACACCGGCACTGCCAGAGGAACTGTAACAGTATCCGGAACCGGCAACGACAGCCGAACTGTAACTATCTCGGACATCAAGGGCAGCGGAACCCTCGGCATCTCAATAGTTGCGGGAACCGCGACCGACATAGCCGGCAACCCTGCTCCGGCAGCGGGACCGAGCGCGATGTTCATCGTCGATAATAACCCTCCGACCGTGTTGATCAGCGCGCCGTCGGCAGATGCTGCCAGCGTTGGCCCGATCACTTACACGTTGACTTATGACGGTGCAAGCAGCATCACGCTTGCGAGCGGGAACGTCAGCCTGGATAAGGACGGCAATGTCGATGCGGACGTTGCGATTTCCGGATCAGGAACGACAACCCGCACGGTGACGCTGTCCAATATCACCGGCGACGGAACCCTCGGCATATCGATCGCCGCGGGCACTGCTACTGACGTTGCCAACAACAGCGCCGCCGCTGCCGGGCCATCCGCTACATTTACGGTGGACAACACTGTTCCGGAGATGGATAGCGTAGCCGATGAGAAATACACCACATCGACTACGAGCCTCAAGGGCTGGTGGAACGCTGTTGACAGCGGCTCCGGCATAGCGGGCTACGAATATGCCATAGGCACTACTGCCGGCGGAACCCAGGTCAAAGACTGGACAAGCGCCGGTGAGGCCACGACTGATACAATCGGCGGACTGAATCTCAATCTTGCCGATACATACTTCATCTCCGCTCGTGCGATTGACAATGTCGGGCTGATCTCCGATGTGATGACATCTGCGGGTGTCCGAGTCGCCAAAGAGGTCGCCAGCATTCAAGAGGCAAAGGGTCTGGCCGACGGCGACGTGGTAGCTCTGCCGATGCTGCCGGTCAGCGCGAAATTCGCGGATATGTTCTATATTGCCCAGCCGAACCGCACCTCCGGCATTCGAGTAGAATCCGAGGACGAAGTTGAGGTTGGCGGCAACGTCAGGGTGCTCGGAATTGTGGGCATCGCAGAGACGGGCGAGCGTGCAATCCTCGATGCGATTGTCGCAGACAACGCTCCGGGTACGCTGATTGCGCCGTGGCTTATGACCGGCAAGTCGATCGGAGGATCGGCATTCAACGTTCTAACTCCGGGCATCACCGATGGCGTTGGATTGAACAACCTCGGTATGCTGGTGCGAATCGCGGGCAAAGTGACCACGATCAACCCGGACGGACTTACTCTCGATGACGGAAGCGGGCTTTTCGATTGCAACGGAGCCTCCGGCATCAAGGTCTGGACAGGTTATAGTTCGGGAGGCGCGACGCACGCGATTGTAACCGGCATAGTCTCCTGTGAGACTGTGGACGGAAAGGTCTACCCGGTCATTCTCTCTACGAGTGTGATCGATTTGTAGAAAACTCCAAAAAAACGGGCAGTGTGAAAACGCTGCCCGTTTTTGTAACTCAACCGGCCTGCAAATGTAATATGTTTGCAGGCATGTTCGATATATATGGAAACCCTGTATTTAGGAGTGATCAGGCAGCGAATATCTGTCTGAAACAAGGAGGATGCGCCGTTGATTATGCGAAACAGGCTGTGGGCTTTTTTGAGCCTTGTATCATTGGTTGCAGCTTTGTTGTGCGGGATCGCAGGCTCGATTTCTGCCGACGAACTTCGTGGTGTGTGGGTTGACGGGTGGCATGCCGGTTATTTGAACCAGGCCGAGGTCAACCAACTGCTTGGCGTAGTGGGAAACGCGTCCAGCAAGGGCGATATCCGTAACGCGAACCTGAATGCAGTTTTCATCGAGGTGCGAAGGCATGCCGATGTCTGTTATCCTTCGGGTCTTGGCGAGCCTTACTTCAAATGGGCGCTCACTCCGTCAAACTTCAACGCTTTGCAGGCGGTAATCAACGCGGCGCACGATACTACGGGTGGCAAGAAACGCATAGAGGTCCATGCGTGGATCGTCGCATTCAACACCGGGGCCAATGAGGTCTATGAAGCGCACAGCAGTGCGTCGAATCCGGACAACTACTGGCCGACACGCAACAACTCCGGGGCCGAAAACGAATATTATTCATTTGATCCGGGCCATCCGAAGGCGATGGATTATACAGTCAACGTCGCAATGGATCTGGTCAACAATTTCGACATCGACGGGATTCATTGGGACTACATTCGATTTGTCAACGCCAACGATGGCTACAACCCAACGAGTATCGCTCGTTACAACGCTCGCTATAACGCATCCGGGCAACCTGTCTATAACAACTCCAATTTCCAACAATGGCGTCGGGATCAAATTACTTCTGTCGTAAGAAAAACCTACGCCAAGATGCTGGCGGTGAAACCTGACATCAAACACTCAGCTTCTGTAATGACCAGCGTGCCTTCCCCAACTTCGTCAACCAGATCGGCATTCCAATCTACGCCACCTTATGTCACATATTATTCGGACTGGGATTCCTGGCTCGAGGAGGGCATCGTGGACATGATCGTCCCGATGAATTATTTCAATCAAAACACCTACCCCACCCACTATGCCAACTGGCTAAATTATCAAAAGGATCGCAAACACGGTCGCCATATGATCAACGGGCCTGGCATTTATCTTAATACAAAAGCAAATGCCATAAGCCAGCTTCTGGCCTCACGCACGGCATCCGCTTCGGGCAACTATATGCAGGGCTTCTGTGGTTACTGTTACTACGAACCTTATGCGGGCGGAACGTGGGCTGACTTCTCTTCGAGTCTTGTTTCTCAGGTAACGCCTACGACAGCCAATATTCCGTCAATGTCGTGGAAAACATCTCCCACAAAGGGGCATATCAGTGGCAGCGTAACGATCGGCGCCACCGGAGCCTGGTGTGATGGAGCTTATGGCGCGACGGTGTCGATCTCTGGTCCTGCCAGCAAGTCGATGCGCTGCGACGGCACTGGGTTTTATGCTTTTATGAACCTGACTCCCGGCACATATACCGTCACGGCCAGCGTACCCGGATACGCCGACGTGGTTAAGTCAGTGAATGTGCAACTCGGCAGCGTCACCGGCAATATGTATGTCACCAATTTTGCCGCCGGAGCGCTACCGCCGCCTACTATCAGCAACGTGCAGGCTTCGACGCCGACCAACAATTCCGTTACCATCACCTGGACCACTGATCAGCCTTCGACCACGCAGATAGACTACGGCGTTTCGACGAGCTACGGGTCATCGACTCCGCTCAATTCCAGCCTGGTCACATCGCATTCACAGACGATTACCGGGCTGAGTCCGTTGACACTGTATCATTATCGAGTCAAGTCGACCAACTCCAACGGCACAAGAACCTCCGGTGATTATACATTCACCACCAGCGGCCCGCCTACCATATCCAATGTTCAGGCTACTAATATCGGCGCAAATACGGCCACTATAACCTGGACAACCAATGCCGCCGCCAACAGCGCTGTGAACTATGGGCTGACAACGGCGTATGGCGGAGTTGCTTCCAATACGCCGTACGTAACGAGTCACAGCGTCGCACTCAGCGGGCTTGCTGCCAACAAGGAATATCACTTCAAGTGTTCTTCATCTAACGCTTATGGCAGCACGTCGTCTGCGGACTTCACGTTCAGCACAACCCCGACACTCACAGAAATCGTGATTGACAACACGGACCCTGGCTGGACGAACATTTCGCCTGGCTCTAATCAATGGACAGTTGGCGGCTCGTCAGTTCCTATGGTCGGCAGTAACTACCTGTGGGCATCAGGAGAGGCGTCAACGACCGATACATCGACCACGCGAAGATGCCGCTGGACGCCGAACCTTTCTGCTTCGGGCTACTATGATGTATATGCATACTATCAGACCGGCTCCAACCGAACCAGCACCGCTAATTATATAGTCAAACACTTCGGCGGGCAGCAGACTTCTACGCAAAATCAGAATGGATCCACCGGCGGCGCATATTATCTGCTCGGGGCAAACCTGCCATTTGAGGCGGGGACTTCGGGCTATGTGGAACTGTCCACGCTAGGCTCCGGCTCAGGCGTGGTTGTCAGTGCGGATGCGGCTAAATGGGTCTACAAAGGGCCGCTTGATCTGACTCCTCCCGAAATATCGATCGGCGCGCCGTCTGCTTCAATCACACGAAACGGCCCGGTGACCTACGCCGTCACCTACGACGGAGCCGACAACGTAACACTGATCGCAGCCAATGTCACTCTCAACAAAACCGGCACAGCCAACGGCACGGTCAGCGTATCGGGTTCCGGCAACATCACCCGCACCGTTACGATAAGCAACATCACGGGTAACGGAACCCTTGGCATATCGATCGCCGCAGGTACTGCGAGCGACAACGCCGCAAACTTCGCAGCAGCGGCAGGGCCGAGCGGGACGTTTACTGTCGATAACACTCCGCCGACCGTCACAATAGGCAGCCCATCTCCGACTTCGACGGCTTCAGGGCCTGTTAGCTACACAATAACCTACGGCGGGGCCAGCACGGTCAGCCTCTCCGCAGCTAACGTCACGCTTAATAAGACGGGCGCTGCAAACGGCACGGTCAGCGTGTCCGGCTCCGGCACAACCACGAGGACCGTTACGATTTCCTCGATCACCGGCGATGGAACCCTGAGTATTTCATTAGCCGCGGGCACTGCCGCTGACGCCGTCGGCAACACTGCTCCTGCTGCAGGGCCGAGCGCGACGGTATCTGTCAACAATTCGCCTTTGGATGTTTCCATTGGATCGCCATCCATGACATTGACTAACACAGGGCCGGTCACTTACACGGTCACATATTCCGGAGCAAGCTCGATAACACTTGCAAGCGCAAATGTGACTCTAAATAAAACCGGCACTGCGAACGGCGCGATAAGCGTCAGCGGGACAGGCAACACCACCCGCACCGTGACGATAAATAACATTACAGGGGACGGAACCCTTGGCATATCGATAGCTGCAGGAACCGCCACCGGAACAGGGGGAGGAAGCGCGCCTGCGTGCGGGCCAAGCGCTACATTTAGCGTGGACAATACCCCTCCGGTCGTCGTCATTGGCGCGCCATCCGCAACGCCGACTACTGCCGGGCCGGTCACCTATCTAATAGTCTACGGTTCAGCGAACACGGTAACTTTGACAAGTTCCGACATAACGCTCAATAAAACCGGGACGGCAAATGGCACGGTTGCAGTCACAGGCTCCGGATCTACCATGCGCACCGTGACGGTCTCCGGTATTACCGGGGATGGGACTCTGAGCATATCGGTCCCCGCCGGAACCGCCAGGGACAACGCGGGCAATTTCGCTGCCGGGGCCGGGCCGAGCGCGGCAATAGTAGTCGACAACTCCGCACCTGTTATGAACAGCGTGTCGGCTGATCCGTATTCGACCTCGACTACCAGTCTGCAGGGGACATGGAGCGGCACAGACGGCGGGACGGGCATCGTCAACTACGAATATGCCGTCGGCACAACGTCCGGCGGAACCAATGTGAAGGGTTGGACGAGCGCCGGGTCTGCCACGTCCGCAAACATCACCGGCGTGTCGCTGGCATATAACGGGACCTATTACATCACCGTTCGAGCCGCCGATGGAATGGGCAGGACGTCCGCTGCTATGAGTTCGGCGGCGATCAGAATCGCTCGACCGACTGTCAATATCCAGCATGCCAGGAGTTTCGCCAACGGTCAGGCGGTGGCAGTCACCGATAAGATAATAACCGCCATATTCTCCGACCGGTTCTACGTATCAGAGCCGAACAGGATCGCCGGCATTCGCGTTCAGGGAACCACAACGGCCCAGGTCGGCCAGAAAGTGACGGTGATGGGCATCCTTGGAATTGTGGGCGGCTGTGAGCGCGTCATACTGAGTCCTATGGTAACCAGCCCGATCGTCGGCGCGGCTCTTCAGCCTCTGTTTATGACCACGGGTAACGCCGGCGGCATTGCGTTCAACGCTGCTACTCCGGGAGTCACAGGAGGCGTAGGAGTCCACAACATTGGCCTGTTTGTCAGAATGGCAGGCAAGGTCAGCAAGGCGATAACGGGTGGATTTGTGCTCAACGACGGCAGCAACATCACCGACAGCCTCGGAAATGCCGGCATTAAAGTGAGAAGCTCTGTTGTGCCGACAGTTGGAACGCCGGTGATTGTAACCGGGGTGATCTCCGCCGAAAGCGTGGGAGGCTCCATTTACCCGGTGGTTCTTTCGACCGGCATTATCCCGCTCTGATACAAACATCAGACTCTAAATGCAGGGGCGGTTTTCGAATCGCCCCTGTTGCTTTTTTCGATGTCCGAGGTCGGTCTGGAGGTTAGAAGTTAGAGGTTAGAGGTTGGGAATGGGATTGCGCCGCTTTTGTCATTTCGAACGAAGAAATCTGCTTTTTTCGATGTCCGAGGTCAGATGTCCGAAGTTCGAGCTTGTATCGCAACGTCACAAAGTCTCCTTAAACTTGCTTAAAAACGCGCTACTCTGGTATATTCTTCAAAACATATATAAACTGGAGTCGCTATGCAACGAACGCTCGTTTTAATAAAACCCGATGCGGTGCGCAGGAAGCTGGCAGGGGAGATCATCAGCCGCATCGAAAAGCGCAATTTTGTTATCAGCGCGATGAAGATGCTCAGACCTTCGCGAGAGTTGATGGAGCAGCACTACGCGGCGCACAAGGACAAGGATTTCTTTGAGCCTACCGTCGAGTTTATGACATCGGGCTATGTGATTGCTATGGTTGTGGAAGGATACGATGCCGTCGCTCTTGTCAGAACAATGATGGGCGCGACAAATCCCCTCAACGCCGCGCCCGGCTCCATTCGCGGGGACCTCACCATCAGCATGCGGGAAAACCTGATCCACGGCTCCGACAGCCCTGAGGCCGCTGCTGCGGAAATCAAGCTCTGGTTTAATGAATTGAGATAGACAATGGTTATAATCATAGTTTTGGCAATACTGCTTCTGTTGGGGATATGGCTGGCAGTGGGATACAATGCCCTTGTGAGAGGCAGAAATCTCATCAGGGAATCGTGGAGCGGCATAGATGTGCAACTCAAGCGCCGCCACGATCTCATCCCGAATCTGGTCGAATCGGTCAAGGCATACAGCTCTCATGAGCAAAAATTATTTGCAGAAATTTCTCAAAATCGCGCAAAGAGCATTAAAACCGAGGGCGTAGCTGCCAAAGGAGAATATGAGAACATGATCTCCGGGCAGATTAAGTCGCTGATCGCGATTGCAGAAGCCTACCCGGACCTCAAGGCTCAGAGTGGCTTTCTTGAGTTGCAAAGGAGCCTGTCGGAGATCGAGGATCAGATACAATACGCCAGGCGTTACTATAATGCCGTGGTTAGGGATTATAATATCAGGGTGGAGTCTTTCCCAAGCATGATCTACGCGCGAGCGTTCGGCTTCAAACGTGCCGATTATTTCGAAATTGAGTTTGCTACCCAACGCGAGGTCGTCAATACAAAGTTTGACTAGAGGTGTGGAATGAAAATGCGCTTGGTTGCCATTATTGCTCTCGGGCTGCTGGTTTCGGCCTGCATTATCAATTCTGCGTGCGCAGATGAGCACATAACATCTTATAAAAGCGACATCATCATAAATAAAGATGCCTCGATGTACGTCACCGAGACAATCAAGGTGATAGCTGAAAACAAACAGATCAAACACGGCATATATCGCGATTTTCCCACCAAATATAAAGACAAGAACGGCAACAACTTCGTCATTGATTTCATTATCAAGAAAATCACCCGCGACGGCTCCCCGGAGCCATATCACACCAAGCCTATGAGTAATGGCGTGCGGATATATATTGGCGACAAAAAAACCGTTGTGCCGGAAGGGGAGCACACCTACGCCATCACTTACACCACCAGCAGGCAACTGGGATTTTTCAAAGAATACGACGAATTATATTGGAACGCCGTCGGCACAGGGTGGATTTTTTCCATAGATAAAGCGGTTGCAGAGGTGACTCTGCCTCCGGGCGCGCCTATCGCTGATGTGAAAATGCAGGGCTGGACAGGTGCGCAGGGTTCAACGGCGCGCGACATAAGCCATCGAGCAGAAGGCGCCAGAAAAGTGGTTTTTCAGACAACCAAGCCTCTGAAAGCCCAAGAAGGTATGACCATATCTGTGACCTGGCCGAAGGGCTTCGTCGATGAGCCGACCAAAGCGGCGAAGTTAAGGTGGTTTTTCAGGGATATGCGAGCGGTTCTGCTCCTTATCGCCGGCACGCTGGTTGTGCTGGCTTATTTTTTATTCGCCTATGTTAAGGTGGGCGTTGATCCTGAGCAAAAAGCAATCGTGCCCCAGTGGGACCCGCCGGATGCGCTCAGCCCCGCCGAGGTGCGCTTTGTCAGCCGAATGGGATTCGACAACAAAACGCTGACAGCCGCCATCATAAATATCGCCGTTAAGGGATATATAAGCATAGTCAAAAAGAAACGGAAATATTCCCTGGTGCGCAAAGGCGACGATCAGTCCGCTTTGACAACTGAAGAGGCCGACGCAATCAACGCCATTCTCGGCAACAGAAGTTCAATTGAGCTTAATCAGAATAACTATATGCGGCTCCAGGCCGGGATATCGAAAATGAAGAAGGCGCTGGAGTCTCGGTTCGGCAAGGAGTATTTTTCCACTAACGGCGGTCACGCCTGTTTCGGCACATTTCTTTCCGCACTGGTGTTAGTGGGCGCATTTATGATCGATCCAAGGGTATGGACTATCGTCGGCCAGGAGCACGTGCCCGTTCTGATGACGACGCTGACCGTCATCACATCGATCACCATTATAAATGCCATCGGCGGCTGGTCTGATGCACAGGGCATAAGAAGAAAGTTCTCGGCTCTCGTCAAGACCCTGATCGCGTTGATTTTCTTTGCCGTGCTGATCGGGGTAATGAAGCTGGTGCCC
The DNA here is from genome assembly GCA_012522575.1 of Armatimonadota bacterium. Classification (GTDB taxonomy): domain Bacteria; phylum Armatimonadota; class UBA5829; order UBA5829; family UBA5829; genus DTKD01. Next base: position 20,502 of record JAAYKE010000025.1, on the reverse strand, counting down.
CCCACATTCCCCTTAATCACAATGGTTGTGGCGATCTTTATTCTGATCTTTGCCAACATGATTTTCTACAAACTGCTGAAATCATATACCCCGAAAGGCCGGGAACTGATGGATAGGATTCTTGGCCTGAAGCAATATATGACCATCGCCGAGCAAGACCGGCTCAATATGCTCAATCCCCCTAATGAGACTCCCGAACTCTACGAGAGCCTGCTGCCCTATGCCATTGCCCTTGGAGTCGAACAGCGCTGGTCGGAGAAGTTTGCGGATGTGCTGAAGAAAGCCCAGTTGGATGGCTATCAGCCTGAGTGGTATGACGGTCACGATTTTACCGCGGCAGGGTATGCCGGCCTCGCGTCGTCTCTGGGCAGCTCATTTTCCGGGGCTATTGCATCGGCGAGCAATCCTCCCGGCTCCAGCAGTGGCAGTTCCGACAGCGATTCTTCCAGCGGAGGTTCCTCAGGAGGCGGCGGAGGAGGGGGTGGCGGCGGAGGCTGGTAAGCTGCCTCCGCACCAATTATATGCCCAATATTATCTGATGAATTTGATCGTCAGCGGATACCGATACGACTTGCCTTCAATGGCGAAAATCGACGCGATGACCACGGAAACCAGGATATATAAAAACAGCAGCACGAGCATAGTAAACGCGCTGAACTTGAGCTTAACCAGCACGACACAGATAGCGACGTAGACGAATGTGTTCAACTGGAAGTTGAGGGCGGATTTGCCTTGCTCGTTGACGAACGCGCTGGCGTTTCTCTTCTTGCGCCACAAAATCCACGGAATAATAATATTTCCGAACGGTATGCCGATGAGGCCGGCCAGGCCGGTCAGGTGGCACAACATACCCCACCAGCGTCCGTCAGGTTCACTCAACTGTTGCACTGTCGATTCTGATGACATCACAAAACACCTCGCGCGATTTACCTATATATTATGCCACGTCCGGCACAAATACGTAATAGCCCAAGTCAATTTAGACAAGCAGCTTCTCATTCAGCCAATAACCTATCGCTCCAGGCCATCCCCATAGATGCCGGGCACGCTGTCGGGGATCAATGTCGCGCCGCAGCATTTTGCATAGAAATCCGCCGGGCCAACCCCGCCGATTATGCAATATGCATATCCCATCTCCCGCAGCGCCTTAAGGCATTCTATCAGCAGAACCTTGCCTATATCTTTGCCGCGATAGTCTTTTGATACGCCGGTAGGCCCGAAGAAATTCTTGCAGGTGGTCTCGTAGCATCCAAACACCACTATCTTTTTCTCATGGGTTGCTACGAAACAGGACACCGGGTGGCGGGAAAACGAAGCCATCACCTCGTCACCCCATCCTTCGCTGAAGTTTTGGGTTACGAATCTGTGAAGAATCGAGCGTTCCCACGGCTGAATTCTGCGTATGTTGATCCCTTGCTCTTTCAGTTTGGCTATTATCTCGCTGTCATCGGGAATATCGAGCAGCTTAACAAACATATCAGGCACGTTGGCCACCTCCATCGCTGTTCATACAATTCATATTAGCAATCAATGCGGTTGTAACCTTCAAAATATTCCGATTTAACAGCCGGAGCCATCCATACTCTTGCAATAGTGAGTTCTAAGGAGTAAGCTAAACAGCAGTTGTAAAGATACAGGGGATAATATTGGCTACTAGTCGCAAACGCTGGCTCGTGTTCACGGCCGGCATCTTAGCAAACACTTGTATGGGCGCGGGTTATGCGTTCAGTGTATTCAAAAAAGACCTCATCGAAGTGCTGCACTGCACAACCCAGGAAGCCACACTGGCATATTCTCTCAGTTTCGCGTTTTTGCCCTTAGGGATGATCGTGGGTGGCTTGATCTCCCGACGAATCGGGCCGCGAATAGCAGTGGCGATGGGAGGTACCATATTTGGCCTGGGCGTTTTGCTGGCAGGGTTCGTCAACAGCGGTTATTGCCTGCATATTTCCTATGGCCTTATGGTTTCGCTCGGAAACGGGATCATTTATGCGACGGGCATAGCTGTCGCGGTCAGGTGGTTCCCCGAACGCAAGGGGTTCGCCAGCGGAGCTGTTGTAGCGGCTTTGGGCGTCGGAACCCTGGGCGTTGCCAACATCGGGCAGCTATTGGTCACTCAAATCGGAGTCCAGGGCGCTTTGAAGGCGTTGGGAATCTGCTTTTTGTGCATAATAGTCCCTGCCTCCCGGTTCATAATAGACCCGCCCAACGATGCCGCGCCTGCCGTCAACGGAGCAGCCGACTCCGGCAAGGACGGGCGCGATGTGTATTGGACGCAGATGCTGAGGCAGCCCGCTTTCTGGGTTTTATTCGCTCTGTATATCTGCGGAGCATCCCCCGGCCTGCTTCTCATAAGCGAGGCAAAGGAGGTGGCCGTAAACATAACAGGGCTTGGAGATGTGGCGGCGGCTTCTATGGTGGGAGTGCTCGGCGGGGTGGCAAGCGCGGCAGGGCGGCTGGGCTGGGCTACTGTGTCGGATAAAATCGGTCGTCTGAATACCCTTACCGCAATTCTCATCATAACCGGGCTTGCGATGGTCACTATGCCGCAAATCGCGCAGACAAATCAGGGATTGTGGCTTGGTTATCTAGCGGTCGGCCTGTGCTATGGAGGCGTGTTGGGCACGTTCCCATCCCTTTGCGCCGACCGGTTCGGGACCCGCAACATCGAGGTCAACTACGCTTTATTATTTATCGCCTTCAGCGTGGCAGGTCTGCTTGGGCCGTGGATAGGAGCGCAATTAAAGGCCGTAAACGATAGCTACACCAGCGGATTTATATTCTCTGCGGCGCTGGCAGGGGTCGGGCTTGTGCTGTCAATGACGCTGAGGTTGCGCAGAAACAATAAGGTTGCCGGTTGATATTTGACGGGCTGCCGCTTGAAATTGTTCTTGCGATATGGCAAAATTAGCCCACTGGTCATAAGAAAGGCAGGCTATGAGCGACACACCCGATACTACCACAGATACTCCTCGGCCCGAACCGACGGACTTTATACGAGAATTCATAAAACAGGACCTCGCCGAGGGCAGATTCGACAGGGTCCACACGCGATTCCCGCCGGAGCCAAACGCATATCTGCACATTGGCCATGCCAAGGCTCTTTGGATCGACTACGGCATCGCGCTTGAGTTCGGCGGAAAGTTCAATTTGAGGTTCGATGATACAAACCCCACTCGCGAGGAACAGGAGTTTGTCGATGCGATAATTGAGGATGTGCGATGGGTGGGAGCCGACTGGGAGGATCGCCTGTTCTTCGGCTCGGACTACTTCGAGCAGATGTATGAATGGGCTGTTGACCTGATAAAAAAAGGCAGGGCGTATGTCTGCGACCTGACTCCGGAACAGGTAATCGAAATGCGCGGCGCTCCGACTTCTCCCGGCACAGACAGCCCGTATCGCAATCGCAGTGCACGAGAGAGCCTGGACCTGTTCCAAAGAATGCGCGCAGGAGAGTTCGAGGATGGCGCGCGGACCCTTCGCGCGAAGATCGATATGGCCGCGCCGAACCTGCACATGCGGGACCCGGTGATGTATCGAATCCGTCATGCACATCATCACAGGCAGGGCGACAAATGGTGCATCTATCCGATGTACGACTGGGCGCATGGACTGGAGGACTCAATCGAGGGCATTACCCACTCCCTGTGCTCCCTCGAATACGAAAATCACAGGCCGCTTTATGACTGGTTCCTCGACCAACTCGGCATATACCACCCAAGGCAGATCGAATTTGCGCGACTCAATCTCACATATACCGTGATGAGCAAACGCCGGTTTATTGAGCTGGTCGATGGCGGACATGTCTCCGGCTACGATGACCCGAGGCTGCCGACGCTTGCAGGGCTGAGAAGACGCGGCTATACGCCGGAGGCGATAAAGGACTTTTGCTCCCGCATAGGAGTCGCAAAAGTGGACAGCGTTGTCGATGTGGCGATGCTGCAAGACTGCGTGCGCGATGATCTCAATAGAAACTCCCATCGAGTTATGGCGGTGATGAATCCTCTAAAGGTCGTGCTGGTCAACTACCCGGAGGGAGAATCCGAGGAGTTCGATGCCATAAACAACCCGGAGGACCCGACCGCCGGAACCAGAAAAGTCCCATTTGGCAGAGAGATTTACATCGAGCGAGACGATTTCCGGGAGGACCCGCCGCCGAAATACTTCCGCCTCGCGCCCGGTCGTGAAATCCGCCTGCGTTATGCGTATTTTATCAAGTGCGTGGACGTCATCAAGGATGCAAACGGCGAAGTGGTCGAGTTGCACTGCACCTATGACCCTGAAACCCGCGGAGGGGATGCTCCCGATGGTCGAAAAGTGAAGGCGACGGTGCATTGGGTGGCGGCAGAGCAGTCCGTGGAAGCGCAGGCGCGGTTGTATGATCATCTATTCATGAAACCGAACCCGGATGATGTGGAGCCGGGAGGGAGCTTTATCGACAATTTGAACCCGAACTCGCTGCAGGTTGTCAACTGCCGCATAGAACCCGGGGTGGGCGGAGCCGCACCTGGAACCAGATACCAGTTCGAACGGCAGGGCTATTTCTGCGTGGATTCAGATTCAAGTGCGGACAAACTCATATTCAATCGCACGGTCACTCTTCGTGATACGTGGGCTAGAATAGAAAAAGCAATGGGCAGGAAAAAGCAGTAGTATGGTGAACTCCAAGGAGGCTGCAAGTGCTTTATTTAAGAATTATTGTGCTGATGATTTTGGTGATTGCAATGTGCAGTAGCGTTCTGATGGCGGATAATGGCGCAAAGACCGTAAAACTGCTGACTGTCGGCAACAGCTTTTCGGGCAATGCCATTCGATATCTCAAGGATATTGCCGCCGCTGCCGGGGATACGCTGATTCTCCAGCGAGCCGACCTGCCGGGATGCTCTATGGAGCGGCATTGGAATAATGTCAAAAAAACCGAATCCGACCCCATCGATGAGACCGGCAGGGCATATTCGATGAACATCGATGGCGTCGCAGGTATGTATAGCCTCAAAGATGTCCTTACCCACGATAAATGGGAATATGTGACAATGCAGCAGGCGAGCATACTAAGCCCGGACATTAAAACCTACAGACCCTACGCTCGGAATCTGTATAATTACTTCAAAAAGCATGCTCCTCAGGCCGAAGTCTTAATGCATCAAACGTGGGCATACCGAGTCGATGATCCCGGATTTGGCGGAGAGGACGGCAACACGCACGCCAGAATGTATGCTGATCTCACAAAAGCCTATCGCGCCATTGCCAGGGAGCTTGGGATAAGAATTATGCCGGTTGGCGACGCGATGTATGACGCGGATACCGATCCGAAATGGGGATATAAATCCCCAAAAATCGACCTGTCGAAGCTGACTCCGCCGACCTTGCCCGATCAAACACACTCATTGCACGCCGGGTGGTATTGGGGCAAAGACGAAGACGGCGCTCCGATGTTGAAAATGGACGGCCACCATGTGGGCGGCATGGGTTGTTATCTGGCAGGGTGTGTGTGGTATGAATGCATGTTCAAAAAGAGCATTGTGGGCAATAAGTATGTCCCGGAGGGCATGTCCGCGGCGGATGTCAAATACCTGCAGGCCGTCGCGCATAAAGCCGTAGAAAAGGAAGTCCGACGCCAGAAGGCGTTATAATCCGCAGAGCCGAACAAGGGCGATTTGTGAATTGCTTACTCTTCGTGAGTGGTTGAAGTGGCTGGCCTCTCTGTCCCAGCCACACAACTCTTGTCATTTCGAACGTCAACCCATGTCATTTCGAACGAAGTGAGAAATCTGCTTTTTTCGATGTCCGAGGTCAGATGTCCGAAGTTCGAGCCGGCATCGCGAGGGGTTGTGCCATGTAGAAGGAAACGGCGATTCGGAGATCACCTCCCATCGTACTGCTTTTCTAACCTCTAACTTCTAACCTCCAACCTCTAGATCTCATCATTTGTGTGCTGTTACGCGCATGGTTGCTTCTATGAACCCTGCGCCGATCCTTTTTGCACTGCATATTTGGCGAACTCATCCACCGCCCACATCTGCCATTCAGGCTCAACGGCCAGCGATTTCACGTCACTGTAATACCCGCACACAAACCCGCCGCCATTCGAGCCGAGCTTATCTATCAACTCACGCGCACGCGCACGAATATATTCTTCATCCCCGGTCGGCAGGTCGCGCTGAATATCCACCGGGGACCATATAGCGGTTTTGCCGTGGCAGGTGTTAGCCAGAAAATCCAGATCGGAAAGGGTGGGCTGATCCAGTTGCAGCACATTAACGCCCATATCGACAAGGCTTGGGATGATATCTTTAATGTATCCGCAGGAGTGCATCCAGGTCTGTATGCCGCGCTCGCGTGCGTGGCTGACTATCTCGCAAAATCCCCACTCGAACATCTCATGCCATAGCTTTGGAGATACTAAAAGCCGCTCCTGCGTGCCCCAGTCCTCGGCCCATATAACTCCGTCGCAATCCGCGGTCGCCCACTGGTCAAGGCATCCTTTCAGCATATCGACCACCTTGCGCTGCAGCGCGTTGACCTCATCGGGATACAAAAGAACATCCGCCAGAAACGTTTCAACGGTGCGCATATAACGCATAATGGCAAACGGGAACCCCGGCAGGCTGCCGAGATGATACAAATCCGGATGCTCGGCAAACTTTTTTCGCGCATTTTCATATCGGGAGGGCAGGTCCATGCGAGGCATCTGATAAGCTGCGACCTCGTCCCATTCCTTGATCACGCCCTCGATAACTTCTCCGCGGGTCGTATTGGGCAGACACTTCCAGACGTTGTGCCATTCATCTTCCCACTGTTTGACGCCATCCGGCAGATCCCACGTCCGCCAGGGCTTCCACTCAGGGTCAGCGGAAATACCAGCTCCGCAAAAATCGTGAGGATACGGCGCGGGAAAACTCATCGGACATCGGTCCGGGTTGGCAAACTCAAGGCAGCGTTTCACTCGTTCTCTGCTGGTCATATCAGACCTCCGTAATAGCAGGTTAGTTTAATAAATATAATACACCTTCCAAAAATTCGTAATGCGATTTCTCTGCCTGACGCTATCTCATTGATTTCCAAGTCGCGTCCGGCAGAAACTTCTTCAGCGATGCCATCTCATCCCTCAACTCAGCGGCGCGTTCAAAGTCCAGGCCTTTTGCGGCTTTTTTCATATCCCGCTCCATCTGGGTTATATGCGACAACAGCTCATCGAGAGCCAGCGCCTCCGGTCTTGCCAGTTTACCGGGTTTGTCGGTTGTCGCGCCGGTAGATCCGGTGTCTATAAGGTCGCGGATCGCCTTGGCGATAGTCGTCGGAGTAATTCCATGAGCCTCGTTATATTTCATCTGAATGCCACGGCGGCGGTTGGTTTCCTCGATGGCCCTGCGCATAGACTCCGTGATATTATCCGCATACATAATGACCTTGCCGGACACGTTTCGAGCAGCCCTGCCCATTGTCTGAATCAGCGATCTTTCGTCACGCAAAAATCCCTCTTTATCGGCATCGAGCACTGCCACCAGCGAAACTTCCGGCAGATCCAATCCCTCTCGCAGCAGGTTTATCCCCACAATGGCATCATAGACCCCCAAGCGCAGGTCACGCAATATCTCGGTGCGCTCGATGGTCTTGACTTCGGAATGCAGATAGTGCACCTTCAACCCCAAATCGAGCAAATATGAGCTTAGGTCCTCCGCCATTTTTTTGGTCAGCGTGGTCACCAGTATGCGTTCGTTTTGCTCGGCACGCTTCTTGATCTCATCTATCAGGTCGTCGATCTGGCCTGCGGTTGGCTTGACTTCAACTTCGGGGTCGAGCAATCCGGTAGGGCGGATCAACTGCTCGGCGACGCGAGTGCTGTGCTTGACCTCGTATGGTCCCGGAGTAGCGGAGACGAATACCGCCTGATTTATAAGTTTCTCAAACTCCGTAAATCGCCGCGGGCGATTGTCCAACGCGGATGGCAGCCTGAAACCGTATTCCACCAGCACCTCTTTGCGCGATCGATCCCCTGCGTGCATCCCGTGCAATTGCGGGATGGTCTGATGGCTTTCGTCTATGAACAACAGGAAGTCTTCCGGGAATTATTCAACCAGAGTGTGCGGAGTGCTGCCCGGCTCGCGCCCGTCGATGATGCGCGAATAATTTTCGATCCCGTTGCAATAGCCCAACTCCCTGAGCATCTCCATGTCAAATCGTGTCCGCTGTTCGATGCGCTGCGCCTCCAACAGCCGGCCGTGTTTGGTGAAATACGCGACCCGCTCCTCAAGCTCCTCTTCGATCTCCACAAGGGAGCGCTCGATATTTTCCACCGATGAAACGAAGTGTGTGGCGGGGAAGACGGTCAGGTTTTTCTGTGAACTAAGCGCTTCCCCGGTAATGGGATCGACCACGCTTATCTTCTCTACTTCATCGCCGAAAAAGCCAATTCTGGTGATGACCTCTTCATCTATCGGCTGAATTTCCAGCACATCTCCGCGCACTCGAAACGTGCCGCGCCCAAGGGCGATATCGTTGCGGGTGAACTGCATGTTTATGAGCCTGCGCAGGATGTCCTGCCGCTCATAGGTGTCGCCGACCCGCATATTCAGCACAGTCTCCGAGTAGCTTTCCTTAGACCCGATGCCGAATATGCAGCTCACGCTGGCCACCACCAGCACATCGCGGCGTTCGATGACCGCTTGCGTGGCGGAGTGGCGCAGTCGGTCGATCTCGTCATTTACCGATGAATCCTTTTCTATGTAGGTGTCGGTCTGCGGCACATAAGCTTCGGGCAGGTAGTAGTCGTAGTAACTGACGAAGTATTCAACAGCGTTATCCGGGAAAAATTCGCGGAACTCGGAGCAGAGTTGGGCGGCCAGGGTCTTGTTGTGCGCCAACACCAGGGTCGGCCTCTGAATGGCCTGCACGATGTTGGCCATCGTAAAGGTCTTACCGGAGCCGGTCACTCCCAAAAGCGTCTGAAATTTGTGCCCCGTCCGAACTCCATCAACCAGCTCTTCGATTGCTCGCGGCTGGTCGCCTGTGGGTTGAAAATCGGCCTTGATCTTGAATTCCGGCATAATTGCATGATAAAGCGAGTATCACTCCCGGTCAAGCTGAACACGGTCATTGGCAATAGTTTTCATCGCCGGATTCTGCGCAGAGGCAAGTGGGGATATCAACTCGTGTGAAATGGACATTTAAAAGCTGAATGCGGAGAACTCGAGTCGCAGGCGTTTGCGCGATGACGACCAGATCAAGCTCACATCCTGCCTGCCGATCATCCTGGTCAGAGCCAACTCCGCCTCAGGGTAGCTGTAATCATAGAACTTCTGATATGTCCCCAGCACCCCGAAGCTCCAACTCGGAGCTATGACATAATGCAGGGAGCCGAAAGCGCTAAGGCTGTCTTCGGTGAGGTCCTTGGTCGCGTATGCATACATCGTCCATTTGCCGGCTCCTGACAGGTTCAGGTTTGCGCCAAGCCGGTGCTGGCTATATCCGCTGCAGGAATTAGCCCACGAATAGGTGTAGTCCAGCCCCACGGAATTCGAATGGCCGAAGTAGCGGTATATCCCGGCGTCAGCCACCAGAGAAGAGCCGCCGTTGTTGCCCCAATTGTGGCCGGATATCAACGATGTGCTCAAGTTTCCCAACCCGCCCAGCTTGAGGGGTTTGCCATAGACCTGCAGGCCGACGCCGCTGCCAAAGCTGTCAGATTGTCCCCTTTGCGCGCTTATCCTTGTTGAAAACGAGTAGTTGAATGCCCCGCCGAGGGTTGGTTTCGAGCGAGTCTGTATATAAGCATCCGTCCCAACTGAGCTTCCCTGGCTGTATTTGCTGACGCGACCGTTCACCGAGAGGGAATAATTTGGCAGCGAACGGCTGTAGTGCAGGCTGCTGAACAGGTTGCGGTGTGAAGGGAAGTCCACATAGGTGTATATTTGAGAGTTGTTATTAAACTCTTTGCGCTGCGTCCATCTGGCCCCCCAGTCTTTGGCGGAGGTGATTCTCCTGAGCAAAACGGATCCCTCGGTCGAACCGCCGGAATTGTATTCCTGTTCCAGATCAAGTTGCCAGCCTGGTTGGGTCGCGTATGATCCCCAGCTTCCGGTCTCACTTCGCCGTATGCGCAATGCACCTGTGCTGGCGGGTGTGAGCGAATAATAGACAGGCAAATCCACGCGCAGGCCGTCCGTGCCATAGGTCAGCGCCTGGTTGAACGCATTGCTGCCGGATCGCAAATTGACTACATGCATCGGCACGCTCAAAATCTTGGATCCGTCCATATAGAAAGTCGCTTTTTTGAACTTGATTTCCTCGCTGGGACGGACAAAGATGCTCTGCGCTTTTATGAACATGGATGCCTCATCGACGGGCTTATAGTCCATGTTGTACTTCTGATCTTCACCTTCCGCGGCAGGTTCGACGAACAAGTCACGTCCTCTGAAGGCCATACGCCCGGCGCCTTCTTCGGCAGGTTCCAGCAGGACGCCTCGCATAGATGTGAAATCATAATACAGACGGCTCGCCTGCAGTCGCTGTTCTCCCCGCATTATGACGATATTATCGCCGCCCGTCTTGCTTTTTGCCCTCAATACATTGGTTCGGAGGTTTATCTGCGCTTCCTCGGCATTGATGGTCAAACCTCGATGGACTATTGTAACTCCGCCCGCTGCATCGACTATGCGGTTGTCCGTGTCGCATCCCAGATGGCTTTTGGAGGATATAATTATGAATGACTCGTCGAACATCTCCGTGCCCAGGGCAAGAAAATCAACTCGAATCTGTCCTACGGCATTGCCATTTATCACCACTGCCGAGACCATAGCCGTGCCGACGGTGACCGTGCTTTGCAGTCGCACGCGAGCTATGCCGCCAATGGTGCGGGAGCTGCGCTCAATTGTGCCGGAATTGGTGGTGAATTCAACAATGGTGCCTTCAGGGACGGCGTTGCCGCGCGTATCTCGCACCTCGGCAGTTATGGTCGTCTGGCTGCGTCCGTCGGCCACAATAGCCTGCGGATGAGCCTTCAACCACAAAGTGAAGTTTGCAGGCGCGCCAGCCAGCTCAGAGCCGGCCGCAAACGCCAAAAGTATCAAAATGAAAGACAACGCGCGCATTTGACTAATAATACACCTCAGATAATAGACGGTCAATCAGGATATTGCCCGGCAACCGGCCACGATTTGACTAGCTGGGTTATTCGGGGGTAGAATAAGCACGGGCCGAGTGTTGAGCGGCCGATCAAAAAAAGCACATTGCGCGGCTGTCTGCCGTGCCGTATTTTTAGGGGAACCATCATTATGCCGAAGAAAGCTGCTGCCAAATCTGCACCTGATAAACTGTCAGTTTCAAAAGCCGAGATGCTCGACTATCTGCGCCAGATGCATGAGATTCGTATTTTTGAGGACACTGTCTACAAACTCCTGCGCGACGGGACAATCAAGGGCGCGTCGCATCTCTACGCAGGCCAGGAAGCCGTAGCAGTTGGCTCCGTTTCAGAACTCGAGGACCGCGACGTTATCGCATCGACCCACCGGGGCCACGGTCACTGCGGAGCTATGGGCAATAAGCACGCCGCCGATGAAGCCGCCCGGCAGGATCACTGGAACAAAATGATGGCCGAGCTTATGGGCAAGGCCACCGGATATTGCAAGGGACGCGGCGGCTCGATGCATATCGCAGATGTCGAAAAAGGCAGCCTCGGCTCCACCGGAATCGTGGGCGGCAATATTCCCATCGGAACAGGAGCAGCCCTCGCGGAAAAACTCAAAGGAACCGGCGCAGTGGTGTTGTGCTACTTCGGCGACGGAGCCACAAACACCGGCAGCTTCCATGAGGCGCTGAATATGGGAGCTACCCTGCTGTGCGGGCTTCCCATTGTCTATATATGCGAAAACAACCTCTATGGCATGAGCGTTCCTTTCCACGAGAGATCCAACCTCTGCGCCGGACAGGCCTCCAGAATCGCCGATATCGCCGAACGCGCCTCCAGCTATGGCATTCCCGGTGCGATTTGCGACGGGATGGATGTTGTGGAGGTCAAGAAAACAGTTCGCGAGGCGATCGACAGGGCGAGGAGTGGCGATGGGCCGACCCTGGTGGAGTGCAAAACCTACCGCTGGTATGGCCACTCCTCAAGTGACCAGCGCGTTTATCGCACACGCGAAGAGGAGTCGGAATGGAAAGAGCGAGACCCGATTACCGTGCTCGGCAAAAGGCTGCTCAAAGATTTCGGCGCAACTCAGGCGGAGCTTGATGAAGCAGAGGCAAAGGCGGCCAAAACTATAGAAAACGCCACCAAATTCGGCATGGACAGCCCATATCCGGATGTAAGCGAGCTTTACAACGATGTTTATGTGCCCGTCGATGAGGTGAAACTGGCATTGGACATCAAGGCAGAGGCCGTCGTGCTGCCCAAAATCCAGCAGATCGAGGCCGAGGTTCGCGCAATCGCTTCAGGGCCGCTGCCCAAGCTCAAGGCTTCGGAGATCAAGGCAGTCGAAGAGAAACACGGCGTGCCGATCAAATCCTACGGCCAGGCGATTGTCGACGCTCAGCGCGAGGAGATGAAGCGCGATGAAAGCGTAATCATAATGGGCGAAGACGTCGGGCTTTACGGAGGAGCTTATGCCGCCACAAGGGGCCTTTATGACGAGTTCGGGGCGGCAAGGGTCATAGACACCGCCATCAGCGAAGCTGCCATAGTTGGAGCCGCGGGCGGAGCCGCAATGAGAGGAATCAGGCCGATTGCGGAGATTATGTATATCGACTTCCTCACCATCTCATCAGACCAGCTTATACACAACCTCGGCTACAACCGATATATGTTTGGCGGAAAGACCAGGGTCCCGGCAGTTGTGCGCACCGAAGGCGGAGTAGGGCGATCGATCGCCGCCCACCACTCAGAGAGCCTCGAGGCGATGTTCCTGCATATTCCGGGGATATATATCGTCATGCCCGCAACTCCTTATGATGCGAAGGGCCTTTTGAAGGCGGCCATTCGTGATGATAACCCGGTTTTGTTCATTGAACATAAGGTGCTGTACTCCGGAGTCACAGGGCCGGTTCCGGACGATGACTACATCATCCCGCTCGGAGTAGCAGATATTAAAAAAACCGGCACCGATGTGACCATTGTCGCCTACTGCAGAATGCTGCACTTCGCGATGGCCGCGGCTGATGAGCTTGCAAAAGAGGGTATTCACGTCGAAGTCATCGACCCCAGGACCCTCAATCCGCTCGATATCGGCACAATAGCCAAATCGGTTCGCAAGACCGGCAGGTTGGTCACGGTATCCGAAGGCTACCCGAGATGCGGAGTCGGCGCGGAGATCACGCGGCAGTTGATGGAGTATCAATTCGAGGATGGCGCAACCGGATTCGACTACCTCGACGCCCAGCCGGTTATGCTCAGCGGAAAGGACTGTCCGATTCCGATGAGCGAGCCGCTGGAGGACGCGTGCGTGCCGACGGTGGAGGATATCATCGAGGCGGTCAAATCAATCGCCTGAGCTGCCTGCAGCGGGATAACATTAACCGGCGAATAGAATCAGGACGGGAGCGGTCTGCGAATCGCTCCCTTTAACCGTCAACCTTGCGCGCCATTTCCTTCAGCCCATCCGCGAGCCTGGGGCCGGCGCGCATAATAATATCGCTGTCGATGACATAAACGCGCTTGTTTTTGACTGCGCCGGTAGTTTTCCATTCAGGGCTTCTGTTAAAAAACGCGATATCGGGTTGATGGCCGCTGATTATCACATCCGGGTTCCGCGATATCGCCAACTCCCTCGAAAATGGCACGAACCCCGGCTTGGCGTCGTAAGCCACATTGGTCGCGCTGATGGTCTTCAGCATCTCATCGACAAAAGTCCCCGGCCCTGCAGACCACAGCGGGCTGGACTGCACCACGACCAGCACCCGACGAGCGGGCTTTTTTGCGGAATCGGCTTTTACGGTTTTTATGGCGGACTCCATTTTGCTCGCTGCAAGGTCGGCTGTTTTAGGTCGAGCAGCAATTTTGCCAAGGGTTCGAATATCGTCGGCTACCTGCGCGAGGCTTTTAGGATCGATGGCAAATACGGTCAGGCCGAGTTTCTCCAGCTTCGGGATCGCAGTCGAATTGAGAGCAGAGTGCGCAAAAACTAGGTCAGGCTTGAGGGAGACGACCGTTTCTATATCGACCGTCATATCCCCAACCTTGGGCTTCTGCTTGGCCGCAGCAGGATAGTCACAATAGCGCGTCACCCCGACGATTCGGTTCGTCAGCCCGATCGCGTAGAGCATCTCCGTATTGCCCGGCGCAAGCGATACTATCCTCATCGGCTTGGTTTTTATCAACACCGATTTTCCCCGCGCATCCTTAACGCGCACGGGATAATCGCCCAAACAAGCTCCGCTCGTCAGGCAAAGGGCTATAATTATCAGACATACAAGTTTTTTCATCTGCTATTGGTCAAACGTTCAGGGCTGCGACTTGGGCGATGACGACCGACGGCTTTTAACGTTCCCGTCGCTTTGAGCAGAGCGAGAAATCTGCTTTTTCGAGCTTTCGCGTTTTCTATTTCGCGTGCTTTCGCGCAGTTCAGCTATTTCACGTCTGGTGAGTCGGCGATACTCCCCCTCACGCAGACCTTTCAGATCGAGCCTTCCGATCCTGGTGCGCGTCAGTTTTTCGACTTTATGTCCGACCGCCGCAAACATCCGCCGCACCTGTCGCTTTCGTCCTTCATGTATCGTCATCTCGACCGTGCTTGTACCATTTCTGGGCGACGATGATATCAGCCTCACGCGCGCCGGAGCAGTCATCCCATCGTCCAATTCTATCCCCTGTTCCAGCGCATCCAAATCCACCGACTTTATTCTGCCCTTGATCACCGCAACATAGGTCTTTTCGACCTCATGAGAAGGATGGCTCACCAGTTTTGTGAACTCCCCGTCGTTTGTCATAATCAAAAGCCCGCCGGAGTCGACATCGAGGCGGCCTACCGGATACAGATACCCGCCAATGCCGCTCACAAGCTCCATCACCGTCTTTTCCGCGTGCGGATCAGATCGAGTGGACGTATATCCGGGCGGTTTATTAAGCACAATATACGTTTTTTCAGCCGCCGAGCCTATAGGCTTGCCGTCAAGAGTGATCGTATCTCTTTGCGGGTCCGCTTTTGTGCCAAGCTCAGTGACGACCACATCGTTTACTGCAACTCTACCGGCGGCGATTATAGTTTCGCAGTGGCGACGCGATCCGACGCCTGCGGCGGCGAGAATTTTTTGCAATCTGTCTTCCATATCTACCTGCAATCACAAGCGCCACCACCATGCCGCATCCTTTAAGCAAAGTGCGCGCCCGTCTCCACAAACTTATTCCCATCTCTTCGCCAGCCTTCAATTCGGCGAATGCAACCTGCTGCCCATCCACCATCGCCACAATCCTGCCGACATTCGCGTCCCTGGCGATGGGAGCTTCAATATCCGCAAATTCCAGGCGAGTAGTCACTTTGCTCCCATTTTTTGCCACCGGAACCCTCAACTCTTTAACCGCCAGCGCAGGAACCGTAGCACGGCGTCCCCCCGTCACCGCAGCATCCCCGCACTTCTGATTTTTTCCTACAACCCTGACCTGTTCGAAGTTTGCAAATCCATAATTCATAAGGGCTGCGGTATCGACATTCGCGTTCGAACTGCCCAGCACCGCGGAAATCAGCCTCCATCCGTCACGAGTCACGCTTCCCACATAACACTTGCGCGATTGCCTGGTATAACCCGATTTTACCCCGTCCGCGCCGGGATAACTCCGCAAAAACTTGCTATTAGCGAACACACACAAATCCTCTTTATTCATCGACCGGCTGTTTAGCAGATACTTGCGCGTGTTAACTGCCTCGTTGAACTCCTTATAGCGCAGCGCATAGCGGGTTATCAGGCACAGGTCATAAGCCGATGAATAATGATCGGGATCGTGCAGCCCGTTGGGCGTAACAAAATTCGTATCCGTGCAGCCGAGACTAATCGCTTTGGCGTTCATCGCCTTTGCAAAATTTTCCGTAGACCCCGCAATATGCTCTGCCGCCGCCACCGATGCGTCATTAGCTGAGCGCACCAGCATGCCCGTCAACAAGTCCTTCGCGTTGATAGTCTCCCCGGGCATAAGGTGAAGTGACGTATAAGGCGTTGCGCAGGCGTGTTGGCTTGCCTCGATGGAATCGGTCATCTCGCAATGCTCGATAAGCAGAATAGCGGTCATAATTTTGGTGGTACTGGCGTTGGGCAGCCTCTGGTGCGGGTTCTTTTCATACAGCGCCCGACCCGTGTCCAAATCCATCAACACCGCGCCCAGCGCATCAATATCAGGGGCGTTGGCAGCCGCCGCCGATGTTATCATCATCACCGCATAAAACGATACTATAATCAATAAGGCCCGGTTTGTCAGGCACAGGCTTCGCGCAATCGACATATTCATAAAAACCAATTTCATCAAATCGCAAAGTTGTCTGTTGAGGGTATTCCGAAGGAGCAACAACGCATATCAACTAAAGCATAACCAAAATTCGCGGGATTCTGCATCCATCCCGGAATTATTTGCCGACTTCCTCATCGACGCCTGTCTCGTCGTCCTGCGCAGCATCCTCGCTGAACAAGTCCTTTTGCGCCTCGAGGGCCTTCACCGCCTCCACCGCAAGCATATCGATATCCGGCAGTTCGGAAACATCATTCAGGCCGAAATACTCTAAAAACTCCTGCGTGGTAGTATACAGAACCGGCCTTCCCGGAGCCTGTTTGCGCCCGGCTTCGTTAATCAGCCTGCGTTCCATAAGCGTTTTCATCACCCCGCCAACATCGACTCCGCGCACCGCTTCCACCTCAGGTATAGTGCAGGGCTGTCGATATGCCACAACAGCCAGGGTTTCCAGCGCGGCTTTGGAGAGCTTTCTCTTCGCCGGCTGCAATATCAAGGCGCAGTATTCCCCAAACTCCGGCCTCGTGCAAATCTGATATCCCCCGGCCACTCTCAACAACTGCAGCCCATGACCGCAGTTGAGGTCCTCTTCCAGGACCGACAGAGCGTCTTCCACACGTTCCGGTTCGACTTCGAGGGTCTGGGCAATTTGATCCGCGCTCATAGGCTCGGCAGAAACGAACAGCATACATTCCACGACGTGCCTCAGTTTGCCGTTTCGATGCGCCGGGGCCTCTTGCAGAGATTCCCTTGCGAGCGCCACCCCGCAGGCAGCCTCAGCGATCTCCTCCACCGATGCTTCCGAGACGGGCTGTGCCGAGACTATTTCGCATCCGTCTTCCAATATGTTATCTCTAGCTTCCATTCTGCTCCACGAGTTTAATTTCAATAGGCGCGAACGCCTTTGCCTGCTTCACAGTCAACTTTTTCTGCCTCAACAGTTCCAGCAACGCGAGAAAGGTAATGACCACCTCCACCCGGCTCGTCACATCGTCAAACAAATCAACGAAGTGCAGTTGCCCTGCCGCATCGATGGCTCTTTTATAAATCTCCCGCATCCGCATCCGAACGCTGACTTTGCGACGCTGGATGCTGGTGACAGGTTCCTCATCAATATCGGACAATATGCGCTGAAGCGCGGCCAGCAGATCGACCGCAGTTATATTCGATAGATCGAACTCCGGTCGAAGGTCATAATCCAACTCGACCGCACCCCTGCCAAACACCTTCGCCTGTTCGGCTTCCCGCTCCCGAAAGACCTCCGCCGCGCCCTTGAACTTCTCATATTCGATCAGTCGCTCGACAAGCTCCACGCGCGGATCGACAGCCTCTTCTTCGAGTTCTTCCTTCGGGTCATCCGGCAGCAGCATACGGCTTTTAATCTCAAGCAGCGTCGCCGCCATAACCAGCCACTCGCCGGCAACCTCAAGGTCGAGCGACTCCATCAGAGATAAATACGACAAATACTGCTCAGTAACCTCCGCTATCGGAATATCGTAGATGTCGATTTCGTTGGAGCGGATGAGGTGCAGAAGCAGATCGAGAGGACCCTCGAAAACTCCCAGGGTGACCTTATAGGGGCTGTCTTCGACTTGCATACGTGCCTTCCTCGGAACGTCATACCGGCATAAGGTCTTTACGGCGGGATACCGTCCAATGCCAATGCCGGCTCGCTTGCAAAATAAACCAGATGAGTGCGACATTTGCAATCACTGGACCCAAAGCCTTTAACCGGCTCCACTGCGCCGTCCATGTCAAGCGTCGCCGCGTTTACAGCACATTCCGTGCACAATTCACCAGTCGGGCATTCCATTATAGCATATCGTATAATCGCGCTTTGCTCAAGTAGATAATCGATATGCCAGTGGCAACGTTTCTCAGCGGACAGGTGTCGGGCAATGCGAGCCTCCAACCCACCCATCGCGCTGCCCGTATATACATAATATCCCCGGGAAAAGTCAAAAACGCCGAGCTTTCCCACGGGGATGGTAGTATCCGAATCGAGTCTTATCAGGAGTTGATAGACGCCCTTTTTCATTTATCAGAGCATCAGCTTGGCCGCAGTCGCCAGAGCCTTCGCAAAGTCGATCTTTCCCTCAAGCCGTACGGTCGTCACCTTGCGGATGGCTTTGCCGTTGTCCTTGGTCGGCTGAATCCTGAATGCGTAGAACTTTTCTCCGCCACTCTGGATAAAAAGTCCTATAGTGCCGCCGCTCTGTGTGGTGTTTCGAAAAACCTGGCTCCATTCGCCTGCAGGCGCATTTTTGGTGTAGAAGTCGGCGATTTTCGAATCGGTGTCATTATTTTTGATCTCGACCTGCGTTACCTCGACCAGCCTGACATTTCTAAGGATCGGTTCGAGGTCATCCGGGTTCAGTTTGTCCGCTATCCCCCCGCCTTTCAGCATTGGCAGAACAGCCTTCAGCGTCGGCAGCAGGTCCTCATTGGCAAGGCTGACCTCCAGGGTAGATTCGCCGCCCGGATAGAGCGGAATAACCGCAGCAGGTTCTTCGGCAGCGATCGCCGCCGGGCAAATAATCATCAAAAATACAATGGCACAAAGACACGTTCTCATAGTTATCCCTCTTGTGCGCAGCGTTAGAACTCCGCGTCGTGCATTTCCTGCATATTTGCTGTAAATGCCAATACGGAGATCGGCTCCTGCGTTTTATAAACGGCAACGCCGGAAAACGTCACCTGTCAGTATAATACTTTTTCGAGATTTCTTTTCGACGGACTACTTATTTTACCCCGCACAACTGTTTATAGATAGACGTTACCCGCTGCACGTAATTCCTCGTCTCCTTGTAAGGCGGAATCCCGCCGTGTTTTTTTACGGCTCCCGGCCCCGCGTTGTATGCAGCCAGCGCCAGCGCAAGGTCATTGCCGGTGAGTTCGTTGAAGTGTTTGTTGCCGGAGGTTCGATCCAGCATACTTCTGACATATCTCACCGACCCGTATATATTTTGCACCGGATCATAGGCGTTGTTGACGCCAAGCCCTGCTGCAGTGCTTGGCATAAGCTGTCCCAAACCCTGCGCTCCGGCGCGAGAAGTTGCATTTACTCGAAAATTGGACTCCGCCAGTATAACCGCGCACACCAGCCTCGGATCTACTTTATAGTGAGAACTGAACCCTAAAATGCTTCTGGCTATCGTGTCGGCCTGCTCGCTGCTCAGTTTGGAATTGAACCGCTTGACGGCATTCGTATATATTCGAACGAGTTCTGTGGAGTTGATTTGCGTAGTGGTTTTGTTCTCGGAAGCGTTCTGCGGCTCAGGTTTGGTGCTGGCAGGGGAGGTTGCGGGTTTGGGCTTGGGTTCTGCACGCTGCACATCGATAAGAAAAGCGCTTGCCACAAGTTGAAGGTCGCTCAGTGAACAGGTGGATTTATCGCCGATTTTAACCAGACACGCGAGCTGCGCTCCGATCTGAGAGGGCGGCGAATCCGCGGTCAGCGTATACGATTCCCCTTCGGCGTTGCTCAAAATAACCGTATTTCCGCAATGACCCATCAGTTGGCCTCGCAGCTCAAAAACCTTACCGATATAGGAAGCCGGATTAGCCTTGAGTTCCTGCATGGGCAGCATAGTCATCATCGACTTGCGCAGCGCCAGATATTCCTTTGCGCTCACAGGCTCCCCGGCATATCCCGGCAACTGCACTAACATAAGAGCTATAATTAGTATAATATACAAACGAAATTTCAATAGACTAAAACCCCATCGGCGATTTCGGGCCGAAGATCTGCATGTGGATTATACCATGCCCTCATCCGGCTCTCAATTCTCATTGTCGGGCGATATGTCACTTCGAACGCAGTGAGAAGTCTGCTTTTTTCGATGTCCGAGGTCAGATGTCCAAAGTTCGAGCAGGTATTGCCACCCCATTTCCAGCCTCTAACCTCCAGACCTCATCATTCGTAAGCTATTTACCCTGCGTCAAACTCCTGTTATAGCAGAGGGACTATGTCCCCTTTTTGCAAAGGGAAAATGTCCCTTTTTATTTTAGTTTATGCTATCCTTGTAGCGCTAATGGCACGGCCTGTGCCGGCTCTTCTGGCAGTTGGTTTTGCC
>JAAYKE010000024.1 GCA_012522575.1 Armatimonadota bacterium | reverse complement strand
TGAATATCGGACCCATAATCGCCCCCGCTGTCTGCCGCGATCGCCCGAAGAACATCCTTGCGGCTAACGACCACCACCACTTTGCGTCCTTCCACTATCGGAACCCTGTTGATGTCGTGCTCGATCATGGCGCGCGCTATGTTGGCTACAGGCGATTCCTCGCTAAAAACGACGATATTGGTGGTCATCGCCTCTTCTACGCGCTCACTTTGTGCACGGCGATGGGCCTCATCGACCGCATCAGGCAGCGGAGCAAAGAGTCCATTGGTGGATACGCGCCGCTCGGCAGGCGCATGAAGTCCCTTTAACAGGATGTCGCTTTCGGTGAGCATGCCGACAAGATAGCCGTCGGCATCGACAACCGGAAGGCCGCTGACGCCGTGTTCGGCCATCAAGCGCGCAGCCCCGTCGATTGAAGCGCCCTTTCGCACCGTGATAACATCGCGCGTCATTATATCTTTGGCAGACAGGTGAAACATATTACCTCACTTATTCATCAAGCAGCCCATGCCGAAGCCCTACCGGCAGAGGGTCTGGCTGGGCGCAACTACTTTCGAGCATAACGTGTCTGCTCGTATCCGACGCATCGTGAAATGCGTGCATAATATCCAGTACATGATAGGCCAGTTCGCCGCTGGCGCGGTGGTTTCTGCCGGATCGAAGGCCATAGGCCATATCCGCAACCCCTATTCCGCGGGAGTTATCGGAGTAGCCGTGCGTGAAATCCACATCAACCCAATCATTGCCGTCCGCTTTTCTTAATTTGATATTCCCCGCAAATCCATTGGGTTCGGGAACGCTGAGGCTGCCGTGCGTGCCGTATATCTCAATTCTCGGAAGCTCCGCAGCCCACACGTCGAAACTGGTGATAATCGTCCCGATCGCACCATTGGCGAAGTCGATGATTCCGGCAACGTGCGTCGGCACATCGACCGCTATCTTCGTTCCGTGTTTTGGCGCGCTGGTGATTGTGCGTTCGGGGAATGTGACCCTCGCGGAGCCTGTCACTCGACGCGCCGGCCCCATCATGGCAACCAGCGCGGTGAGATAATATGGCCCCATATCGAACATTGGCCCGCCGCCGGCTTTGTAGTAGAACTCCGGGTCCGGATGCCAGCTTTCGTGACCGTGACAGGTCATAAACGCGGTGGATGCAATAGGTTCGCCGATCAAGCCATCTTTAATGAGCTTCACGCAGGTCTGAATGCCTCCGCCCATAAACGTATCCGGCGCACATCCGACCCTCACTCCTTTTGCCGCAGCCGCCTCCAGCATCCTTTTGCCGTCTTCGCGGCTGATGGCAAGCGGCTTTTCGTTGTAAACGGATTTGCCCGCCGCAATCGCAGCCAGAGCTACCGAGGCATGCGCGTTGGGTATGGTGAGGTTTACAACGATCTCTATTTCCGGATCGGCAAGGAGGTCCTCGGCGCTGCGATACGCCCTGCAGCCATATTCTTTGGCCTTTGCCTCGGCCCTGTCAAAAAACAGGTCGGCGCAACCGACGATGTCGAGAATGTCAAAAGTCTTTCCCGACTCAAAATATATGCCGCTTATGGTTCCGCATCCGACAATACCGACTTTTGCAGGCGTCATTGCTCTCTCCTCTAATTATCTCGCGGCCCAGACCATTCCGCGCTTGAGAATCTCCAAAACTTCGGGCACGTCAAAATCGGACGCACAGTGGCCCAGCGAAGAATAAAACACCCGACCTTCGCCATATTTGCGCTTCCAGACCGCAGGCATAATGCAGCCTTTGATCCACGGAGCCTCGTCCTGGTGGCCAAGAATGGAAACCGCCAGGGTCTCGTTGCTTGGGTCCACGTGCATATAATATTGCTCGGAGCGCATCTTGAAGTCCTCGATGCCCTCAATAATGGGGTCCCCGGTGTAGCTGAGGAGTTTGACCTCATAATCCACTATTCCCCCCGGATGCGCCACCCACTGCCCGCCTACCATAAACTGGTAGTCCGTATTCGTCCTAAACGCATCTCCCGCGCCTCCGTGCCAACCCGCAAAACCTACGCCGCTTCGAACGGCCCGGCTCATCGCTGACCACTGTGTCGGGCTGATCTCGGCCATAGTAAAACACGGTACGATAAGATCGAAGCTCTTCACCTCGTCCACATCGTCAAAGGCCGCCATCGTGTCTTTGACCACAACTTCAAAGCCCGCCTGAGCAAGCGCAGCGGAGGCTTTTTCGGTTGTCTGTTCAGGTTCGTGGCCATCCCAGCCACCCCAGGCAAACAATGCTCGTTTCATCTGGATATCTCCTGTGCAATAAGGGATAAATGAAATTCCATCTCACAATAGGTTAGCATTCACAGCGGCATTATGCAACGGGTTGTAAGCGGAGATCGGACTGGCGTTTCTATCGCGCAGCTAGCATGGCCTTTGCCTTCTCCAAGGCTCTGCCACGGTGTGAGAGGGCGTTTTTTTGGGCAGGTGTAAGCTCGGCGAAGTGTTTATCGAGTTCGGGAACATAAAATACCGGATCATACCCAAACCCGTTCTCCCCTTTCGGCTCACGGGAGATGAGTCCCTCCACGCTGCCTTCGCATGTCAGGGTATCTCCGTCAGGCTCGGCGACGGCCACCACGCACCTGAACCGCGCCGTCCGCTTATCATTGGCCACGTCATGCAATAAATCCAAAAGGCGCTGATTGCGTTCGGAGTCGGTGGGAGCAAAGCGGCTGGAAAGCACACCCGGAGCGCCGCCTAGCGCATCCACCTCCAGCCCCGAATCATCCGCCAACACCAACTCGCCGGTAAATCGCGCATAGGCGGTGGCCTTGATTATGGCATTTTCGGTGAACGTGGCCCCTGACTCCTGCACCTCCGGAGCATCGGGATAATCCGCCAGAGACACTATCTCAAACGGCATATCAGCCATCATCTCGGCTATTTCACGAGCTTTGCCGAGGTTTTTTGTTGCGACAACGAGCTTTCTCACAGCACATCGGCAAGGGTCGTCTTGACCACCGCGCTCAACTCGACGATCCCCTTATGCGCCATATCCACCAGGGCATCGAACCGCTTGCGGGTAAACGGAGCGCCCTCCCCTGTGGACTGCACCTCGACTATCCTGCCCGTATCAGTCATTACCACGTTCATATCCACCTGGGCGTTGGAATCCTCCTGATAGTTGAGGTCCAGCAGTTCCTCGCCCATCACAACTCCGACGCTGATCGCGGAAATGATATCCGAAAAGGGCAGTTTCTTGCAGATATTATTCTTTTTCATTTGAGCGCACGCATCGACAAACGCTACAAAAGCCCCGGTCACCGACGCCGTTCGCGTACCTCCATCGGCCTGCAGCACATCGCAATCGAGCCATACCGTGCGCTCCCCAAATCCGTTGAGATCGGCAACCGACCGAATCGCGCGTCCCACCAGCCTTTGAATCTCCTGTCCCCTGCCGTTAATCCGTCCGACAGCCGAGTCCCTTCGCGCTCTAGTCTCACATGAACCGGGCAGCATACCATACTCCGCAGTCACCCATCCCTGTCCGGAACCTTTCAAAAAAGGAGGAACCTTATCCTCCACAAAAGCGGAGCAGATAACTTTGGTGTCCCCCATCTCAATAAGGCAGCTTCCATCGGGATATTTCAGATAATTGCGGGTTATTTTCACTGGTCGTAGTTGGTCTGTTGCTCGGCCGTCAAGGCGAATCATAAATCGGTCCCCCGTTGTTATTTTCGATAGTTGCGAATGTCTGGGCTGGTTTCGTATCTCATTTTGCACCCTGCAGATCGCCATGCGAAACCGCAGCGATTGTACGCCCCAAAAATCGGCTCCCCAAAGTCATAAATCCACTCGACTCCCCGCTCGAATAGAACTCATGAGCGGAATCCAACCCGTCACCTGCAATTTTGCGTCTCAATAGCAAAGCCGCAAGCTCTGCGGCAGTTTCCTCTGCCGGGTCGACTATGGTCACGTCCTGCCCGGCGGCTGACCGTATGGGATCGATCAGAAAAGGATAATGCGTGCATCCGAGTATAATCGTTCGGCAGCCCGCCTCCAGCAGCGGTTGGACATATTCTGCTGCGGCTGAGGCGGCATCTTCGCTATCTGCCATACCCGATTCCACCAGCGGCACAAACCTCGGACACGCCCGGCCAATAGCCGGAATCGACCGATCCAGAGCGCCGATGGCGTTTTGATAGGCCCCGCTTTTGATCGTGCCCGTGGTCGCCAAAACCCCTATTGGATGCCCGTTTGCCGCACGCACCGCAGCCCTCGCGCCCGGCTCGATCACTCCGAGAATCGGTATCTGCGGAAACGTATCGGTCAATATATCGAGAGCAACCGCGCTGGATAAATTGCACGCCGCCACCACAGCCTTCGCGCCTTTATCGATCAGAAACCCCGCTATCGCCTTCGAGAATACTCGGATGTCCTCAAAGGAACGCTCCCCATACGGCACGTGCGCGGTATCGGCAAAATAGATGATTCTCTCATCAGGCAGCGTCTGTAGGATTCGTGATGCTACGCTGAGGCCGACCAACCCGGAATCGTAAACGCCGATAGGAAAGTTCACTTTGACCCATCCGGCTTCAGCAGCGTGGAATCCGCTTCGATGGGATATGAAAGCTCCAGATGTCCTCCAAGGGTCTCCACCGAGGCCCCGTTGACCAATATCAGGACACTTTTCACCTTGCCGCCGCTGTTTGCCACCATAGTGTGAACGATGGCATTCACGGTGAGAGCTTCCTGCTCGGAGCCGCCCGAAAAATTGTCTGTAAACTGGCTGCTGAGGTCGATTGTGGCGACTCGATCCCGCACTTTAACCGGAGCCAGGGATTTGGTTTCCTTCGGTATCAATACCGACGCCGTCCCTCCATCTTTTTTGTTGGTATCCAGCAGAGCGTTCAGCGCGGTATCCAGAATATCTCCCTTATCGCGGCTCATCACGGCGACACGAGCAAGATAGAACCCTGTATTGCTTTGTTTGGGCAGGTAAAGGATTACCTTTCGTTCCGGAGCCTGGGGAGCATCCTGCGGAGTCACGGTCACAACCGGCTTTTGAGTCGGCTGACCAAGGCCGGTCGGACGTTGGTTCATATAATAATATGCGCCCGCGGCCACCACGCAGAGCAATATCATTCCCCCAATTATCAGCCCTGCCGACCCGCCGGTCTTTTTCTTTTTTCTCCTAGCCATTACCCCCACTCGCCTCCTGCGACAGCCGTGCCATCTATTGTATCGGTATTCCTTCTATGTACGCCCTCAAACCCGCAACGATTCCCTCGGCCACCTTAGCCCTGTAGCTCTCCTCCTTCAGCTTGGCGCGGTCGGAGGAGTGGTTAAGATAGCCGCATTCGACAAGCGCCCCGGGAATGTCGGAGCCGGCAAGCCCCCTGAGCACCCCCAAACCCGACTGGTACAGAACCCGGTCACTGCGCGCCTGCCTGTCATACATTCCCGTAAACTTGCACACCCCACTCTGTATGGCATAGGCAAGCAGTTTGGGACTTGGCAACTGCTGATGATAGTAGGTTTCAATGCCGGTCGCACTGTTTGGCGACACATTGGAGTTGCAATGCAGCGAGATAAAGAAGTCCGCGCTGGCATCAATGGCAATCTTGGATCTCGCCGAAAGCCCCAACTGATCGTCCCCGCTCCTGGTCAGTATGACATGCGCTCCGCGTTTTTCAAGAGCGCTCGAAAGTTGTTTGGCCAGTTGCAGGTTAATTATCTTTTCGCTGCATCCCCCTGCCTGCGCGCCGCATTCCTTGCCGCCGTGCCCCGGGTCCACAACAACCACTTTGTTCGACAGCGTTCCCCCTGATTTATCGGGAGGCCGCACATACACTATAGTTTCGGTATCGCGCACGTCAATACTGTAGGCCAATGGCCTCGACAACCGCAAAAGCAGTTGCGCGCCCGATGTTGACTTGGTAAGTTCGGGGTTGACCAGCGCGTGTTTGCCCTCGACCTCACATGTATCATCAAACCTTGCTCCCGGCAAATTTATTTGAATCTGCGGCGGGCTTACTTTCAATACAGTCGAGGCGGCAGACTTGTTTGACGTGGCAATTACAATGTTGAATGACCGCTCGTCCACATGCTGCACTTTTATGCCTCTCACAGCATAGGTCTTATCTGATTTCGCAGGCTGCGCAGCGACGGTCGGCGGAGGAACCAGCCCATCACCCACCTTGATCTGCACCTGAGATACCGCTCCCTGCGCATCTATCGAATACCCTGTGTTGCGAACAAGCTCCATCACCACGCGCGCAGTCTTACTGTCGTATTGACCGAGCCGCGCTTTGGAGACCAGCGGAGAGCCGACGTAGACTTCCTTGGCCTCCGAGACAAGTTTGGTGTTTGCCACGTCCACTATAATGTTGCCGTCCCAGGTCTTTGTGGTCACTCGAACCGGAAAGGAACAGTTGATCTTGAGAGTATTCTCGTCGAACTCCACGGAGTTGAGATGCGCTATAAGTGTGAGGGTGCGTTTTGCCGCGTCCCAGGATCGTTCGCCGCCGATCAGTGCAATCAGCTTATCCACAGGGATCATCCGAACGCCATTTACATAGACGGGCTTGATGGTTCCGGCCTGACCGGCTGCGGCCGTGACGATCATATCGCCATTTTCTGCATCGACCCGACTGGCCCCGAGCAGAGATACGATCTGCACCGGAGCCAACACGCCTGCACCGTCAAACACCGGCCTGGGAGCAAGCGCAGCTTCGCTAGAGCCGATCATAATGCGCACAGGAACCGGCTCGGCCCACGCACACGTGAGAATGCAAAAACCAAGAATCAGCGGTATCAAAAATCTTGCTGCCAGTGTCATACGATCTCGTCCATGAAGTATAGTCAATTTCAATTCTACTAATCCGGCGACTGTAACGCAACGTGTAATTGACAAGCGGGGCATTGCACAGAAAACCACAATAAAAATAAAGGGCGCTACCAAACTTGCGCCCCGTATTTTCAATCACGACACAACGGTCGGATATCGCCTCTACTGCGCCTTTCCAAACGCATGAGAACCCTTGTGCATGTGACAGGTCGCACAGGTCGCATTTGCTGCGGCAGTGGGCGCATGTTCCTTCATACTCTTGATAGTCGCAGCATGGCAGGCCATACAGCCCTCAATGATCGGTTGTCTGAGCTGCGGGGAGGCCTTTGACTTGCTTCCGTGCGGATCATGGCAGTTGACGCAACCCATGCCGCCGTCATAGTGCTTGCTCGTGATGAACTCGTTATACTGATTGTTCGCCGCATCCGTGCTTCCTTCCTTGAGCTTGAAGCTCTTGGCAAGGTCATCACCCGGCAGGAATTCCGTCGGGAAGGCATATTTGCCTGACATATCCGTTCCAACCGAGTGGCACTGTCCGCAGACCATAGACTTCTTTTTGGAATCCAGCTTTTTGAACGTCTGGATGTCGTCGGCGTCCATGCTATCGGCGTGTTCTCCGCCGGGGCCATGGCAGCTTTCGCAGGCTACTCCCATTTGAGTCCAGGTCTTTTTCGTCGGCTCAAAATTGGTCACGTGACAGCCAACGCATTTGGTCGCGCCGTCTGCATCCGCATGCGCGGTAGCCACCCAGGAACCGTTCTTCGCGTTCCACTTGCCGCCAAGCACCTTGAAGTCCTTATCCATATAATTCTGATTGCTCTTTTGCGCGCCCAACACATATTTTATGTCCGCTTTTGACACAGGGGAATCTGCATCAAATTTGGCGACAACGGCAGCCGGAGTCTTTGCGGCATCCGCCATCGCCGTAGCGTGCGCCGTCTTTTTGAACGCCGCGATCAGAGCTTCGTGGCTGCCCTCATGACAGGCAATGCAATCATCGGAGCCTATATAGTTCGCTTCCTTTTTTGTTCCCGCAGCAAATGCAGCCCCTACTACAACTACAACAGCCAGGCCGAGTACAACAAGTCGATATTTGCGCATAAAAGGAAAGCCCCCTTCCAATACATCAATTATATCTTATAGTCTTATAGACGAGACAGTTATTTACCTCTTACCATTTGCGAAGTTTTCACACAAACGGCAGTAAAATATGCTATTCCAGGGAGTTCAGGGCCTTCAGACCCGCATTGGCGGCGGCGGCCTCGATCGCATCGAGCTTATCGCCTTCCACGACAAATACCGCCCTCTTGCCACGTTCCAGAATGCATCCATAGGCATCCGCTATGTTAAGTTGAGCATCCTCCACAGCCCTGGACAATTTGAGCAAAGAGCCGGGCTTAACAGGTATCTCGCTAATCGCAACCTGATTGAGCGCAACCGCCATATTAGCCTCGT
>JAAYKE010000023.1 GCA_012522575.1 Armatimonadota bacterium | reverse complement strand
ATGAAAAGCGGCATGGTCGTGCCGTTCTACGTGACGGTCGAGACCTACGGCACCGAAGGCGAGGTTCTCAATGTCGAGGATAAGGTCAAGGAAGTAAAGGAAGACATAGTCGTCGCGCTGGGGCTATCGCGGTCGCTAGTCGCAGGCGACGGCCCGAACTTCGCAACCGCATCGGTCTCTATGCAGAAGATGCTCATAATGATCCGGGAGATTAAGCACGCGGCAAAGACGATCCTCGACTGGATATACACCGACTGGCTTGAGATATCCGGGCATCAGGGAAAGGGCATCCAGTTCGTCTTCAACGACCTCGACCCGACCGACGCGGTGGACTTCAAGAAGCTCCTTATCGAGCTTTACGACCGCAAGCTCATCAGTCGCTCATCACTGCAGCTCAAGATGGACCTTGACCCTGACACCGAGACCGCCAACCGGGAGCACGAGGGCAAGTCGGTCGATCTCCTGGATGAGAAGCAGGTGAAGCCCATCGTCGATATGGCCGTAGCCGGAATCATGAGCGTGGAGACGGCGCAGGAGATGCTTGGTCTCGACCCCGCGAAGAATCCGACCGGCTCAAGAGCGGATGCGGCATGGGGCGGACTGTTTGCGAAGGGTGAGCACGACGGTGAAGTCTGTGACTCCTGCGGATACTTCGATGCCGAACACAATCGCTGCGGCGTCATCCAGGCGGAAGTCACATTCGACTCTCCGGCGTGCCGGTTCCTGCAACCAAGGAAGGTCGAGAGCAAGTGAGTTCACCCTCCCCGATGATGTGTGCCGTCGCCGATCTCACATGGCAGGCCAAGGCCATACGAGAGGCGGCGGACAAAAGCCTTATGACCCGCGATCTCTACGCCGAGCAGGTCGCTCACCAGCTCAGCCAGTCGCTCAAGTCAGCACAGGAACAGGTTCATCGGGCATTTATGAATTACAAAAGTCTTGGCTCATTGCCCGACAATAAGCTCGCGGCATTGGAGGGTTTTGAGAAGCTGGATGCCGAGATACGCGAGACTATGCGTACGCTCCGTAAAGACCACACATTGATGTTCCGCAATGCTTCACGGACGAGCTTCAGATCCGGCGTCTATCGTGGGATCGAGGAACTTGCAGTTGCCCGGATGCCTTTCTACTGCGATCTCAGACCGGACGGAATAGACAAGCTCACCACATCAGTCTTCACCCTTATCGATACCGACGCGCTGGACTTTATGGCCAACTATAATCTGGTGCTTGTCGGTGATATCCATCGCGAGCTTTCGGATGGCATCAAGCGCACGATTCTCTCCGGTATCGCCACCGGCAAAGGCGCGGACGATATAGCCCGGGATCTCGGAAAGGTCATCGAGGACAAAGAATCGTTCCGCAACGCCGGAAGCAAGGTGTTCTCCAAAGCACAGTACCGGATGGAGATGATCGCCCGCACGGAAGTTTTGCGTGCCCACAACCAGGGGCGCATCAAGTTCCACAGAGAGGTCGGGGTGCAGAAGCTCGAATGGTTGGCAATGGAAGAAGAGCGGATGTGCCCGGTCTGCGGTGGTCTCGACGGCAAGGTCTTCGATACCGACCACTTCCCCAGCCAGCCAGCTCACCCCAACTGCCGCTGCACGAGTGTCGTTGCATGGCCGCTGGTGATCTGCGGCGGCGAACTCGGCGCGTCCGCTGCGCCCGGGCAGAACGCCTGCATCTTGCCTCCGCAGGCGATACAGTTCCAGGCACAACAAAAGGCTGAAGAAGAGAAGAAGCTAAAGAGCGCATTCGAGTCGGGTGATATTGCGGATCTCGGCACCCTTACTGTAAAGCAGCTTCAGACATTGGCGAAACAGAACGGCGTTGCCGTCGCCCGAACAAAGTCCGATTTCATTAAACTGCTCGACCAGGCAGAACCGGGAATCCATCACGGCGACCTATCGGGGACCGCGCTTCAGGTGAAGATAAAGCAATACAATATCGCTGCGCTGCGCAGTAAGGACGAGCTTGCAAAGCTCCTTGCTGAGAAGCAGGCAGTGATAAAACAGGCCAAGGAACTTGAAGAAGCCGCAAAAAGCCCCGCTCCACAGACCGACCTTTCCAACCTTACTATGGTCCAACTCAAGGACATGGCCAAGCAGCACGGCGTGTCGTTGAACCTCACCAAATCGGAAGTGATCGACATGCTGGACGGCCTTGAGCCAGGTATGGATCACTCCGGCCTTGCCGGTAAGGCCCTAATCGCTGCCAAGCAGAAACATAGCATCCCGCCGCTGAAAAACAAAGAGCAGCTCGTCAAGGCTCTTGAGAAATTAGCGGGCCAGCAGATGGCTGAACAGGCCAAGAAGCAGGCTTTGGATACCGCAAAGCAGGAGGCGCTCAAGAAGGCCGACCAAGCTCTCAAAACCGCCACATCGCAGATAGTGATGCCGTCTTCTCCCGCTCAGTATTCCTCATTTCTCGAGTCGGTGAAAGCTGCCGAAATGGAACTGGCGAAAGATGCGGGCCTGCCGACGTCGGTCCTCGAACAGCACGCAAAGGAGGTCGCAGTTAAGAAGCTCACATTCCAGCAGCAGGTCTCGGCGATGAAGTCTAGCGAGCTGAAGGACCTGGCGAAGCAGACAAAGGTCAAGCATTGGCAGTGGTCATCGAAAGACGAGTTGATCACGTTGTTCACGGAGACTGATCCGGTTAAGCTGTCTGCTGCACAGGCCAGCATCGAGGCAAAGCATGCAAAGTGGGCTGAGAAGCACCTGGCAAAACCTGGTAAGGCAGTACAGCCGAAGGCAGTTCATACACCGGAACCACAGGTTACCCCACAGCCTGTCACAGTCGTGACGCCGAACACATTTACGAAGAAAACCGCAGAGTTCGATCCGGCAGACGCGGCTTGGGCCGAGCACGGTAAGCCTGAGAAGTTCAAGTATGTCGGTAAGGCAAGCGTCGGCGGGGCGCACGAGAAGGAGTTCTGGCTTGACGAGAACGGCGATAAATGGCTCTTCAAGCCGGTCGGTAAATCATCCGACGATTTCATCGCGCATGGTGAGGAGGCCGCGTACAAGATAGGGCGTCTCATTGACCCAGAAGCAATGGAAGTCAGGACGATCCGGCTTAACGGACGAGCAGGCTCTATTCAGAAGTGGCGCGGCGGACTGGTGGCTAAGTCTGATTTCTCCAGTTTCGATGTCACCGATCTTTCGTCCGATGATATCGCGCAGGTTCAGCGCGAGCATGTCATAGACTGGATTATCTCCAATCACGACGGACATTCCAAGCAGTTTCTGCGGGCAAAATCCGGCAAGGTCTACGGTATCGACAAGGCCCAGCTTTTCAAGTTCCTCGGTTCTGACAAACTCTCCATCGACTACCACCCCAACGGAGCCTGTGGTGAGGGCGAGCCGTTCTACAACACTCTCTTTCGCGCGGTGAAACAGGGCAAGGTGACGGCCGATCCTTCGGTCACCCTGCGCTACATCCGCGAGGTAGAGCGCATATCTGATGATGATTACCTGGCCTTGATCCGACCATATGTCGAGGGCAGGTTCGGCAGCGACGAACTGAAGAAGAAAGCGTTCTACGATCTCGCGCTTGCCCGAAAGCACAACCTGCGCGGCGACTTTGAGGAATTCTATGCCGACGTCCTCAACAAAAAGAAGTTCAGGTTCGATGATGGCACCGAGGCTCCGGCAACTGGCCGCATCGGTAAAGCAGAGGAGCAGATTATTGAGGAAGCGCGTCTTCTCGGCTGGCAGGGCAAGACGCTGCCTATAGACGAAACCGACATCGAAGACCAGAACGCGTTAATCTTTACCGAGACCGTTGGCGGCAAGGAGCGAACGGTGATCAAGCTCAAGGTGCGACCCGAAGCCGAGTCGAAGATACTGCCCGCGCTCAGGAAATCCGACAGACAGACCGGTGCTGCAAGGATAGGAGAGCCTCTGGATGAGGATGATTTCGCCGAAGACATCCTGCTTGCCGTGAAGACTGTGAACCATCACGCGCAGGACGGCACATATAACAAGTCCAAGCTGGACAAGGTGACTAAGCATCTTGATGCACTCAGAAAGCTAACAGGCTCCGAGGATCCAGACATCCGGGAGATGGCACAGGTCTATATCGCATGGATTGAAAAGACGCAGCAAGCTGCCAGGGAGAGAAAACCTATCTCGGAGATGTTTGAGAGTTATCGGAAGAAGCACTCTCCTCCCAGGAAGAAAGTCAAGGATTCTGATTTTACTGTTCGAAAGACGAAAGTAATGCAGTCCAGGCGCGCCATCAGGAGTGGCGATCTATCGGTCGAAACCGAGGCGGCGACAACCACATCGCTCTTCCGGGGACACCCGATGCCGGACGGTGAGCAATATGAAATAGACTTCGGAGACGGCATTCGCGCGACCTATCGTCCGTGGTCGAAGAAGAACCTGTACGCGCACTCGGGTGAGCTTGAGGTGACTATACCGAATCGCCCGGATACAAAGAGCCTGGAGACGGCGCTTGAACACATCGAGAAAGTCGGACTCAAGGCGAACGTCGCCACCGCCGATGATGCGGAGATTCTGTATCTGACGAAACAGGCTTATATCACAAAAGCCGACCGCGACTCCGAGTATCTCAGGATGGTAACTGATCTCGATGGACGCAATGCCGCGAAGACCGAGCGCATACAGGCAATGCGTTCGTTCTGGGAGAAACGGCTTGGAGTGCCGGACATCACGAAGTTGCCGGGATACAATCCCGTCGGGGAATACCAGCACGGATTCAAGAACAGTAAGGTCATGGGCGGTTACAGGCATCAGTACAGATTCGATATCTCCGACAAGGATATGGAAAAGCAGATGACGGGCTACAGCCTTTTCCACAACCTTACCAATAACTCGAATATGAGCACGTTTCTCGACAGTACACTCGAAAACAACGGCGCGATGATAAGTACCGTGGAGAAGCTCAGAGCCGGGATTACCCCGGGCGGCATGTCGCCGGAAGCGGATATGCGAAGCGGCGGCGCAAGCTATGTGTTTACGCGGATTCGCAAGTCACCTCTTTCGAGCAGGAGCGGCGAATGCGGACTGTATTTCAAGAACCGGCTTCTGCGCAGAATGGATGCCATAAGCTACAGCCATGACACTTACGGCAAGGTAACAGATGATTACGTAACCAGTAATCGCGGCAGTGATCCGGCTGCGTGGAAGAGCTTTTCGCGTAGTTCGGGCAACGAGACCATCTTCAAGTATTCGATCACGCTGCTCGATAACCTTGAGGCGGTGGTCGTCTCAAGCGAGTCGGAGCGGGCGAATGTGCTCAAAGTGTTCGCAAAGCATGGCATATCCGTTCTGTCCGATGGCCGCAAGGTTGAGGACATCGTTCTGGTGAGGTAAACATGCGGGATTTCATAGCAGAGGAAAAGGCAAAGCTGCAAGCGCTGTTCGAGGAGTTCAATCGGGGAGGATCGCTTATGGTAATGCGCGAGGGACACGATACTCCCCTGCCATTCGGCCTTATCGACAGCTACACCGTTACGCGGGTCGCGCCGCACTTCGATGCAGGTGGGAACATCACAAAGACTGACTTCTGGCTGATGTTCAAGTCCGTGGGTTACGACAACGGCTTTCAGTATACTCACA
Organism: Armatimonadota bacterium; assembly: GCA_012522575.1. Taxonomy (GTDB): domain Bacteria; phylum Armatimonadota; class UBA5829; order UBA5829; family UBA5829; genus DTKD01. The sequence continues at coordinate 33,548 of JAAYKE010000023.1, read as the reverse complement.
CCATAAAGGTTGTTCACTTGAGCCGGGAGGACACGTTAGAGCTTGACCTCACCGATGACCGCGACCGCACGTATCACATCGAACTCATTATGGATGCCACGGAGCACGATTATGTGGTTGCCTGGGACAAATGGCAGCGATACAAGAACGACAACAGGTCCGAGCTTGACGCGATAGACGTCCAGCTTCTTGAAGAGCACACGAAGATCGCGGAGGGGTGGGACCATGCAGCTTAGGTATATGGTGGAATACGCCCTCCGTGATCGCGATACCGATCCGCATTATGAACCCATAGGCGTCTGGGTGCAAGGACCCGGGCCGGGCCTCGACATCATCATGGAATACCTGCCTGGTAACGACGATTTTGCCGAAGACGCAGACTGGGTCATCAACCGACTTGTGGAGAATGATATAAAGTCGCTGCCGGAGGATTTCCTGGAATATCATCGCGCCACGCTTTCGCCGTATATCGGCACTCGCAGTGAGATCATAGAGACTCAGGAGTTCGCCACAGCAGAAGAATGCGCGGCGCTCGTCCTGCAGGGCTTGCCTCGCCGGTAGTCGTCTCCTCATACAAGCCTCCAAGTACTTCTGTCCGCATCGATATCGATGACTGCGAATGGTTTTTTCGTCGTTTTTGGATTCTTTCGCATATGTAGCCATTAGGAGCGCGTTGAACTGCGCCATCCTGGTGGAGCTTAGATGGAACTCTTCGCAACAGATCTCGACCGGCTAGCGTTCCTTCTCGAGACAGACGCCGCGCGCCGAATTGAGTTGCTTATCGCTCAGGGCGCGGAACTTGTCATCAAGGAACTGCCACCGGACAAGCGGCCCAAATACATAACCAACTATATCGGCTCGAAGCAGAAGCTCGTCGAGTGGATCTGGAAGCACACCCCGGAGGATGTGGGATCAGTCATCGACGCGTTTTCCGGCTCCGGAGTCGTGGCGTACATGTACAAGACCAAGGGGCTGCGGGTCGTCGCCAACGATCGGCTCCACTACTGCCACCATGCGGCTCGGGCTATCATCGAAAACAACGGCGTTCGCATCAGCCAGGAAGAACTCGACGCGCTGCTGGCCGACAACCCCAAGGCAGGCACGTTCGTCCGCGACAACTTCAAGGGCCTCTTCTTCGCCGATGGCGTTCACGGTGTCATCGATACCATCCGCGCGAATATCGACGCGCTCTCTGGTTACAAGAGGGACATCGCGCTCTTCGCTCTCGGCAAGACATGCATGTCGGGCAAGGGCGGCTTCGGGCATTTCTCATCTTCCACCGACTACGGCAAGCGGCAGGACACGCCGGAGGAGTTCAAGGAGCGTTTCGCGGACAACATCGCCCGCATAAACGCTCTCGTCTTCGACAACGGTAAGGAGTGCAAGGCATCTCGCAAGGATGTAAACGAGACTCTGGCCGATGCAAAAGTGGACCTTGCTTACTTCGACCCGCCTTACGCCACTGAGTTCTCAACGACCAACTATGAGAAGAGCTACCACTTCGTCGAAGGTCTTATGACCTACTGGGATGGTCTCACGCTCGTGGATGACTCTAAAACTCATCACTATGAAACCGACCACAAGACGGTTACAAAAGCCAACGCGGCCGAGTTTATCTCGACATTTCTTGCAAGTGCAAAGCACATCCCGAACTGGCTGATCTCATACCGCGATCACGCTTATCCGAACGAAGATGAGATGAGGAACATCATTTCGTCCAGCGGCATGTCAAGCCGGATGCAGTCCCAGCAGCATAAATACCACATCTCCTCGCGGCACTCAGAAAACTCTCAGGCAATAGAGCGACTCTTCATCTGTTCCAGAGCCAGTGAGATGAAACAGACTGCGGGCCTGTGTCCGGTGTGTTCACAAATGCAGGCGCAGGCAGTCTGGGATGAGACTCCCAATGAGATCCGCTACCGAGTGCGCGACCCAGAGCAGTTCGAACCCGACAGCTTCAGACGCAAAGTCCTCGACGATGTAGACGGCGTCGCCATCATCATAGGCAGGCTCAAGAAGGAGTTTGTACCGGAAGGCCATGACACAAAGGCGATGGCCTTGCAGGCGTATCGGTTCGCAAAGAAGACCGAGCAGAACCCCGACGGCTGGACAATGGAGAAAGCCCAAGAGTGGATGAAACAGCACGAGCCATTGGCATCGAGCGCCGAGATTCGGATCGAAAACAACATGCAGGCGCTTGCAGACGCCCCGCTTTCGGACGATGTGGACCTGCTCTCCTGCCAGGCAGGGGTGGATTCGGTAAAGGTTACCGGCTACATGGGCAACAAGTACGTGATGCTCGGCTGGATCGAGCAACAGGTGCCGAAAGACGCGAAGACCATCCTCGATGCATTCTCCGGCGGCGCGAATGTATCTTATCACTTCAAGCGTAAGGGCCTGAAGGTCATCGCAAACGACCTGCTGCTCTTTCCCTACCACGTCGCGCGTGCGGTAGTCGAGAACTCGCACGAGACGCTCTCGGACGAGGACATCGAGAAGATTCTCGCGCCGAACCCGAATGCGGGGACGTTCATCGTCGACAACTTTCACGGTTACTACTATACCAGGAAAGTGCTGGCTTGGCTCGATCAGGTGTGGGCGAATATCCAAAAGCTCTCCGGCTACAAGAAGGATCTGGCGCTTGCTGCACTCGGCAATACCGTGAAGGCAAAGAGCCTCTACGGCCAGTTCCATCGCTCGAAACTGAATCTCAAGGCGGATGCTGATATGGAAGCGGAGGCTGGCAGTTTCAAGGAGAACCAGCTCACGAGCATTCCCATACCAAGTATGGTGGAAAGCTTCAAGCGATACGCGGTTCAACTCAACAGGCTCGTGTTCGACAGCGGTCAGGAATGCAAAGCATTCCACGGCGATGCTGTCGAGGCGGTGCGTAAGTTCGGCACGGACGTGCTGTATCTAGACCCGCCCTACATAACCGAGTTCTCAAACAACGACTACGAGTACTCGCTCCACTTCGTCGAGGGCCTTATGAACCGCTGGGCGGACAAGCAACTTCTCGACGACAACCGCCGCAGCTATAAATCGCGTACTCACTACGACCGCGACAGCATTCGCACTCTCATCGAGAGCCTGGCAACGGAGGCACACAGCAGATACAAGACCGTTATCATGTCCTACCGTGACCGGGCATTCCCCACTGAGAAGGAGATAAAGGACATCTTCGCCGGTCGGTTCGGCCAGGTTAAGGTCAAGGGGATGGAGGTCGAGTACAACATCATGCTTGGCAGAGGCGGCGAAGGCAAGATAGGGCGCGAACTTCTGTTCATTGCATCAGGTTCTCCAAGGTCAATCGCCTCGGCGGGTGTTTCCAACTGCCACACCTCTGTCCCCGTGGAAGTGAGTCTGACGAACAAGGACGGACTCTCGACCGAAGCGATTGCCCTCAACCCCAACGCGGGTGATCCGCAGTTCGGCTTCGTGATGTGCCGGTCGGGAACAAACCGCAACGGCGACCACTTTACCCCAGACGAACTGGCGGCTCGCTGCACGACAGCAATCAACAGAAAAATAGACCTCAAGCACTCTCAGGACCTCATCGACATCGTCGGCGGCATCACCGCATCCGAGTTCGTCGAAGATGATACCGGTGGCAGAGTGGAGTGCGTGGGCGAGCTTTACGTGAAGGACACCCCAACGGCCGCGCTTGCCTACAAGCTCATGAAACGCGGCATTATCAGTCAGGTCTCGATGGAATGCGATTACGAGACCGGCGAGTGCTCCATCTGCGGCAAGATGGTGACCAACAAAAACGACTACTGCATTCATCTTCGCAAGTACAAAGGTGCGGAATATCAAGGGAAACCGGTCTTCGAGATACTTCACGGTGTTACATTCACCGGCCTTGGTCTTCTCGACCGCAAAGGCGCTGATGAGAACGCACGCATCACCCAGGTCGCCTCGGATCATTCAGGGCAAATGACACAGACAAATTCAGGAGGCTCTTCAGTGGAAGACGACAAGAAAGAACACGAGAACGACGAGCAGCACGAAGACGCTGCAAAGAAGAACGCTCCGGGCGGGGGCGCTTCGGTAGACGACAAGAGCCGCATCAAGGAGCTTGAAGACGAGAACAGACAGCTCAAACAGCAGCTTGCCGACATGCAGAAGCATATCGATGAACTTGAAGCCGAGAGCAAGGCAGCCGCCAACAAGTCCCGCGCTCAAAAGCTGTTGCGAAAAGTCGAAAAGGCGGGCTTGAGCTTCGCCTCCGACGAGGAGCGTGAGCAGGAACTCAATCGTCTTGCCGGGCTTTCGGACGATGCATTCGCGGCGACCGAGGCTGCCTACGAGCGCGCAGTTCAGCCGAAAACCGAGTGTTCTAACGCCGGAAAGCAAGACGAAGACGGCAAGGATAATACCGCGTCAGCCGGTACGGATCGCCAGCTTCGCACCGACGCGGGCGTACGCCCGCTCGATGTAGATGACAAGAAGACCAGCCTCGAAGACAAGCTCAAGGACGGTTTCATGGCTGCCTACCGTGAGCGCGTCGGCGCGGGCAAGAGTAACTAACGAGGAGGAATAACGTGGCATTTCTTAATCCCAATCATCGAGGACTCGCCTACGGCGACGGATACATGCAGGGTGCCGGGTCGTGCGGTCAGATAGTGAAGCTGGTCGGAAACGATCTCTTCGCCGTGAATACCGACCCGACTGCCAAGTCATTCGGTGTGCTCATCAAGGACTACAAGAACGGTGAGATGCCCGGCATTTTCTGCATGGGCGGCATCTACGAAACTGACGTCTTCGAGGGGACGATCAATCCCGACGATGACCTCAAGGTCTCGGCTAACGGCAAACTCACGGCGGGTATCGAGGAGGGCGACGAGGTGGTCGCCAGGGCCATTTCGGTATCACGCGGGGCGCTAAAGTTCCGCCTGCTCATATAGGAGGGAGCGTTGGAAACAACTCAAGTTAACATTCACAGCCAGGAATACATGGAGACCATGGCCCGCCTGATGAGCGAGGCTTTGGAATCTCCGGATGGAATGCGCGCGCTGGCGGCGGCAATTGCCGAGCCTATCGAGCAGGAGATCAAGCGCAAGGAGATCACCTCGCTCCTGCTGACCCAGCACACGCTTCCCAAAGGCGAGCGGCCCATTTACCAGAAGAAGCCGAAGGTTAAAGCTTACTGGATCAGCAATGAGGGTGAGGCTCGTGAGCAGGAACTCGGTCAGGACGAGATTGAGTTTCCGACTCATCGCATCCACTCAACACCTATGGTCGATGTCTCGGTCCTCAAAAACGGCAATATCGGGACCCTGATGGACATCCAGACTTCCGCCGCCGACCAAATTCGCAAGGAGATGGACAGGCGCACGAGCTCTGTCATCTCCGCTGCTGTGCCTGCCGCGAACACCATTGATGTGACTGGAGGCAAGCTCACAGACGATGCGCTCAACGAGGCAATCTCCATCATCGAGGACCTGGAACTGTCGGTCAAGTACATCGTCATGCGCGGTCGGCGGTTTAACGACATGCGCGATTGGGACCTTGATCCCGAAACCCGAGCGGAACTGCGTACCAAGGGCGTCATCAAGAACTACGGTACTGGCGGCATTCTGCTCACGGCGTCTGCCGAAATGAATGAGATACTCCTCGTTCCAGATGAGGAAGTAGGCAAAATGCCAGTGCGCGAGAGCCTCAAGACCGAAGCCATTGAGCAGAAGACCCGGTTCAAAACAGGTTGGCTGGTGTGGTCGGAGGTCGGCCAAGGTATCACTCGCCCTGAGATCACTGCCAAGATTCGGATACTCGCTTAGGAGGAGACACACACGTGGTCAGAATCAAGAACGTTCGCCCAGGCATTCTTATCATCGCTGATGCCGGACTCAAGCTTGCTCCTGGCGAGTCCATTGAATTGGAAACGCTCACAAGACAAGCGGAAAAAGCCGTGGCTGACGGGCTGCTTGCCCGCATGGATGTCGCATCGGCCGCGAAGTCCGAGTCAAGACAGGCGGAAAAGACAGCGGCAAAGCCCAAGAGCAAGGCCACCACTTCCGGCGCGGAAAACAAAGAGGCGTGCAAAAAGGACAAGATTCAACCGGCAAAAGAGGAACAGCATTCGGCTTCCGAAGAGAACCTGGACACCAAGCCGGAAAACCGGTCTGAAGAGAACAGCCGGGGACAGTCTCTGGAGATGGCCGATGTCCCTAAGTGATCTGGTCGGGCTGCTACGCACGGATCTCGCTGACCCGAGTGCCGAACGTTTCAAAGACGAAACCCTGACGCGCTGTATCCTGAAGAGCGTCTTCCCGGTCGGTAGAGACTTGGACACGCATATGTCCATATCGGGCGGCGAGATCATCCCTGAGCCAGATGGAGAGACTCTTGAGATGCTGCTCCTACAGGCCCGGATCGAAGCATGTCGCTTTATGCGTGCGGCGACTGCCAACGCGTTTTCATTCTCGTCGGGTGACAAGCGTGTTGACAAGACCAGCCAGCCAGAACACTGGGAGAAGCTGGAGGCAGATCTGACAACTTCATATCACGAGCGTCTGCGGGAGATCAAACCGGATGCGGCATTAGATGATGGCTACATCATTACGCCCAAACCGCTCCGGCCGGTGATATTCGAGCAAGGCCGCCATCATCATCGCCATGGCCATATTCACTGATTCGGAGAAATCAGCAGCGGCGTCGGAGATACGCAACCTTATCCTGGCATCGGCTCAGACTGCATCACTGTTGCGAAAGCAGGCGGACGAGAACCTCTATGGTTCGGATGAGAGCGAATTTGCCGAGGTATGCACGTTTCCATTGGAACTGTCCGAAACACCGACCAAAGACCTGGCGAGACAGGCGGATGCGCTTGCAAGTGTTCTGCCTGAGCTTGATGTTCGCATGGAGGATCGTGTTCATCTTGAGGGTCGAGACTTTCGGGTGCAGACGGTGGCCCCGCAGTCGCTGTTCGGAATCGTGACTCACAAGGTCCTGGAGTTGGTGGCTCTACATGGAGGTTAGCCGTTTCGGTGACTGGGACAGGGCAAAGGTCCTGCTTACCAACGGCTTCAATCAACGGCTGGCTCTCGCCGTCCGACAGGCAACAACGAAGAACGCGCTGCTGCTCGTCCGGGAGATACAGCGAGGAATTCGGAGCCAGGCTCCGGGCGGAAAGCAGTTCGCTCCGCTTGCCGAGGTCACCATTGAGCGGAAGGGCTCAAGCAAGGCGCTTATCGACACGGGGTTCCTGCTGAACTCCATAACTCAGAAGATCATGTCCGACGGTGCGTTCGTGGGACTATTGCGGACGAGCGTTTACAAGAACGGCGAGAGTATCGCCAACATCGGGGCGATTATGGAGTACGGCGCGACCATCAATCACCCATCGGGCGCGGTGATAGTGATCCCGCCGAGGCCATTTCTGCATCCAACAATGCTGAAATATCGTAACGAAGTGATCGAGAATTACCGACAGGCCCTGCTTTCGGTCATCAGATAACGGAGGAAAATCCAGATGAGGCACACCACATCTATGATCCTGATAGTTGTGCTTGCGTTCATTACAGGCAGGCCGCTGTTTGCGGATGCGCTACAGGTGACAGCAACTCCCGTGTCAGCTACAACCAAACGCGGTCAGCCGGTCGCTATGGCGGTAAACCTGAAGAATGTGCTCGCACCACGTGAGCCTGTCACCATCACCGCCGAAGACGAGTGGGAAGACGAGTTTGGCGTCGCAAGAAGTACTACTGCGAGCGCAACTATCACAGTAGTTCAGCCGGTCAAGGTCAATCGATACAAGGTCATCATACCCGCTCTTTTTGCTCTTGTGGCTGGCAGCGCAAAGATAGACGGCCAGCCTGTAGCGCCTGCGCTTGACACGGGACAACTCACATTCGAGATTGACCGGACGCTTATTGAGGGAGAGTCGGTGACGCTCGAATACTCGGTGAAGGCACAGTAGCTTGGACATCCTGCGCGAGATAGTCGAATCGTTCATTCGGCTGGCGAAGTCGGAAATCCACACGGGCGCGGTCCTGGTATGCGCCGATGATGTGTTCGAGGTAACCAATGTGCCGAGCGTGGTTTTTCAGGGTCCAACACTTTTAGAGGACAGTGGCCGACGAACAACGGCGATGATCACGAAGCGCAACGAGGCGGATATGACATTCGAACAATGCCGTCATCCGAGGCTGTATCATCTGGACTTCGACGTCATAGTGACCACGAGCAAAGAAGCTGAGTTGCTGGGCTTGACTGAGAAGATCGCGCGGTTCTACCAGCTTCACTCGACACTTATGGTCGGAGAACACGGATCGCTCGCTATCACCGAGCTTACTCCACTTGGCGGACTAAAGCGAGTAAACCTTTCAAACCTGCGACAGTCCTCCGGCAAGTGCCGGATAGAAGATTGCCCGGTCTACGACGGCCGTGTGGTGACTGGGAAACTCGCGACCGGACTGAAACTTGAACTTGGCATATAGGGAGCATACCTGATGAGGATCAGCATAAAGAACCTGCTCTTCCAACCGCTTGCCTTTCATTTGGTGGCGAGTGGCGAGGGGCTGCATCTCTCGGCGCGTGAGTGCAGGGAGATACTTGCGGAGCGCATTTCCGAGGAGATTCAACGGGCCGTTGCCCGTGGTCACGTGTCACTTTCAGAAAGCACACAGCCCGATCCACTCGTGGAAACAGCGGCAGGTGAACACATTGTGGACCCGCTCGATGAAGTCGGACCGCAGGCAAGGCAAAGAAAACGGAGGGAAAGATGAGTTCATACCAGTCGCCCGGAGTCTACACCCGGGAAACGGACTTCAGTTTCTACGTGAAGCAGATATCGACGTCTGTCTGCGGGATGATAGGAATCGCGGAAAAAGGCCCCATCAACAAGCCTACGCTCGTGACGAGCTGGGAGCAGTTTGTCCGTAAGTTCGGTTCCTACATCGCTGACGGCTACCTTGCGTATGCGGCGCGGGCGTTCTTCGACAACGGCGGTCAGGTGCTCTATGTCAACCGTATTGCACACTACACAGATCCGGCGGACAAGGCAACGCTCGCGGCAAGGAAGTCGAGCGCGACTCTCGAGGGACGAGACGGTGGGGCGGCGACGCTCACGACAGGCACCCCGGGTACTGACAGGATAGTCTGGACCGCGAAGACTCCCGGCACGGCGGGTAATGCAATCACCATCGCTCTCACGGTATCCGGCAACGACACTCCACTTTCGGTCGAGGTGACCGGGCAAACGATCACGGTTCATCTGGCAACGGACAGCGAGGGCAGCGCCACCAGCACCGCAAGTCAGGTAATCGACGCAGTCACCGGAAGTACGGAGGCGTCGGCTCTGGTTCAGGCCACATCGACGGACTCCGGCGTTGTCGCGCCAGCAGCTTCAGCCCATCTTGCAGGCGGGCAAGATCCGCAGGACACGCTCAAGGTGAACGCGATAGATGAGGGCAAGTGGGGCGATGCACTGTCGGTCCAGATTCAGGACGGTGCGCAAGATCCCGCGAGCGAGTTCGACCTGGCTGTACGGCTCAAGGGCGAGACGGTGGAAGTGTTTAGAAACCTCTCAATGGACGACTCAAAGCCGAATCACGTGGAGATCGCCATCAATGAGGTATCCGAATTCATCACAGTCGACGATCTCTCAATGACAGCGAATGCTGCTCTGTACAGGCCCGCTGCCGGAGCATTCTCGCTTGCTGCGGGAGACGACGGGGTCACCGGTATGACCGATACCGACTACATCGGCGATCCATCACAGCACTCCGGTTTCTGCGCATTCGATGAGATAGACGCGCTTAACATCCTGCTCGTGCCGGGTGTCACGACGGCGCAGGTCATCAGTGCTGGAATCGCTTACGCGGAGAGCCGCAGGGATGTGCTCCTCATCGCAGAGACGCCGATTCATCTTGAACCGCTGGAGGCGGTCGACTTCCGTAAAGGCCAGGGGCTATATACTCATGCGGCGTTCAACTCGTCGTACGCAGCTCTCTACTATCCGTGGCTTGAGATCTCTGACCCGCTCACGGGCAAGAAGAAGCTCGTCCCACCTACCGGCGCTGTCGCTGGCTGCATTGCCCGAAGCGATCAGAAAGCGGAAGTATGGTATGCACCTGCCGGTATAGACCGTGGGCGAGTCTTTAACGTGCTCTCGCTTGCTTACAACACCAGTCGCGGCGAGCGGGATGTGCTCTATTCCGAAGGCATCAACGTGATCGCGTCATTCCCGGATACCGGCATAAACATCTGGGGACAGAAGACGCTCCAGACTCAGCCTTCAGCGACAGATCGCATAAACGTGCGCCGCTTGATGATGTATGTCGAAGAGGCTGTTTCGCAGTCGGCGCGGTTCGTGGTTTTCGAGCCAAACAATCCGCAGAAATGGCGGGCGCTGATGCGACTCATTACCCCATTTCTATCGAATATCAAGAGCAAAGGGGGGGTCTACGATTTCCGCGTACAGTGCGATGAGGAGACCAATACCGCACAGATGATAGACCAGAACCAGATGGTCTGCCGGGTGTTCGTGAAGCCCACAAAGACCGCTGAGTTCGTGGAACTCAACTTCGTACTCACCGCGACCGGCGCGGACTTCAGCGAGATATTCTAGGGAGGGACCGTTATGGAAGTGATGATGCCCCAAAGCCTGTATCAGAACTGGCAGTTTGCCATCGAGATAAACGGGTTCGATGTGGCTCTCTTTAAGAAAGGCCAGGAGCCGAAGACCGAGTTCGAGGAGGTTGCGTTTGCCCCGGCCGGGTCGATGTTCGACCAGAAGGTAGCCGGACGGATGAAGTTCGAGGATATCACTCTCGAAAAGGGTGTCTTAGCCGACGGTTCCGACGAGTCCGCACGCGACTGGATTCGAATTCAGGCTGATGTGAACTACGGTGTCGGCGCGCTGCCGGAGGAGTATATGCGCGACATCGACATAGTGCGCTACGACCGCTCCGGCAATGAGACCCGCCGCTGGACGCTTGTCGGGGCCTGGGTCAAGACCCTGGAATACGATGAACTCGAAGGCGGAAGCTCCGACAACACTATCGAGAAGCTGACGATTTGTTACCAGTACTGGCTTTAGGAGGCGCGCATGTATACATTCGAACTGCCCAGTGGGCTCGAGATAGAGCTTAGGGAAATGACCGGTACGGAGGAAGAGTTGCTTACAAACCAGAGACTTATCCGCTCAGGTGACGCTGTGAACCGTGTATTCGCGAACTGCATCCTGCGGATCGGTGAGAAAGACGAGGTCGGTACGACTGACGTTCTTGACATGCTCTCCGGCGACAGGCTATTCACCCTGGTGCGGCTGCGACAGGTGTCACTCGGCGACGAGGTCGAACTCGCTCCGGTCTGCCCGAACACAGCTTGCCGGGCAAAGAACCGTATCGTCGTGAACTTGAGCGATCTGCCGGTCACGTCGTACGCTGAGGAACGCGACTTCATGTTCACTCTTCCAGCATCGGGTTCTAAAGTCAGGTTTGTCCACCTTGATGGTCACAAGGAGAAGCGTCTTGCGCAGATGCAGGAGCCGAACATCTCCTCCGCTATGATGATCCGAATCCTTGAAATAGATGGCGCTGCTCCTTCGAAGAAAACGCTCACCGAGATGTCTATGCGGGACCGGACCGCACTACGCTCCGAGATGCTGCGGGTGGACGCGGGAATAGATACCAACATCGAGTGCGAGTGTGAGTCTTGCGGCACGCGCATTCGCACGAAGCTCGAGGCCGAACCCTCTTTTTTATTTCCCGGAGTTCGGTTATAAGAGACGCATTCTTTCTTGCCTACGGTGGACTGCACTGGGATTATGCGGAGGTCGCGAGGCTTCCGCTCAGGATCAGGCAGCAGTTCGTCGAGGCTCTGGAGAATCAGCTTGATTATGAGAAACATGAACTGGAGAAACAACGGCGATGATGAGTGATCTGGGCCTCGGCATAATAGTCTCGCTCAAAGACGCCTTCACTCAGAACGCGATGCGTATCCAGTCATCTATGGATACGCTCGATTCGTCAGTCGAAGCCGCGGGCGTGAACATGACCCGCAACCTCGGCCTCATCGAAAAAGGCACCATGATGGTTGGCGCGGGACTTGCCCTCCTTGCCGTACCCACTGTGCTGGTGGGATCGACCGCCGCAACTCAGAAAGCCCTCGGGGAGCTTGCCTCCGTTGGAATCAGAGACTTTCGAGCAATGGAAGACGCAGCCGAATCGTTCACCAACACGTGGTCCGGCACATGCAAAGCCGATTTTATCACGGCGGCTTATGATGTAAAGTCCGCGCTCGATGGGCTTTCGGACCAGGCCGTCGGCACGTTCGCCGCGATGGCCGCACTTACGGCTAAGGCGACAAAAGCGACAGTCGAAGAGATGGTCGAGACCTTCACAACGGCCTACGGCATTTTCAAACCCATCATGGCCGACGTGTCCGACATAGACTGGGCGAGAATGTTCTCTGGGGCGCTTGCCCAGACTGTTCGCGTTTTCAAAACATCGGGACCGGCGATGGCCAAATCTATAACTAACATCGGCGCGATAGCGGCAGCTTCCAATGTGCCTCTGCAGGAACAGATGGCGATCCTCGGTCAACTTCAGACAACGATGCCCGGAAGCGAAGCAGGTACGCTCTATAAGGCATTTATGCTCAAGGTTGCGGAAGCCGGGCAAGAACTGGGACTCTCATTTGTCGGTCCCACAGGCAGGCTCAAGGACATAGTCTCTATCCTCAAAGAACTGAAGCAGGGGTTTCCAGACCTGTCCAACGCCATGGTGCAGGTGAAACTGAAGAAGGCGTTCGGCAGTGACGAAGCCGTGCGGTTCCTGCTACAGATGTCCATGGGGCTAGACCAGCTTGAGGGTAACATCAAAAGCATCGAGGAGGCGATGATAAGCGGCACAGCGGTCACCGAAGAAATGGCTCTGGCGATGAATGCCGACATAGGCTCGCAGTTCGCTCTCGTGAAGCAGCAGGTCACCAATCTCGCCGAGATACTCGGCAGGACGCTGCTGCCCGTTGTGATCCCCGCCTTTCAAGCGGTTTCCCGTTTTATTATCCGCCTGCAGGGCATTGCGAAGTCGGCCCCTGGAGTTACCAAGGCTATACTAACGCTGTGTGTCGCACTTGGAGCGGTGCTCGTTGTAGCGGGCAGCATCACGGCTGCACTCGGGACAGTCGGCATTATGCTTCCGGCAGTCAAAGCGGGTATGGCCGCATTCGGCCCGATGCTTGCCGGGATAGGATCGGCAGTGTCTGCCTCTTTCTGGCCGGTCGTGGCGGTTATTGCCGCCGTGGTCGTTGCCGTCATTACGCTGAAGCGTACCTGGGAGACCAACTTCGCCGGTATACGCAATGTTGTGATGGGAGCGTGGAACAAGGTCTCGCTTGCATTCGAGGGCATACGCGCCCTGATCGGATCGCTCTCGGACGGCAGCGGCCGGATGTCCGCCGAGCTTGCGAAGAAGCTCGAAGCCACGGGGCTGATGAAGTTCGTCACCACTGTGTTCCAGGTCTACTATCGAGTGCGGCAGTTTCTCACAGGGCTGTGGCAGGCGTTCTCTTCAGTGTTTGGGAAGATCCGGGCGGTCCTCGAACCTGCTGTGCGTGCGCTGATGGGTGCGTTCGGCGAACTCGGCAAAGCTCTAGGATCGGACTTCGCGGCTTTCGGGCTGGCGACAACAGCCGTGGACGCATCATCGTTCAAGAGCTTCGGCAAAACTCTCGGCACGGTCCTCGGAATAATCGCCCAGGTAGCAGCGTATGCCATCAAGTTCATCGTCTATCCCCTCTCGTGGGTGATCCGCATTGTGGCGGTGGTCGTGCGGGCTGTGGCTTGGTTTGGTCGGGTGATTGTCGGGGCGTTTGTCGCGGCAGCGCCCTATGTCTACAAGTTCTTACTGCCACTTCGGATGCTGGTGCAGGGTCTTCTCATGGTCGGCCGTGTCGCGTATGCTGTCTGGCGGATGATAACCGGCGATATATCCGTCGTGGACGGACTGAAAGCCATCGGTAGCGCGGTCTTCAACTTCCTTGCTACACCATTTCTCTGGGTAAGGGATGTAGCGTCGGCAACATGGAACTGGCTCGCAAATGTGTTCTCCAGCGCGGGAAATTTCTTTAGATCCGCTGCGAACTCTCTTCTGGCTGCACTCGAGAATCTTCCCGTTGTGAGCACGATAACCCGCGTCTTCAGCACGATCCGTTCGCTAATCTTCGGGAAGATCGACTTTACCGAGGCCGCAAAGCGCATTCTCGTTGCCCTCGCCCAAGGCATCTGGTCTGCCGCAGAATACCCATTCGAGATGCTAAGGCGTGCGCTTGGGTGGCTTCTAAAACTGCTGCCGTTTTCGGACGCGCTGGAGGGTCCGCTCTCGACTCTCACTGCTTCCGGCGCGGCAATTCCGCGGACGCTTGCCCAGGGAATACAGTCTCTTATCTCGCTTCCCGCTCAAGTCTTAAGTGCAGCGTTCAGGAATATGCTGAGTGCGACAAGGTGGGTCTGGAATGAAATGCGCGCTCTTGGAGCAGGTCTGGTTTCCACTGTCTCCGGCACGTTCTCGCAGATAGGCAGCTTCGCCGTATCTGTCTGGTCGAGTGTTCGTGGATCGGCGGCATCTGCGTGGTCGAGTATTGCATCGATGGCATCGAAGGCCGCGGGCGGGCTGCGAGCACCGTTCAGCGTCCTTGCAAGCAGAGCATCCTCTGCCTGGTCGGTTGTTCGAGGAGCGGTGTCGAACGCATTTTCTTCGATTCTTTCAGGCGCAAAGAGTCTCGTGGCAAGCGCGTTCGCAAGTGGTAGATCGATGATGACAACGATAGCATCCGGTATACGCTCGGCAATGTCAGCGCCTTATGAGGCTGCGAGATCGGCGCTTTCCAGGCTGAGGCGGCTTTTGCCGTTCTCGGACGCCAAGGAGGGACCGCTTTCGACTCTGAGCAGGAGTGGAGCGGCGATGCTGGAGGCGTTCAGTTCAGGGATCAGCAATGCGTCGAAACTTCCTGCGCGAGCACTCGAACAGGCTTTCAGCTTTGCCAGGCGGATGGGCCGGTCGGCGTTCGTCCCAACTGCTCTTGCAGGCACTCTGGCTCTGACTCCCAGTATCGCGGCTACGCTGCCGGATACCGCTTCCACAGTCGCCGAGCAGAGAGTCATCGATGCAGCTTCCCACGCATCTGAACGCTCTCGGCTGCTGGCAATCACGCGTGGCGCGTTGGGATCGGAAGCGCAAGCGGGCGTATCGCCATTTGCCGCGGAGGACGCGCGCCCAATGCTTGAGGCGATCATTGCCAGGCTGGACGGGATCGCGGAACGACCGATTGAAGTCTCGGTCACGACAACCCTCGACGGCCGTAAGATTGCCCAAGCTGGCTACAAGGATATGCGGGAGCGCAAGGTCAGAAGCTATGAGTCGGCCTGATGCGCAGAAAGCCTATATATGCAGCAGATATGTGGGTGATATCGAGCACAATGTTAGAGTCGCATTGGCGCTTTGCCGGATGGCTGTCGAGTCAGGTCTCGCGCCGTTCGCCCCGCACCTGCTCTACACGCAGTTCCTGGATGACAGCGACACAGCGCAGCGCGAGACAGGCTTATCGCTGGGTCTGCGCTTTATGGAGGTCTGTGACGTTGTATGGGTCTATCTCGGCGAAGGCGTCTCGGATGGAATGCGCCGGGAGATAGAGCATGCGCGGCATATCGGCAAGCCGATAGTCCTGCTCCGGGAGGTCCGACCTTGCGTGCTGATGTAAAGAAGACGACCGGTTGCATCGTGGATGTCGTGACCCATGAGCGGCTTGAGTTCCAATATAACCCGGACGAGATATCCGATGAGAAGAGCACCGATTTCGCGGCGATAAAGGTGCCGGGGATGAGCCACCCGCGCTATCAGTATGTGGCGGGCGAGGCACGGCGGATCACGTTCAAGGTCTCGTTCTTCAAGGGTCCGGTGAAGGAGAAAGTCGTTTGGCTGCAGTCGCTCCAGTATCCGGAGCACGCGAAAACGATGCTCAAGAACGCGCCGCATAAGGTGCTCTTCTTCCTGGGCGATCTGTATCCAGGCACGATGTGTGTGGTGCGACAGGTACGAAGCCGCTACTTTCACATGTTCGACAGAGACAGCCTACTCCCGCAGCATGCGGAGGTGGAGTTGACGCTTGAGGAGATAGTGCAGAAGTCCGTGAGCTACAGCGAGGTGCGCAGGTGATAGGGGCGGATTCGAGATATGCAACGTGCGTGCTGTATGTCGACGGTGACCAGGAGTTCATTGGCACAAGGCAGCGCATAGACACAACGCCCCAGCCAGACGATGTCTTTCATGCCGTAGTCAAGGGCGACCGGATCGATCTGATTGCATATCGTTACCTCGGCCGGGCAGAACTGTGGTGGATTGTATGCGACTATAACGACATCTTCTTTCCGCTCGACCTGGAGCTTGGCAGGATGCTCAGGCTGCCGTCAGAGGAGCAGGTTGAAATGAGGATACTTGGTTAGTCGATGCGGATAGACGACTATCAGCCCACATTCGTGATAGAGATCGAGGGCAAGCGGCTCTCCAGGGACATCACACACGAGATAACCTCGTTCACATTCGAGGATAACGAGGAGGAGATGGACGTGATGGAGGTCTCCATCACGGATCGGTATCTCCAATTCGTGGACGATCCGCTGTTCCAGGAGGGAAACGAGATTGTCGCCCGGTTCGGTTATGCTGACGACCTGTCGGCAAGGAAGGTCGCGGTTATCAAGGAGATAGACTACGACTTCCCCGAAACCGGCGAGCCGACGATCAAGATCAAGGCTTTCGACAAAGGGCACAAGCTTGCGGGCAAGCAGATCCAGCGAGTCTGGCAGAAGCCCGCTCCCGGCGTTCTCTACTCGGAGATCGCGGAGCAGGTCACAAGCGAACACGGACTGAGTCCGGTTGTAACAAAAACGGTCGGCAGGCACCTGCGCGTAGCACAGAGCAATGTCTCCGATGCTCAGTTTCTCAAAGCGCTGGCAGCTAAGAGCCGTGACAAGGATGGCAAAGGGGTGACTGGTTATGTGTTCTATGTGCAGGATGATGAGCTTCACTTCCATCCGAGGCATCTTGAAAAGAGGCCCGCCCTGGTCCTGGAATACTTCACCGACCACGAGGGTGTGCTGCGGTCATTCACACCGTCCACGCAGTCCCAGGGTGCGAAAGGGGCTGGGACTGAAACGAAAGCAGTCGGCGTCGATCCACGCAGGAAGAAGTATGTCGAACACAAGGCAAACAATATGACTACGCCCGACCGGACGTCGCTCGGAAAGAAGACGTATCTCGTTGACGGCAATACTGGCGAAGGCAAGTATCGCAAACAGGAGTCGGGCAAAATAACGCAGAGCTTCGACTGCTCGGAGAGTTTCCACGAAGAACCCCGTCAGGAGCCTGCGCAAGACAGGGCTGAGAGTCAGTTTAAGAGCGCCGAAATGAGGCAGGTTGAGGCAACCGCTGTGACCATCGGCATCCCGACTCTTCACGCGAAGCAAAACATCGAGGTTCGGGGAGTCGGCAGGAAGTTTTCAGGCACTTACTACTGCACTTCCGTGCGGCACATCTTCCAGGATGGCTATTCCTGTGAACTCAAGCTCAAGCGCAACGCTCTAGGTAAGGGTGCGGGGAGCAAAGCTGCCGAGGTCAAAGGCAAGAAGAACGAACACGAAGCTCCACGACAGCCAAAGAAGAGGACTGCACTTAAGGTGGGACACACTGCACAGGCCAGACGCTCCAAATCGGCAAAGTCCGTTAAGCCGAAGCCAAAAATGGTCCGGATCGATGCGAACACCGGACGAATACTCAGCAGGTAACAGGAGGCAATCACATGCAGATCGATCAGATATTCAGCTTCATAGTAGAAAACAGGGAGGTTCTCACGACCTTTGTTATCGCGCTTATCGCCGTCATCAAGCTGACAGCCTGGGGAAAGGCTCAGGCAGCCGCACTCGACGCAGTCGTCGGGATCATCGAGCGTATGGGCGTCCGCGAGGTGAAGGCTGCAATCGCAAGGACAGAGACCGCTCTTCCTGCAGCTGCCAAGGATGCTCTCAAGGACTCCGTTGCCAAAGCCGACCCGAAGAAATCTCCTTTAAGCACTGCCTGGAGAGTAGTGCGTGAAGTGTCCCGAGGACTGTAAACAGGAGCGGGCTATGCTTGAGTTTCAAGACCAGCAGCATGAAGAACGATACAAGGACCACTGGTACGGCAAGTATCGTGCTTTCGTGCGTGACAATAACGATCCGGAGCGGCTGGGCAGATGTCGTCTGGAAGTGCCTGCAGTGCTTGGAGTCGGCAAAGAGAACTGGTCGGACTGGGCATGGCCCTGCTTCCCCTACGGCGGCAACGAGGATGTTGGCATGTTCTTCGTTCCCGAAGAGGGCGCAAGCGTGTGGGCGGAGTTCGAAGGCGGCGACCCTCAGTATCCTATCTGGACTGGTGTCTGGCTTGCGATGAGCAATCCAGGCGAGCAGCCGGAGGAGTCAAAGAGACTCTGTTCCTCGACGACATGCCGGGATTGCGAAGATAAGACGGAGCATCAGTCCGATCCGACGGACAACTCCGAGCATCGCAAGTACCACACTCACCCGCCATTCTACTGCCCGCGCAGGAAGGTGCTCATCAAGACTGAGACCGGGCACACGATTGTATTCGACGACAAAGATGAAGAGGAGTTCCTGAAGATCATAGACAGGGCCGGGCAGATTCTGCACATGCACTGCCCGGTGAAAGCGGAGGTCCAGAGTGAAAATACTCGGCGGCGTGGGACGCACGATTTTGAAACAGACCAGGCAGACGGCGAAGCGGGTTCTGGTTCGACAGGCCAGAAAATCGATATCTCGCGTGATATCAAAGGCAGCAAAGCGTTTGTTCGGCTGACAGATGCCTGCCGGCAGTTCCTCTGCCTTGAAGCGTGGCAGGACAAGGAGAAGATTCACATCCAGTCATCGGACGCAACGCGTTCCCGCTGGCAGAAGATACTTATCGACACAACCAACGGGCATGAAACAATCCACCTTTGGGGTTTGGGCGGCACGCAGGAGATTCAGATCTGCTCAACCGCCGGAAAAGAACAGGTCCGCTTGACTGACAAGGCCGGGCAAACATTAGTCCTTAGCTCGGCTGGAGGCAAGGAGCGAATCCAGGTGACGGATAAGGCAGGCAGCAAGCTCACGATGGACGGGGCAATGGGACATGTCATTGTCCGCTCCAGCGGAAAGGTGCTCATCAATCCATGATTAGGAGACATTTCTATGCCCGAGAACGAATGCCGGGGACCGGCAAAATGCGGCTGGGTGGAGAGTGAGAGACTTCTTGCGAAGACATTCGATGCCTGGCGCGCGGAGTTTCGTTCGATACTTGAGGAGCACCGGCGGGACATCCAGGGTCGGCTTGAGCGGATCTAGCGGGAGATAGAGAAGAAGTCGGACAAAGAGAACGTGGACATCATAGTTCGCGGAATCAACGACGAACTCGCGCGGCATGCTGAAGAGATAAAGAGCCTGCACACTGGTCTTGAGTGCAAGGTCGGTGTCGAGACTATGTGGAAAGTCGTCGGGCTTGTAGTCGCCCTTGGCGGGATCATCAGCGGCATCATAAGCACCGTTATAAACTACTTTGCGAGGAAATGAATTATGGCACGACCGCAGGCAAGACTCGGCGACACGTCCAGCCACGGAGGGACGATCATAACCGGCTCGCTTACAACTATGGTCAACGGCAGGCCCGCAGCCCGGATGGGCGATATGCATGCCTGCCCTATTCCCTATCACGGTGTCACGCCTATCGTTACCGGCAGCCTGAAGACGACTACTGATGGAAGACCTAACGCCAGGATCGGCGATGTCACCGGCTGCGGCGCGACCATTGTCGGCGGCAGTCTGGATACGACAGCGGATTGAGTAGTGACTATGAGTGAGACTCAGTATTGGGACGTCTTTCCCAAGTCCATAAAGGTTTCCAAGGTCGCCTATCCGGTCAGCGTTTCTCTCACACTGCGGGGCACTCCGAGAGGAACGGTGATCTTTGAAAGCGCCAACACGGGCGTTGCCACGGTGAGCGCTGAAGGTGTTGTCTCGCTTGGCACGACTCTCGGCGGCAGCGAGATCACTGTCTATGACTCGGATGATAGAGACAGCGTCCGATTTGTGCGGGTGGAGGTAGTGGAATATGGCAAGTCAGACATTCAGGTCTCCTGACGCAGCATTTGGATACTGGGATCTTCGACCGCACGAGATAGTCGAACCTTACGATGCCACGCCTAAGACTGTTCCGGTTGCCATAACGGGCGATCCGGGTGGTGAGGTGGTGTTCTCATCTACCCATCCTGGTGTGGTACGTGTCGAAGATGGCAGTCTGCATTATGGAATCAATCCCGGCGCGGCGATCATCATTGCCGAGGTCGTGGTGGACGATGCGGTCGTGTCGCGCCGGTATATGCAGGTAGATGTCTGCAAGACCGCGCAGACATTTCCCACGCTGGTCCCTCAGTGGCAGGCAAGTGGATACGTAGAACAGACACCGGAAGGCGCGTGGCACTTCCGCTATTTCGACGAGTGGTTCGATGACCAGGGCGGCAATATTCGGGTTACGGGTGAGCTGTCGGCGGTAGTCGATCTCGACCACAACTACACCCTTGTCTTCGAGGTGTGGGGACAGATAGAGAATTTCCTGAGCCACAGCAACGATACGCTCGAGGTGTTGGTCAACGATGAAGTGCAATACAGGCTCAACCCGGATTGGGACAACTACGGAGATCCCTCGCTTCCTTATACGATAGGCCGGGAAGTCATGAGGGTCCCTTTGTCATCATACACCGGCGAGCATGTGACAATCCGGTTCGTCTGGGACACGCAGGATGAGCTCCTTCAGTGTTTCGACGGATGGTTCGTAGACAAGCTGCGGCTTGAGCCGGAAGGAGACAGGTAATGGCGGGTGTCGGAGACGGAGATGGCGAGCTTACTCTTCCCATCATAGAACAGACGAGCTCGTCTGAGCATCACTACGAGCTTATGGCTCTCATCCAGTCCTTTGGAGGCATCGCGGAAGACGTGCATGTTATCAGGACGATCATGGAGCAGAGCTTCGCGATAACGGACACACTGCGCCAGGAAGTGCAGCAGGTGCTCGATGCGCATGCTCAGAGCGCCCAGGAGTATATCAGGCAGGTGGAGGAACCGGTGCCGGTCGACTACCATCCGTTCACATCGATGCCTGCGGGAACCACCGTGCGCGACCTGCCGGACGGCGGGCGGCTCTTCAGCCTCACTGACGGCGCGTTCCTGCGGGTGTTCCCGGACGGCTCAATGAGCGCCATAGGTGAAGATGGAACGCCGGAGGCTATCGCGCCTGCGTCCGGAGGCAAGGTAACACTGCCCGATGGTCGGGAACTGGCGCTTGTAAGCGAGGCGATCAAGGTGACACACGAGGCGGCAGGAATCGAGGGCCTGCCGGACGGTGTGGAACCGATCCTGGGTTCGCAGGGCAGATACACGGTCGTGCTGCCGGATGGAATACGGATCGATGTGTATCAGAGTGACAAGGCAATCGCGGTTGCAAACACAAGCGGCACGATTGATGTCATTGGCATCTCGCGCGTCTACGGAATCGGCGAAGAGGTACAGTCCCGCAGTATATCCGGCGGCGCGAAGAACTTCAAGGCTTCCGAGAGCGGGCATGCCGGGATGATCGAGGCAAACGGCACGATACACATGTCGCTTTCAGGCGGCCTTGATCTGGTAATCCGCTTCCCGGAAGACAGCAGCGGCGACGGCGGTGATGGTCAGAGTCCGGTGTGCTTCAATTGCGAGGAGCTTGACTGATGAGCGTTGATTTTCTTGGTAAGGGGCTGAGGTTCCCTTTCGCATTTCAGAAGCGTTCGGGCGGTGCGCAGGTCTCGACAATCACATCGACAGACCATGCTCACATTCATGAGAGCATCCTGCAGATCCTCGGCACGCGGCCGGGGGAACGGTTCATGAACCCTGAGTTCGGATCACACATGCGCGACCTGGTCTTCGAGCCGAACGGCTCGGTCCTGAGAGGATTGCTGCGTCACTACATCATTGATGATGTTGAGCGATGGGAGAAGCGGGTCTATGTGACTGACGTGTCGTTCGACGAGTCGCCGGAGGCAGTCGACGGCAATACATTATATATACGCATCTCTTACCGGGTGATAGACACGCAGGTGGAGGGCAACCTCGTGTGGCCGTTCTGTCGGGAGGAAATGACCGGGTCGTCCGATACCGGTACAAGGAGGGTGGCTGTTGGGTAGAGCGAGCATTTCATATACAAACAAGGACTACGAATCGCTCAGGCAGGAACTACTCGCTCGCGTGCCGCAGCTCACCGACCGATGGACCGACTTCAACGAATCCGACCTTGGCGTTGTGCTGCTGGAACTCTTCTGCGGCGTTGGTGACATGCTCGCATACTACCTGGACACGCAGGCTGCCGAGGCATTCCTGCCTACAGCGAGACAGAGGCAGAATGTCATCAACCTCTGTAAGCTCATAAACTACAAGCTCGATACTCCTGTTGCAGCCACGACAACCTTGCGGTTCAGTCTGCCGTCCGCGATGTCTGAGGATGTCACCATACCTGCTAAGACTGTCTGCATAGCAAGACTCGACGACGGAGTCGTGGAGTTCGAGACAATTGAGACCACCGTGCTTCCGCGAGGTCAGCTTTCCATAGATGTCGGAGCACGACAGGGAAACCGTAAGAGTGAGGAATTCGCCGACACAGGAGACCGCAGCCAGAGGTTTTCGCTTTCCTCGACAAGCGTTGCTCAGGGCAGTGTTCAGGTCAATGTGGGAGACAGCAGTTGGGAAGAAGTACAGTTTTTCATCGACAGCGCGTCGGACTCGAAGCATTTTCAGGTCGAAACCGATGGGATCGATGTCACGTGGATCATCTTTGGTGACGGTATTCACGGCGCAATTCCATCTGAAGGTGAGATGGTAACGGTCGAGTATCTTGAGACTCTCGGTTCGAAAGGCAACATCGGCAGGAACCTCGTCACGGAGACCGTGACGCCCGTCTACCATAACGGCGCGCTGGTGCAGCTATCCGTCACCAACCTCATTGCCTCCACAGGAGGCTCCGACCGCGAGACACTTGAACACGCGAAGCTGCAGGCTCCGGCAGAACTGCGATCACTCTGGAAGGCCGTCACAAAAGATGACTACAAGGCTCTTGCCGAGGGGTTTCCGGGTGTGGCGAAGGCTCAAGTACTGGACGCCAACAATTGCGCCAACATTCGGTACTACCAGGTGAACATGGCCGTTGCACCTGATGGCGGCGGGCTGCCGTCTCCCACACTGAAACGCGAGCTTGCCGAGTTCATAGAGTCGCGCAAGGTGATCACCATCGAGGTAAACCTCTTCGATCCCTGCTACCGTCCGGTCTCCATCGACGCAGAAGTCTACGTTTACCCGACCGAGGATGCCGACTCTGTCCGCAGACGCATCGAGGCGGCGCTTCAGACATTCTTCTCATTTGACAGGCTGGCATTCGGTCAGCACGTATATTCCTCCGACATTGTCTCGCTTCTCGACGGAATCCAGGGTGTGAGCCATGTGACGATGTTCTCGCCGCAGGCGGATGTCGAGATAAAGCCGGGCCAGATCGCCACACTGGGTGATATACACTTAGGTATGAAGGTGGTGGCACTATGAGCGGCTATTTTAAGGATAAACTGCTCGATCTTTTACCGCCTGTCTACCGTGAACACGATATCGACGGTGATCTTGAGGCTTTCCTCGCTGTTCCTGCCGCGACTCTTGATGAGATAAAGAGTCTCATCGACCATCTACCGGACATCTGGAATGTGGACGCGTGCGATCCTCGGTTCCTGCCGCTCCTGGCTGCGATGGTCGGCTATAGCTTCGACCAGAGGCGAGATCCGGACACGCAGCGCCGGGAGATTCGAGAGATCGTTGAGCATTACCGGCGCAAAGGAAGTATTCCGGCCATCCACCGTTCTCTGCTCAATACCGGTTGGGAAGGCAGGATCGATGAGACATTTCGTTCGGCGCTCCGGCTCAACAAAAGGTCTGTTTCCAACTACGCAAAGCTGCCCGGCCGCATCCACAGCCTCGGCGTATATCGCATCGAGCGTCGAAACCTTATTCCCGGCGTAAGGCGCGCACTTGTAGAGCATCATCCGGCAGGGATGAAGACTTACTTCTGGCAATGGCTTCTTTCTCAAGAATCGATGGAAGATGACTTCATTGCGGCTCTGCGAAGGACTGTCGACCTGCATTCAACGGGCCGCATTAACGATGTGTTCGTCGTCGGCCGGAGACTCCTGAACTCCGACTACAGGCTTACGAAGAGACAGGCGACCTGGGCGTTCTGGCATGTCACATGTCAGAGCACGCTCTCGCAGGGCTTTGAACATGCCGGCGTTATCATCAACCGCTGGCATGGGCGCACCTCCGGTCACAAGCTGAACGGCTTCATCCTCAATGCGAAGCAGTTATTGAATGTCGAGCTTTCTGAAAGGCGTCTCGCTTTTACATGCGAGGTCCAGGCGACGGAACCGGGCGCAAAGCCCATTGTCTTCCGGCTCGTTCGTGAGCACTTGAACAACTCGAAGCTTGCGCACTCGACGCGTTCATGCAGGTTCATATTCCGGCAGAAAGACCTTATAGAGTCAACATCGGCTGGTTTTTCAGCAGCGGCAAACCTTTACACGGTCACCCAGTGGCCGAAAGCATAGGAGAGGAATATGGCAATACATCTTTTTAAAGACGCTGAGCTTACTCAGCAGGTGTCCGAAGGGACGATGACCAGCCCCGACTCGGATACTTATAACGGCACGGACGGCGAATCAAAGGACCGTGAACTGTTCCTTGCCAACGAGCAGACGACTCTAGCGTCTGCCATAAACGACACCACGACCACGCTACAGATTGTCGATGCCCGGTTTACGGACGGCGAGGCTATCGTTATCGGCAGTGAGCAGATGCTTGTCGTCAGCGGCGGGGGCACGACACAGCTTACCTTCGAGCGGGGATATGCGGGTACTACCTCGGGCAACCATTCGTCCGGCACGAAGGTCTACTCAGCATACAACTATACCGGTCTTCTCATTCAGCCCATCGACAATGCCGGGCCGAGCGAGGCGACATGGGTGAAGCTTGCCGCAAACCAGGCAGGGCTGGACTCAGCGGTCGCAGGCGAGTCCCTCAATCTCGGAGACAAAGCCCACAATGCGACACTCTCCTTCTGGCGGCGCGTGACCGTACCAGCGGGCACTCCGGTGCAGAACAAGACCGATATCAAACTGCGAGTCACTGGTACCGAATCTCCGGTGATTTAGAGCCTACCGAGGAAAAAATGGCATATCACAGCACAAGCGGAATGGCAAACAATACAGCGGACTTCTTCTCCAGATTCAGAAGCTTCATTATAAGCACAGTCGGATGGAGTGCCCTCGCCGAAGACCTTGGGACGGTGAACCCGTACCTTTATATAAGCTCGTCAGGCGAGAACGGCAGGGAGACGGTCTACCTGCTCTTCGATAAGTTCACTGCGAACGCGGACAGGATATGCGTGCGGCAGGCGCTATGGTGGAACCCCGGCGCATCAAGTGCAGTCCAGCCTGCCGGATCCACATACTATAACTTTGTCGCTACCAAAGACTCGACTACATTTCCTTACTGGATATACGCCGATCTGGACCACATTGTCTTCGTCACCAGGATCGGGACGACCTACAACGCACATTACTTCGGGACGCTCAAACGCTACTGGTCTTCGAACATGGCGTTGACGCAGGCGGATGTGAGTGCGGGATCGAATATCGTCGTGCCGGTGGACAATGCCTCTTACTTCAAGGCCGGGCTGTACTACCAGATTATAAACCGCGACAAGTTCGAGCGAATGCAGGTCACCGCTGTTGACACCGCGTCGAGTCCGCAGACAATCACCGCTGCAACACTTGCGAGCGGATATGCAATCGGAGCAAGGGTCGGGGAAGATGTGGCTCCGGTGATGATTCCCCGCGATGGCCAGCTCGCTCAGATGCACACAGCTTCCCGCTTTAATGGCTGGAGCACATCGGTTATAGATATCACAACAAGCGGCTCCTCAGGCGGGGCATACCAGTATGCCGTAAATGACTGTCGCTACAACCTTATCGGCATCTTTCCTTTGTGGGCTTCCTGTATGAATTCAGGCTTTACCGAGGTGCGCGGGCAGCTTATCGAGGTCTACGAGATATCGACAAGTTGGGGTGTCTCCGAAGATGTGATAGATGCTGGAGGCGGCGTCACATACAAGTTCTTCTACATAGGATCGAAAGGGATCGCTATCAGGGAGTAGGCATGGCAACGAGAGGAGGCAAGCAAAATCTGGTAGAGAGCAAAGCCTGCGCATCTGTTCCAAAGATGAAGATAGTCCGCATCGGCGGCCAGGCAAAGACCATAAAAGGAAAGATGACCAGGCGTGGCGACTCGTAACGGTAAGGCGAATCCTATTGAATCCAAACGAGGCTTATCTTCGCCTTGCACGGTACTATATCGCAATGCCGGTCTTGCATCGATCTGGGACTGGGAAGACGCGGATGCCGAGCCGGAGCCGACCGGGTCGGCTATTGCGCTCATCACCGACTGCAGGTTCACAGTGAGCGCGTCGGCATCCACCGAAAGCGATACAACGCTTACGGTAAATGGACTGCTGATCACACGCTGCGATTCGAGCAGCGTGATCACGAGGCTTGCCGGTATACTGTGTGACTGGGAACTGCTCATCACTGAGCTGCCCGGCTTCGAGGTGATCTGCGATCAGCATGCCATTATTTTGAACGCGAGCGAAATATGCTCGGACGAACAAATCATCACAGTCGGGACACGCGTTAGCTCATTTGATATCGCTACTGAAGTCACCAGACGGTTGAACTCGGACTTTGACATATCGGCTCTGGTGTCGGCGAAGATGCAAGCTGCAGGCGATCTCCTGGTGCTGGTGATAGACCCGGAGTTGTTTTCTGCCGATACACGGTTTTCTGTGAGTCGAGCAGTCTTGGCCGGGGTGGATCTGCAGATAGCAATATCTGGACGGGTCGCACCTGTCGCTGATGCAGGGATCGTTGTGTTCGGCCCAATACAGCGGCTGATAGACCTCTGCCTTATCGCTGGTGGAAGCATGGGTCTTAGCACTGATGCATCGGCAGTAATCACGAACGTTAGATTTACTGAGGGAGGCATCAGACTGGCGATTGCGGGCAAGATGGTCATTTCGGCTGATACCGCAGTCCGGATACTGAGCCGGATGACACCAGATGCCGATATGGTGCAGACGATATACGCCCTGCTTATCAGGGAGTGTCACACAATTCAGGTTTGAAAGGAAAAAGATGGCATATCACAGCGCTTCAGGCACTGCTAATAATACAGCCGACCTGCTGGTCAGGCTCAAGGATTTTCTGGTGACGACTTGTGGCTGGACGCTGCACGATGACGGCTCTGCTCTGAGTGATCCTTATTACGTGTTGAAATCCGTTGGCGAGTCGGGGATGGAGGACATCTACATCCAGTTTATAAACGACTCGAGTTCCGATTGCATCTCAGTTAAGGGTTATCTCTACTGGAATGCAGCGACGCATACCGGCGTGAAGGTCGTCTTCTCTTCTGGAGCGACCGTGATCTCCACCAGAGATTCCGCCCAGTTTCTCTACTGGCTGTACGGCGACCTCGACCATGTGTGCGTGGTGACCAAGATCACGGCCACCTATTACCTCCAATACAGCGGGATCATCAAGCGCTATTGGTCGGGAGCAGTAGCCATCACGCAGGCAGCAGTGAACGCGGGAAGCAATGTCGGTATTCAAGTGAGCGATGCCTCACTGTTCAACACAGGCAGCTACTACATCATCAAAGACGATGCCA
Source organism: Armatimonadota bacterium (assembly GCA_012522575.1). GTDB lineage: Bacteria > Armatimonadota > UBA5829 > UBA5829 > UBA5829 > DTKD01. Next base: position 5,674 of record JAAYKE010000023.1, on the reverse strand, counting down.
ATATAGAGCGTGTACAGGTCATATCAAGAGACACGGGATCTACTCCCAACACAGTTACCGTCGCGACACTGGCGGCCGCCTATGCGAGCGGGGCAAAGGTAGGCGAAGATCCGCAGCCGGTCATCATCGGGCGGAACAACATGCCCGGCAACTTCTACGCCTTGAACAAGTGGAACGGTTACTCCAGCGCGACCGGACAGGCAGGGAACTGCGGAACTATTAGTGCTACGTTTGCCGGTTATGCCGACCCGGATGTGCGCTGTGGGCTGACGATCATGCTCCCCTGGCTCGTGGCAATTACCGGGACCGGCAATGAGGAATTGCGTGGCGAGCTTATCGAGATCTATTCCATAGGCTCATGGGCGGGTGATACGGAGGATGTTCTCGACCCTGGCACGGCCACCTACAAGATGTTCAATCTCTCCGGCGGCGGTTGGTGCGCGATAAAGGAATAAGCGATGGCGATCAGGCCCGGCAAGAAACCCGATATAGCGGTACGTATAGGCGTGGTCAGACCCCGGTTCAAACCGTTCAAGACTACCGGCAGGCCGCATGCCATCAAAGGGAGGCTGAAACGTGGCCGTCCGTAAAGGCCAAATGAGAACGCTCAACCTCTCAAGAGGTACGGTCACACCGCTCAACAGGGCGCTGGGCCCTATCGGAAAAGGCGTCATATTCGAGCTGCCGGAAACCACGAGCGACATTCGCACTATTGCGCGGGTGGTCGATGTATCGGCCATAATCGTTCACGAGGCGGCTGTGCCTACCGACTTGGGGATAACGACATTTGCCTTGCTGGACAGAGCTTTCGACGCCGGCATCGTATCAGTCAGGAATGTAAGCGCTGTTATCGACGCCTGGCTGCAGGTAGACCATGTGCTAGGTCTGGACTTCGACGCCCGGATGGCGGTCTTCCAGCACATAGAGCAGCCATTCGATTGTACCATCGTTGTTTTGCACAGGTTGATGTCCGATGCGGATGCAAAGCACAGCATATACGTGTTCCTCCTACGGGAGAGTCACGAGATACAGATATAGGAGAAACAGGATATGTCTCTTGGACTCATAACGCGAAGCGGCCGGGTGCTTACTGCTCGGCTTTTGAAAGGCGATCCCATTGAAGGGATTACCCACTGCGCTATAGGCGACGGCGACGAGACGTTCACCGATCCGATGAACCCGCCTGATGTTAGCGTGGAGCAAACCGCGCTCAAACATGAACGCGCCAGGAAGCGGTGCTACAAGGTCGCGTTCCTTGTCGAAGACCCGGAAGGGACGCTGGAGGTGAATGGCATTCGCTATTCCGAGAGCGCTCTAGAGACGCAGACCATCGGGATATTCTTCCGCTTTGAGGAGGCTGAAGCAAATGGTATCACTATTCGAGAGTACGGCTTCTTCGGTGGAGACGTGACCTATGTCGACGGCCTGCAGTCCGATTATGCCGAGGGCGGTGTCTACAACGCCGCGACCAATCCGTCCGGCCAAGTGAAGACGTCGAGCTATCTCTACGAAGTAAAGAACATTCCCGACTTCAACAAGACTTCAGATACTCGCGTCGAGCTTGTCGGGGTCATCAAGATATAAGGAGGAGATCATGACCATCTCAAGAGACACGTTCGACCCGTCCAGAAACTATAAACGGGTGCGATATCATCAGGACCGAGATCTGCTGGACTCGGAACTCAACGAGCAGCAGGACATAGTTATCAATGAACAAAAAAAAGTTGCCGATCTGCTTTTTAAGGAAGGCGCGATCATCTCCGGCCTTCTCGTGTCGGTCGCAAGTAATGTCGTCACGATCTCCAGCGGTGTTACTTACATCGATGGCCACATCGAGACGATTCCAGGCGCGGTGCTCACCTACGACCCTGCAAAGAGCAGCGGCTTCGACTATGTGTACGTCGAGCTCTTGAAGTATAACTATGGCTACAACCAGGACGCGGGACTCATCAATCCGGCGACGGGTGAACCGACAGCCGAGCGGGAAAAGTGGGTGCTTTCTCTCAAGGACCATGATACGAGCGGTGATAGTCTGCCGAACAACGTGACGCAGCGCAAGGTGGTCGCCATATACAAGTTCGACCGGGATACCGGTGATGTAGCAGCGACCGTGCAGGAGAAGTCCAATGTGTACCTCAGCGATTTCCTGGGTACCCTTCCCGGCAGCCGCATAACGGTCGCATCGATCACTGAAGACCAACTTTCATTTGCTGCCGCTGAGGGCCTCAACTCACTTCTGAACAACCTTGCCGAAAGGACTTATGATCAGGCGGGCAGCTATCTCGTCAATGGATTCGACAGCTTCATCAGCTCAAGCGACGGCGCGAGCGTGCGGGTCATTACCAACGCGGGCCGGGCATATATCCAGAGATATCGTCTCCAGAAGGACCTGCCGACCACTACGATCGTACCGAAGGCTGTCGCGACCAAGAGCGTGCGGGGAGAGCAAAAGACGTTCGTCACCGGCCAGCGCAGCTATCCCCTGAACTGCACACCGCTCAAGGAAACCACCCAGGTCGAGGCGATAGTCGAGATAGTCTCCAACATCACTCGCGGATCGGTCGGAGGCGGTGAGGACCTGCTTGTTCCGAACCCCGTCGTGGATATTCTCGAGGTGAGTCAGGGTGCGACGGTATTTGTCGAGGGCACTGACTGGCAGCAAAGCGGCAACCATGTCGACTGGCTGGGTTCAGGCAGCGAACCAGCAATAGGTACCACCTACACTGTTCGCTGGACCTATGTAAAGCAGATGGTCAAGGGCACTGATTATGCCGACGGTGGATGGTTCGGTCGTCCCGGTTATCCAGGTGCGGGTGAATACTTCTATGTAGTCACGGCGCTCTCGGCGTCGGGCGAGACTGAATACATCAGCGCTCGTGTTGCTTCACGACAGACGGCTGCGGGTGATGCTAACCTTATTACATGGAGACCGATATCGGGCGCGACAGGCTACCGGATATACCGCGCATCGCCGAACACAGGCCGCACGAGCTTCAAAAGGCTCAGAGAAGTAGGCTCCGGCGTAACCTCATATATCGATGATGGTGTCGACGAGACTACAACCGCGAACCCGCCTGCCTCCAACTCAAGTGGTCTTTCCCAGCCTTTGCCGGAGATGGCCCCAGGGAACACCAGCGTCATCAACTTCGGCAGGACCGGCGTCGGCAGTAATCCCGTGAACGGCTCTAACTGCAGCATCGACTACGACTACTTTCTCGGCAGACGCGACATCATCTATGCAACTGCCAGGGAACTCAAGCGCATCGAAGGCGCGCCGTCGGACTTTCCGAAACTTCCCATAGTGCCGGAATGGGGTCTCGCTCTCTGCAGCGTCGACTGCCCGGCGAATTCGGTCGCGATGACAATACGGAACTTCGGTCTGACACGCATAACCATGTCCCAGATACACCAGGTAATCCAGGATGTCGAGGATCTCAAATACAATGACGCGCAGTATCAGATGAACAACGAGCTGCAGAACCGGGACGCGCAGACCAAGAAAGGCATCTACTCCGATGACTTCTCTAACGAAGCCCAGTCGGACACGTTCCACTCGGAGTGGAGCGCGCGTATCGACGGCATCCACAAATTTGTAGCGACCGACCGTGCAGCGACGTCGCGTGTTCTACAGGTGAATCCCGCCGCGAGCAGCGCTCTCTTTAAGGGCAGTCTCGTTCTACTGCCTGGGGCGGAAAAGGTGCTCGTTCAGCAGCTCGACTGGTCCGAGGAAAAGAACATTAATCCCTACGCCGTGTTCGAGAAGCCGCCTGCGACGGTCGAGGTGACTCCCAACATTGGCCGCAGGGGGCAGACCGGCATCGCCGTCACCGGATCGAACTTCACTCCCAGCGCGGAGCACATCACGATTCGCTGCGATGGTCAGGTTGTCGCGACAGACGTTCACTCCGATGCCGCCGGGCGGGTGACATCTTCATTCGTCATCCCGGAGAATGCCAGCAACGGCAGCCGGATTGTCGAGGTCAACGACGGCACGTATTCTGCTCAGGCCAGCCTGCAGATCAATGACCCGCTGGTCGTGACCCGAGTCGAACGGGTCGAGGTTACTAACACTATTATCCAGCAGCAGACTATCGTGCAGGAGCGGATCATTCGAGTTCCCGTGGTCCGAACAGTGTGGCGATTGTGGTGGGGATGGAACAGATGGGACCCACTCGCTCAGACGTTCAGCTTTACTGAAAACCGGATCATCTCCGCGATTGGTCTGTTCTTCACTAAAAAAAACCTGTCCATTCCTGTAACGGTTCAAATCCGGGGCGTCACCACCAGCCTACCGAATGATGTAATTTACATACAGCAAGTGGTATCGCCGGGCGAGATAAACCTCAACGCCGAGACCAAAGTCGTATTCAGCGATCCATTCAACGCCGAGGCGAACACCAGTTATGCTGTTGTGATCCTTACGGACAGCACCAACTACCGCGTGCGCGTGGCGACTCTGGGGCAGTTGGGCCAGAACGGAGTGATCACGAAGCAGACCTACACGACCGGTGTGCTTCTCGAAAGCTCGAATGCCGAAACGTGGACTCCTCTGAATGGCTCCGACCTTGCGATGAAGATATACGGTTATGACTTCGCGGCAAGCGGGGAGGTCAGATTCCAGCCGATCACCGGCGTGCAGTTTTCGGACCTGAACCTGGACGAATACTCCGCGATCCCGCAGGGGACGACGCTGACTTGGGACTACTCGACCGATGGCGGGGCTACATGGGATGCCATAGTCCCAGCCGAGGAGGAGAAGCTGCCGAACACTGCGGCGCAGGTGCTCGTTCGCGCCAGGTTCGCAAGCAGTCTGGTAAACGACTCTCCCGCTCTGAACTACAAGGACGTGAACCTCATCGGCTATCTGAACAACTCCGATGGCACGTATATCTCGCGGGAGAATGAGCTTACTCAAGGCGTAGAGTCAACTAAGGTCTACGCTCAAATGAACATACCGAGCGGCTGTTCACTGAACTGGTTTGCCTCGAATGATGGCGGTGTAACATGGGAGCCGATGACGCTCGATTCGACACGAGAGGTGGACCAGACCTGGACAGAGTACGTCTTCCTCCGCACCTTCACCAACCAGGCCGGAAACCGCGTACGCTACAAGGCAGTGCTGACCGGCAACAACCTGATCTACCCGCGCATCCACTCCCTGGGTGCAACACTGAGCTAAGGAGATCGCGGGAATGATAACGAGACGAAGCGGCGGGATGACTGAGTTCATCCCGTCGCCCTCCGAAAAGCGAGATGGTGTCATCCGAAACCATGTGCTCGACCTGCTTGCAAACCTGGATGCCAGACTGAGAAGGATCGAGGTCGCCGCAGGTTTGCAGAACGGTCTGGCCCAGTCGTTTGCCGACACGATGGCTCTTATCAGCCGCGAAGAGGCTCACGTGAGGTGGCTCAATGACATCCTCTCAGCCAGCGAAAATGTGGACATGGATGCATCGGAAAATATGACTTCAGCTACTGATTAGTAAGCACCAATCCGCAGTCGATTATCGGCCGATGTATGAATAGACACAAACTCTCATCAGAGCACGGTAGCGTACAATGTTGTGTGTAAAATCGAGCTGAGGTAGGTAAGGCGCATTCCTCTCTCTAAGATGCGATTGTCACGAATGCAAAAGGAGGAACACGCCGTGAGAGAAGTATACGTCGATGAGTT
>JAAYKE010000165.1 GCA_012522575.1 Armatimonadota bacterium | reverse complement strand
CGGCAGTCTATCTGCCTTCTGCCGGACCTTTCCAAGTTGCTGGTTCGAGTTAATGTCAGTGAATCGGATGCGCCGAGAGTCAAGCTGAATATGCCTGTGCTGATAAAAATTGAGGCGATCCGGGATAAGACGTTCCACGGCACGGTTTCGAATATATCGAGCCTTGCAACGGAAGGAAACCCGCTTGAATCAGGCTCGACTCCGGGTCGCAAAAACTTTGAGGTGACGGTTGCGCTCAAAGAATCCGACCCCAGGACGATCAAGCCCGGGATGACTGCCGATGCCGAGTTTATATGCGATGCGCTCAGCAACGTCCTTTATGTTCCGCTGGAAGCCGTAACCGAAAAGAACGGCAAAACACAGGTGTTCGTCAAGTCCCGCAAAGGTTTCGGGCGCAGGGAGATCACGACGGGATTGAGCAATGACAGCTTCGTAGTCGTCAAAAAAGGATTGGTCCGAAATGAAGTGATCGCACTGCGAGACCCCACGATCCCTATGGATCAACAGGAGGCGGGAAGCAAAGCCCCCGGCGCAAAGGACACAAACGGTGATAAACAGTCATCCCCGCTTCCTGAGATGCCGAATTCGGGGTCATCAAGTCAGTAATGGGCATATTAGACGCGATACAAACAGGGATCACCGAGCTACTTTCGCATAAGATGCGCTCGATGCTGACTATGCTTGGAGTTATTTTCGGCGTGGCGGCTGTGATTGCTATGGTCTCCATTGGCGAAGGCGCGAAACAGGAAGCTCTGGATCAGATCAAACAGATGGGAATTGATGTAATCCACGTAAAGCGCGCCTCTATTACCGGAGAGTTGGCCGACCGCGCCGAGGAGCGTTCTCCGTTTGGATTGAAGTCCAGCGACGCAAGAATCATCAAGGATGTGTGCACATTTGCCAGGCAGGTTGTCCCCACAAGAGAAGTGTTCGCTGACGTAAAAGCCGGAGAGAAACCGGTGTCGGTGAAGATCGTCGGCACGACTGCGGGTTATCTTGATGTGAGTAAATCCGAGTTGCAGAGCGGACGTTTTCTGCGTGACAAGGATATTCACGACCATTTGGCTGTCTGCGTGCTCGGAGCGGCTGCAAAGAGAGAGCTTTTCGGTTTTGACGATCCGATGGGAAAGATGGTAAAGGCTAACAACCGCCTCTTCACGGTTGTAGGATTGATCAAACCAAAGGAAGTCGGCACCGCAAAAGCATTCTCCACAATGAGAGACCTGAACTCTGATATTTATATTCCAATCACGGTGTCTGTGACTGATTTTAATATAGCATCTCAGCAGGCGATCCCGTCGGATGTCAATATGCTCCAGCGCATAGCAAGAAAGCTGATGAGCAAACAAAGCCCTGAGAACGCATCGTTGAGTGAGATAATCATTCAACTTGATAGCGAGGACGCCACCGGACCTGCCGCCTCCATTGTCCGATCAATTCTAAACAGGGCGCACCGGGGCATTCGCGATTATGAGATCATCATCCCGGCGGAACTGCTCAAGCAGAGCCAGGCCACTCAGCGGATATTCAACATAGTTATGGCCGCAATCGCGGGTATATCGCTGCTGGTTGGCGGGATTGGAATTATGAACATTATGCTGGCCACCGTCACCCAGCGCACCAGAGAGATCGGAGTGCGACGCTGCATAGGCGCGACGAGGTGGGATATTGTGCGTCAGTTTATGCTCGAAGCCCTTGTCATCACCTGCATGGGCGGGCTTATCGGAGTGGTTGCCGGGATCGGCGGAGCAAAACTGATATCTGATTTTGCGGGTTGGCGCACCGTGGTTTCCATGCAGGCGGTGATCGTGTCCTTTAGCGTCTCTGCGCTTGTCGGAGTTGTATTTGGAATGTATCCGGCTGTGCGCGCCGCTATGGTCGACCCTATCGAAGCTCTGCGTTATGGATAAAATTAACTAATGAGGACCCAGCGACTTTATGGCGCTTATTGAAGCACAGGACCTGAAGAAAACATATAAGATCGGAACGATAGACGTCCCGGCGTTGAAGGGCGTCTCGTTTAAGATAGAATATGGCGAGTTCGTCGCCATTATGGGGCCGTCGGGGTCGGGCAAGTCCACCCTGATGAACCTTATCGGCTGCCTCGACAGGCCGACCGGAGGCAAATATATCCTCGACGGCTTTGACGCCAGCAAGCTCTCCGATGCGGCCAGAGCCGAGGTGCGCAACCGGAAAATAGGCTTTGTGTTCCAGAGTTTTAATCTGCTCCCCAAGATGTCCGCGTTCAAAAACGCGATGCTGCCGATGATGTATTCGACCGGCCCGAAGGATGCAAAAAAGGTTCGTGAAGCTCTTAAGTCCGTCGGGTTGGAGCATCGCATGCACCACACTCCCATGCAGCTTTCAGGAGGTGAGCAGCAGCGTGTCGCGGTGGCGCGCTCGCTGGTAAATGATCCCCCTGTTGTATTGGGCGATGAGCCGACCGGAAATCTCGATAGCACAACCGGCGTTGAAATAATGGCTATCTTTCAACATCTGAATAATGAGGGAAAGACGGTCATCATCGTCACCCATGAGCCGGATATCGCGCAGCACGCCAAGCGTATTTTGCGGTTCCGGGACGGTCTGCTCGAATCCGACGAAGCTGTTGAGGAACAACTGATAGCCGTCCCCAAGCCAAAGGACTAAATCGCAGGTATTTTCCCCGAATCGTCTAAGTAGTTCTCGACAAGCGCTTCAAAACGCCTGTGGAATGGCGATTATTGCCGTGCGGATACTATTTGGCAGGTAACAACTCACCCTTCGTGAGTGATTATAGTGGCTAATCTGCGTCCCAGCCGTACAAACTATGTCATTTCGAACGAAGTGAGAAATCTGCTTTTACGTAAAACGCGAAAGCTCGAAAGAAGCGAAACCCGGAAAAGAGAAGGGAAAAAGCAGATTCCTCGGCATTTGCCTCGGAATGACAATTTACTTGGCGCATTCAAGTGTAGTAGGTAGCTGACATCTGTCCTGGCGTAGTCCGAGACGGAGATCGGACACTACGGACAGGATTACTCATCATTCTTGAGCTGTTACTTCAGCAGCCGTTAGTTGACAAGGAGAGAATATATAATGCGGACGTTTATTGATAATGATCCCTACATAGCAAACGATAAGGGGATCGGTTGGATACAGCGGGGAGTCTGGCCGTGCAAATGGGTTTCTTGCAAAGATGCCGGCAGGACTCCTTTTGTGACGGCGTATCGCAAGCGATTCACGATGCCGGATAATGCCGTCGTGCGCGCGCATGTGAGCGCGGATGAGCGATATGAGCTTTTTTTGGATGGCAAGAGGATAGGTCGCGGCCCTGAGAGATGCGATCAGTCGAACTGGCGATATGAAACCTACGACATTCCGATTTCCGGAGGCCACCACACTCTGGTTGCCAGGGTATGGTCTCTTGGACGAAATGCGCCTTTTGCGCAGATGACGGTCTATCCGGGATTTATTTTTTCACCTGAAGGGGATTTTATTCAGTTGCTGGGAACCGGGGTGGCCGAATGGGAAGCAAAAAAGCTGGATGGATATGAGTTTGTGAACCCAACTCCGGCGTGGGGGTCGGGTTGGAACCTGATTGTGGATGGGGCGAAGTTTGCATGGGGATTTGAGCGCGGCGAAGGGGATGGATGGGAGCCGGTAGAAGATGAGGACCCCGGAGCAAATGGTTTTATTCGCAATGAATACCCCACCCTGCACCTGATGAAGCCCGCGATCCTGCCGCCTATGATTGAGGAGGATATTTTCGCCGGCGCGGTGCGGTTTGTATCGGATAAGCCCGGTGTGCTGGTGAATTTTGAGGACAATATCACCTCCGAGTTGGACTCGTGGAATCTGATAGAGGGCAAGGGAAATATTACCATCCCCGCCAACACCACCCGACGGGTGATCATAGACCTTGATGAGTATTATTGCTGTTACCCGGAAATTGCAGTATCCGGCGGCAGGGGCAGCGAGGTGCAGATCAACTGGGCTGAGTCCCTTTATACGAGCAGAGAGGGCTACGGCGTCAAGGAAAATCGCAATGAACTGGACGGCAAGGATTTCTGGTCGGTAGGAGATACATTCAGGCCGGATGGAGGCAAAAACCGCACATTCGGGCCGTTTTGGTGGCAGGCAGGGCGGTATGTGGAACTCGTGGCGGTGACCAAAGATGAGCCGCTGACGATAGAGAGCTTCCGACTCAGCGAAACACGGTATCCGCTGGAGATGGACAGTAAATTTGAATGCAGCGATCCCAGGCTGGCCGAGGCGACACAGATTATGCTGCGCGCGCTTCAGATGTGCTCGCATGAGACCTACATGGACTGCCCGTATTATGAGCAACTCCAGTATGCAGGTGACACTCGGCTGGAATGTCTGGCAACATACGCAATTACGCTTGATGACAGGCTGCCCAGGCAGGCGCTGACTGCATACGATGGCTCTCGACATATATCGGGAGTTACCGAATCGCGCTATCCCTGCCACGTCACACAGATTATTCCCGCGTTTTCTCTTTGGTGGGCTGGGATGGTGCATGACTATTCGCGATGGCGCGATGATGCGGATTTCGTGCAGGGTTTGATGCCGGGCGTGCGCGCTGTTATGGATTTCTACCTGCGGCATTTGAACAACGATGGGCTTATCGAGGCTCCCAACGGCTGGAACTTTGTGGATTGGGTTCCGTCGTGGGCATGGGGTATGCCTGCGGATGCCGATTTAGGAGTGAGCGGGGTTGTGAACTGGCAGTTCGTTTATGCGCTAAACGTGGCTCGCGCGCTTGAGGAATCGACCGGTCATCCGATTATGGGACAGCATTGGGCGGATACGGGTCGCAAACTTGCATCGAGAGCATGGGAGCGGTTTTGGGATGATGAGCGAGGGCTGCTGGCCGACGACCTCGCGCATACCAGTTTTTCTGAGCATACGCAGTGTCTGGCGCTGCTGAGCGGAGCTTTGGATGAGGGAGACTCGGCGAAATATCGGGATCGCATTGTGCAGGGACTGTTAAACGATGAAAACCTGCATCGGACCACGATTTCTTATTCGCACTATCTGTTTGAGACATATAAACTGCTTGGTCGAATAGACAAAATGATCGAAAGGATGGATTTGTGGTTCACGCTGAAGGGCTTGGGTCTGAAAACGGCGATAGAGATGCCTGAGCCGAGCCGGTCGGACTGCCACGGCTGGGCTGCGCACCCTATCTATCATTACTTTGCCACTATCCTGGGAATCAGACCCAATTCGACGGGTTTTGGGAGTGTGGTTATCGAGCCTGAGCTTGGCCCGCTGACGAGCGCGAAAGGGTCTATGGTGCATCCCAGGGGCAGCATAGATGTCGATCTGAAGGTGGAATCCGGGGTGTGCCGAGGTTCGATCAGCCTGCCGAGCGGGGTTACAGGGGTTTTCAAGCATGGCGGGAAAACTGTCGATTTGAAGCCCGGCAGGCAGACAGTATAACTTGATCCGATCGGGCCGGGACGGAGACCCGGCCACTAACCTTTGATGCGTCTAGTAATTTCGTCATTCCGAGCATCACACGCCTGATATCGTCATTCCGAGGCGAATGCCGAGGAATCTGCTTTTTCCCTTCCCATTTCTGGGCTTCGCTTCTTTCGGGCTTTCGCGATTATCGTAAAAGCAGATTTCTCACTTCGTTCGAAATGACATAGTTTGTGTGGCAAGGCCAGACGCCCGGCCCGTTTGGTTTGAAAAGAGTTGAAATGTCGCTTTGGCCTACTCTTTTTGGATTCGCTGTTCCTCGACTTCGATATATTCTTCGTAGTTGATTTCAAACTCATCGGCGCAATCTGTGCCGCAGAAGTAATAGGTACGTCCCTCAAGCTCATATTTATAGGGCGTATCTCCGTCAACATAGTTGCCGCAAACCGGATCCCTTGGCATGGCTAGCCTCCGAAGTAAGTGGTATTTGTACTATACCAGCTTAGGGCAAACGGCAAACCGAATTAACCGCCGGCGGAATGGCAAAGGAGGTCCGTAGTTAATGGTCCGACGCCTTTTAGTTGCTCTCCGGCCTCGGCGATTTTGCGCAGCATCGCAATCTCATCTTCCACATTTATTAGGTCGATGGTGCGGTTGTCCAAAGCTTTAATGATCCGCTCGGCGACGCGAATCGCACCAAGCGCCAGCAGTTCGTTGGAGTAGTCCACATATACATGAAAACGGCCCTTGGGATCGACCCTCCAGTTCCATTGTGTCTCCCCCCTCAATCTGCCGCTGCCCTGCACCTGACCCTGCAACTCTATAATCAAATGTTCGAGCAGATGGGGAATTTCTGTGCATTCGCATTCCTGTCTGAATGTGAAGCCGTTGTCGTTATCGCAGCGATGGGCGGCCAGGTGCGGAAAAAGCTTAAAAAGCAGCTTTGGGATGTGGGGAGCTTGTTTTGTTGAATAACAATTCGAATTCGACATCTCCACTACGAGTTTCACACGGCTGTTGTTGCAAAACAGTATCTCAACGACTTTCAATATCACAACTCCCATCAAGGAATGCCCGCTCGAAAAGGCCCTTCGAATGATTTGTTATACTAATAATATCACCATCATTCAGCCGCGTAAATAGGCAGACCATATTCTGTCGCTAATGTTTACCTGACAGCCACAAGCTCAACAGTAATTGACGCAATAAACAACCCTGCTGCGCCAGTTAGCTGCGAGATTTATGATTTTGATATTACCGATTGGATGAACGGGCGGCCTGGGCGCGGGCAATTGCGGCCAGGCTGAGGGCGCGCTGTGTGCGCAAGTCAAGCGAAAGCTCGATCCCGTGGTCGGCATCGCCAGCAAAACCGATCTTAAGGTCGATTGCGTTTTTCTGTTCATCGACGGCGGTGACGCTGATGGTGGCTGTGTGGTCATAATGCAGCTCGACCGGGGTTGCGAATTCGAACGTGGCCTGTTGATCCCCTTTGGCTATTTGTGTGTTAGATGAGGCCATTATCCTGCCGTCAGCGCCGTTTATTCGCAGGCTTGCCAGGCCGCTTTTCTGAGACTTCAGAGGCAGCGTAAGGGCGGTAAATGCCTGTAGTTTCATCGGGGTGTTCATGGTAAATGCGCTTTCGGATACGCGATTCACCTCGGCGGGAGGCATCGTGACGATCGGCAGGTGTTTGATGAACTCGTTGATGTAGTCCACAACCCGTTCGGTTCCGATGGCGTCCCAGTTGTAGCTGTTATACAAATCTCCTCCCATCATATAGCATACGCGCAGGTCCCACAGGTGAATATCGATATGCAGGCCGTCCCCTTCCTCGCGATTGAGATTCGACCATCGTCCCCAATCCCTTATCCGGGCAAAGTCTGACGGGTGTGACCACATCCCCTCTAGCCCGGCTCGCGCATTCTGAGCATAAGCCCACTCCGATGCCGGATGCCCGATCTGGATGCCGGGGAACATATTCCTGTGCTGAAGGGAGTGGGTATATACCGGCAGTGAGATTCCATGCTTTGACAGGGATTTATTTATGGCGTCCACGCACTCCTGATTGTATTTCCCGACGTTGCGAAACAGCCACGCAAACTCGTCATCTGATAATCCATCCGCCGGGTTGAGGTCTACTCCGTCTTTTTTTGCAGCCTCGATAGCCAACGGATTGAAATCTGCCCACAACTCACCGAGCTTTCGCCCGTGGTTTCCGTCCTCACAATGCGTATCCCAATATCTCGGCTCGTTTTCCAGAAACAGACTGTCTATCCATGTGAGGTCATTGTTGCTCATATCCTTTATCAAAGCAACCGCCTCATCAAGCCGTTTATATCGATAATCGTTCAGCGGCTTGCTGTTCATGGTCAGCCAAGGCGTGTTGGACCACTGATTTGGCACGCTCAGACAATAGTGATTGTCATACCGGTCGCCGATTAGGGCTTTGAGGGCTTTATCTTCGGGATGCTGCACCTTGGGTGAATAACATATCTGCTGATATTGCATATCCCCAAAGACTCCCCCTTTGCCATCGCTTATGTTGACAGGAGTTCCGCTCCACCAACTGACCATGCCCAGCATAGCCGGCAGTTTGTATTTTAGTGACCAATTCCGACAGTTTTCTATCTCTTTGGCCACTTTTTCGGCAGGTCGGTTCGCAAACTTGATCTCGGCGCTGAATCCTGTGCTGATATGATGCCTCGGCTCGGCTTTCAGTATATCTTCGGCCAGTATTTTGACCAGTCTTTCTGAGTTTGGATCGCCGGAGTGCAAGAGAGCCATAATTCGGAAGCTGTCGTTGACCAACAGCTTGTCAAGCTCGGCCTGAGTAACAACCCACCAGCCCGATGAACTGAATAATGGCGCGCTATCCGGTGACGCACTTTTGATTGATAGAGATTTGACGGGCTGATGCGCTCTGATAAAAAATGTCTCAGGGCCGAAGCCTATGCCTCGTCTGATGCGTTCGTAATCTATTCCCGGGGCGGATATGGCGTAGTGATATTCCGCGCTGCCGGGTATATCCGGAAAAACCTCGGTGATCGCAAGGAATCCCTTTTTTGCCTGATGTTGAGGGGATGCCGGGGCACAGGTCGCGCTTATGGAAAAATCTTTTTTGTGGCTGCCGATGTAACCGGAGAGGGTATTGTCTTTTGCATCGGCAAATACAGCGCAGGCGCAAAGCAGCACGAGCAGCATAAGTCTAGCAGCCCACGACCCGCAGAAATAATCCATTAAATTTAACCTCCGCCGGGATTAACAGGCCGGCCATTTACACGTTTTTCGAAATGGAGATGCGGGCCGGTGGAATAGCCCGTGTTTCCCGACTTGGCGATAGTATCACCCTGCTTCACATTCTGCCCGACACTTACACACAACCTGGAGTTATGACCATACAGGGTTTGGACGCCGCCTCCGTGGTCGAGCACCACGCCATATCCATAAGCCGGCATCCATTTGGCTATGATGACTGTTCCGTCAGCCGCCGCGCGCACCGAGGTCCCTACAGGGCAGGGTATGTCGATGCCCGTGTGCAGTTTATATACTCCGGTGATTGGATGCACCCGAT
>JAAYKE010000180.1 GCA_012522575.1 Armatimonadota bacterium | reverse complement strand
GGATTATGATGTATGCCTTGAAATAATCAAATCAATGGGAAAAATGCCCGACCTGTCATTGCTCGGATTCCTGAAACTGGTTCTTGACAAGGAAGATGATGTTCAGTTACAGATTGAAGCCACAAAAGCAATTGAAAATAATGGTGAAGAAGGCGTAAAGGCACTGGTTAAAATAATGAAATCGGAATACAAGAATTATAATATAATCGTCAGGCATGTGCTTGACAGAAGAATATACTAACTGGCTATGGGTTTTATTTTCGGACATGTAATATTCATACTTACCCTGATAATCTTCGGGTCGTATCTTATGCTGGGAATATTTTCCGCAATTGCACTGCGTAAGTATCTCAGGAAAAATAGTTACGTGAATTACAATTCACTCGTTCTGTCGCCTTTAAGTCCAAAAGTGTCAATAATCGCACCTGCATTCAACGAAAGCAAAACGATAATTGATAATGTAAGAACACTTCTCTCCCTCTATTACAACAATTTTGAGATAATACTTGTAAATGACGGATCAACAGATGATACATTTGAAAAGGTTGAAGAAGCTTTTGAACTCGAAAAAGTCAATTACTATTTCGATTACCGCCTTCCCTGCGAAAAGATAAGAGGTGTTTACAAATCCGCGAATCCCTCTTTCAACAGGCTTACTGTAATTGACAAGAATAACGGGGGAAAGGCAGATTCGCTGAACGCCGGAATAAATATCTGCAAAAGTTCTCTTTTTGTCTCCATTGATGCCGATTCGATAATTGAAGCCGATGCGATACTCAAACTGGTAAAACCCTTCCTTGAAGAAAAGGACAGAAAGGTCATTGGCACCGGAGGAGTTATCAGGATAGTGAATTCATGCGACACGGAACTGGGACACATACGCCAGATCAATGTTCCGAAACAGATCCTGCCACGCCTGCAGGTTCTCGATTACACACGTGCCTTCCTGCTGGGCAGAATGGCCTGGAGTCAGCTGGACGGACTCATGCTGATCTCGGGAGCAATGGGTATCTTTGACCGTGAAACCGTTATCAGGGCAGGAGGATACAGTACCAAAACCGTAGGGGAAGACATGGAGCTTGTACTGAGGATGAGACGCTATATGTCCGAGAACGACAAAAAGTACGAGGTGACATACATACCTGATCCTCTTTGCTGGACCGAAGTTCCTTCCGATCTGAAATCTCTCCGCAAACAAAGAACCCGCTGGACAAGGGGCCTGGTGGAATCACTGAAGACACACCGCAAATTATTTTTCAATCCGGAGTTCCAGAAACTCGGAATGCTGGGCTATCCATACTGGATGTTCTTTGAATGGCTGGCTCCGCTTCTTGCCTTTGCCGGATTCATTTATACCATCATCCTTATCCTGACAAGCGGAATCAACTGGCCATTCTACCTGCTGCTCTTTATTTTCGTCTATTCATTTGCAATAATGCTCACAACCTGGGCAATACTGTTCGAAGAGATCACATTCCACAAGTACAGGAGGAAAAGAGACGTCTTCAAACTTATTGCTACTGCATTTATTGAGCCTTTCTTCTATCCTGTCCATACCTGGTTTGCAGTAAGGGGCAATTTTGAGGCATTAAGGGGCAAGAAAGGATGGGGCAAAGCTGAAAGAAGCGGATTCGAAAAGAAGAAGAAAGTTGTTCGCCAGCCTTCAGTACGTCAGTCAGCAAACATGGCAAAGGCTGCAAGTCCGGCTTCCACAATATGATAGGATTTCTTCAGCCGGGGAACGACAGCCGGTACCACAAGCCATTTATCCCAGAAATAGCGATTGGTGGAGGAGGTGACTGAACCGTTATAATAAACCGAAACGGCAATACCGTCAGATTCCGCAGTGTAAATTTCGAATGAACGGCCTTCGTCCCATGACTCTGCACCGTCAACCACTTTCCTCTGTGTGGGATCATAGAAATGAAGCATTGTCCACGGAAGACGTATTCTGACCTTTCTGCCGCTCAATGCTGCAACTGTCATTCCGCCCGGGGAAAGATTCCCTGAATTCTCAATGGCAATCCTTCCTATACGCTGTTCAGTCAGGGTGAAGCCGTCATTGATCCATTCCATTAATTTCCAGGGAGCACCGTCAGTAACCGTACTCCTGAACTTGTGAACGGCCGGATCCGTAAAATTGAACCTTGGTGTAGAACCCTTCATGTTATAGGCTTCTGTCACGTAATAGGATGCGGAATCCTCACCGGCAACGATTTCAAGCAGGAATTCAGATCTGTTGTCAAGCACCTTTCCGTTGGGCAGGCGGGACTCCCCAGTTCCTTTGGAATAGGTATCAAAAGCAACCATGATGGTATCGCCGGAAGACAAAGTCTTTTTAAGCTCAATATCAACATAGAAGTAATCATTGCCGTGAGTGGCCTCTATTGCTGACACGTCACCGGAATTATTGTCCCTGCCGTATGCCCTGAAAGGAGGCAAATCCTTCTGGTCAAAAGTTATCAGGCCGAAATTCTGTTCGGGAGAGGCAACATTATGCCACAGCTGCCGCGTCGGGATAAAGAGTCCGCCGGAAACCATTCCGTAGGCTTCAAGATAGGAAACGATCCATGTGGGCTTGAACCATTCATCCATCCACGAAAACATGAATCCGCCGGCACATCCGGAATCAAATATATTGTGCATCAGGCGTATGTTCTTTTCTCCCTGCTGCTGCTCCGAATATCCGCCGTGATGCATATTGCTGAAGGCCTGGTGGGCACTTCCCCAGCTTGAGGGGACACCGAACTCACCGATAACGAGCGGAATATCATTATAATGATTTTTCTGGTCAGTCTGATACCCGAGATAGCTGTTTGGTCCGTCACTGTCGGAATATGAACGGTAGGACGGCTCCTCGCTTATAAAATTGGGATAATAGGGATAGGCGTGATAACAGGCAAATATCGCTGCCCGGAGATTCTCCCGGCTGATCTTTGAAATATCATAGGTGGCCTTGTCCTCATCAGTATGTATTTCAGTCGGATGATGCAGAGGATCCAGGGTT
>JAAYKE010000164.1 GCA_012522575.1 Armatimonadota bacterium | reverse complement strand
GGGGCTGCCCCTAGTACGAGAGGACCGGGGTGGACAGACCTCTGGTGTATCGGTTGTCGTGCCAACGGCAGGTGCCGAGTAGCTATGTCTGGAAGGGATAACCGCTGAAAGCATCTAAGTGGGAAGCCTGCCACAAGATTAATCTTCTCACAGGGTTAACCTGGTAAGGTTCCCGGTAGACGACCGGGTTGATAGGCGGCAAGTGTAAGTGCAGCAATGTATTTAGCTAAGCCGTACTAATAGACCGAGGGCTTGACCATTTGCAATATTATCCTTAAAAGGTATGCAGCGCACTCAATACAGCATTCGATTGGCCTTGACAATTAAATATCGTTACCAATTTCCTGGTGATCATACCGGTGGGGGTCCACCCGTTCCCATTCCGAACACGGTAGTTAAGCCCGCCAGGGCCGACGATACTGGGGCGTTAGGCCTCGGGAAAATAGGTCGTTGCCAGGATTATTCTTTAAAGCCTCCGCAATATTGCGGAGGCTTTTTTAAGTGTAATGCCTTCGATATTGCCCTGCAAGTTGACTTCATTAACACCGGGCTGTATTATTCTATCATTCAGGCGTAATTATGACGCCCATATTGGTGGAGAGGATAATATGCAAACAGAGGATTTTAGTCTTCAGAGAAGTTTTAGTCAGGGCTGGGAAATATTCAAAGATAATATTGGTCTGGCTATCGGAGCATTTGCGATCTATCAGCTCATCACGGTTGTTATCGGCTACATACCTGTAGTTGGCATATTTGCGCAGATTCTGGTGGGATTGCCGTTGGCCGGGGGACTATACACCTTGTTTTTGAGGATTGTTAAGAAGGAAAACCCCGAGTTGGGAATATTATTCTCCAACTTCAGCAATGGCAATAATTGGTCGAGATGGATAGGCATCGGGATGCTTTTGGTCTTTTACATGATTGTAGCCGGTATCCTTTGCGCAATAGTTCCCGGAGTGTTGATTTTGATAACCTATTTTGCTCTTGGTTCGGATTCGCCATTGTTTATAGCGACAATTGCACTGATGTCGATTGCGTTTTTGGTCGCTTTAGTTGCCGTTACCATGAGATGGTTGATGGTTTATTTCGTTGGAGCGGAAGGAGTCACCGCCAGGCGAGCGATTGCAATCAGCGAGGAGATGACCAGGGGAATCAGGCCGCAGCTATTCTGGATTATGTTTGTGCTTGGGTTAGTGCAACTGGCCGGCATACTGGCGTTAGGTATTGGTTACTTTTTTACTGCTCCTCTGGCTTTGTGCTGTACGTGTGTGTTGTATCTGGATGTAAAACGATCAAGGATGCCGGAGGAAGTGCAGGGAGCTTGTTGCGCCACTGATACAGAACCGTTGCCGCACGGTTACGACCAATCCGACGACGACTCCGGCGCTCCTGAGTCATCTATTGAATCCTGAATTAGTATTCCAGCGTGCCGTCTGTTAAGGGCGGCACGCTCTTTGGCAATTTCTTTCGATTGAGAGCAACCTCCGCTTATGGTAGAATACGATTGTAGGCAACAGGAGGTTGTATCGAGTTGATTATCACCCAAACCCCTCTCAGAGTCAGCTTTGCAGGCGGCGGAACCGATTTCAAGGGCTTCTACGAACAAACCCACGGATCGGTCGTTTCGACTGCCATTGACAAGTTCATCTATGTTGTCGTTAAGGAACGATTCGACGATAAAATTCGTATTGGATATACGCAGACCGAAATGGTTGAGACTGTTGACGAGATTCAGCATGAGCTTGCTCGGGAGGCCATGAGAAAAGTCGGAATCACCTATGGCATCGAGATTTCGACTATGGCGGACATTCCATCGGAGGGTTCCGGACTGGGATCGTCGAGCACGGTAACGGTTGGATTGCTCAATGCGTTACATTCATTTAAGGGCGACATCGTGCCGGCGGAGACCCTGGCCTGCCAGGCTTGTGAAATTGAAATTGACGTTCTGGGCAAGCCCATCGGAAAGCAGGATCAATATATCGCTGCTTACGGCGGGCTGAGACATTTTAAGTTTATGCCGGATGATACCGTGCAGTCCGCTCGGATCAGGCTGGGCGATGCTGAAAGACAGAGGCTCAGTGAGAGCCTGTTGCTGTTTTATACGGGAGTGACGAGAAAATCGTCGACCGTTTTGGGCGAGCAGAAAAGTAACATCTCCAGCAAGATGACCGTGCTGACGGAGATGAGGGATCAGGCCGAGGAACTGGCAAGGCAGCTTAAGCTCGGCGCGGTTGCGTCGCTGGGTCAGACGCTGCGCGATGGCTGGATGAAAAAGAAGCAACTGGCGAGCGGGATAACGAATCCTGAGATTGACGAGATGTATGATCTTGCAATGTCGGCCGGAGCCTTGGGCGGCAAGGTGACCGGAGCCGGTGGCGGCGGATTCTTCCTAGTATGCACTCCGCCGGAAAATCGCGGCGCGGTCCGCAAAAAACTGGCTCACCTGCGAGAGCTGCCGATTAACCTGGAGCGTGATGGCTCAAAGGTTATCTTTAACGTTAGAAGGTAGGTAGTTTTATGTCTATGATAAGCGAATATCTGAACCTGTTAACCCAGGCAATCGAGGAATTGCCCGAAGACAAAATACAGGATGTAATAGAGACTCTCAAATCTGCGCACGCCGATGGACGTCAGGTGTTTTTGCTCGGCAACGGCGGCAGCGCATCCACCGCAAGCCATATTGCCTGCGATTTTCAAAAGGGACTTAAAGAGCACACCGGCAAACGCTTCCGCGCATCTGCCATGACCGACAATGTGGCGGTGATGACGGCTTGGGCAAATGACACTGACTATGACAACATCTTCGCCGAACAACTGGACAGCCTGTTGGAGGATGGCGACGTAGTGCTGGCGATCAGCGGCAGCGGCAATTCTCCAAACGTCATAAAAGCTGTCGAGAAGGCCAACGAGATGGGCGCGATCACGATCGGCTGGTCTGGTTTTGCAGGCGGCAAGCTGGCGCAGGTTGCCCAGAAGTCGATAGTGGTCAACAGCGACAATATGCAGCGCATCGAGGACGTGCACATGGTGCTCGGACACCTGGTATTCGCTTGTTTGATGAAGCAATGCGGGCAGGCAGAGTGCCAGTGCGGGTAGTCTTTCTTGACCGCGACGGGGTCATAAACTCCGATCGCGACGATTACGTAAAAAATACAAGCGAACTGAAGATATACCCGTTCGTCCCGACCTCAGTCAAGCGGCTTAACGATGCCGGCTGGCCGGTTTTTGTCGTCTCCAACCAGCAGGGAGTAGCTAAACGGATCATCGCTGAGGACGATCTTATGGCTATGGAGAGGGAGATCGCCGGGCAGGTCGAGGCTGCAGGCGGGCGGATTACTCAATTTTATTATTGCAGGCATTTCGAATCCGACGCCTGCTCGTGTCGTAAACCTCAACCCGGTTTGCTTCTCAAGGCCGCCGAAGAACACGGAATTGGCCTTGCTGAGTCGATAATGGTAGGGGACACTGAGCGCGATGTGGCTGCGGGCAGGGCTGCGGGATGTCGCACCATTCTGGTTTTAACCGGTAAACTGACCCGATCCGATGCCGAAGCGTTGCAGTGTCAACCGGACGACATAGCGGACAACCTCAGCGATGCCGTCGATATTATCTTGCGCCGGCGGGCATAAACCTGTTACGGAAGCTGCTGCGCAGGGAAAGTTATAGATAACTTTGAAATCTCTCGGAGAGTTATTATGATCGTCTCCAGCGCACCTGGAAGATGTGGAATAGTTGGCAATCCGACCGATATGTATGGCGGGTCGGTCATTTCGTGCTCCACGGTCGAACGCGCGCGATGTACGATAATGGATGCGCCGTCGCTGACCGTATCGGTGTCGGGATTTGTTCAGATGCTTCGATCTGAAGAGGATTTGCAGCTTCAGGGCAACTATCTGGATATTCCCAAGGCCGTGCTCACCTATTTCGAGCTTAATCCCTCCAACTTCAAATGTCGATTGAGCGCCGGGTCAGATATACCCGAATCTGCGGGTCTTGCGGGTTCGACCGCGCTGGTCGTGGCGGTAGTCGGAGCCGTGCTCGAAAAGCTCGGGGTCGAGATGGATCGTTTCGCCATCGCCGAAACCGCGCGCAAGGTAGAATATCGGATTATGGGCATCACCTGCGGCTATCAGGATCAGCACATGGCGGCGTTTGGCGGGTTGAATTATATGGACTTTCGCGGCAAAGAGCGGCTTGCACAGGACGAAAATGAGCCGCTTGCCACCGTCGAACCGCTGCAAAAGACCGTCGGCGAGCTTCCGATTGTGGTCGCCCACACCGGCATCCAGCGCAACTCCGGCGTAGTGCACAAGAGCATTCGCGACCGCTGGATGGAAGGGGAAACCGCCGTAGTCGAGGGTTATCGAAGAATAGCGGAGCTTGCGTGGCTGGGCAAAAAAGCGATACTTAACCGCGATTGGGATTCTCTTGGGACGCTGATGAACGAAAATCACCAGATACAGCGCGCCCTTGGCGGTTCCGGGCCGCAAAATGATTATTTGATAGATGTATGCCTCGATAACGGCGCCCTTGGCGCAAAGCTGGCGGGTGCAGGCCAGGGAGGCACGATCGTTGCTCTGACCACGGAGCCGGACCGCATCGTGCAGGCTCTGCGATCCGCCGGCGCAAAGAGAATCGTCTGGCCGAGGCCGGTCGAAGGGCTTGCAGTGGAAGCAGCCTGGCAGCAGCAGTTGCTCCAGGAGTACCAGTTCAGAGGGTAGATGTCTTGCTTAGAGCTTGCCTTCCTTGCGCAGCCTGAAGAACTCGAAGGCCAGCATCGTGCTTGGTATATCGACCACGGTGGCGAATTTCTCAAAGACCCTCGCCAGCGCACGTTTTTCTATCTCGGTGGATTCCTCGTTATATCCCATTTTGTCGACCGATTCGTTGATTATGCGGAATGATTCCCACATAAACTCAGCGCGCTGCTGTGCGAGTTGTCTGAGTTGCAGCTTGGCGTATAGTCGAGTGATCTGCTCTCCCACCTGATCCCAGGCCGCGATTATCTGCCGTTCTTTTTCCCTCTGTGCGCTGACAGTGACGTGGGTGGCTTCGCGAGCTTTTTGCTGGCGTTTGTAATTCTCATAATCATCGGTAGTGGTTCCCTCGATAATCCGCACTCGAACCTTGCGATTGAGGACTTCGCTGACGCACTGATCGATGATTGCCCGGTGCTGTGCGCTGCGCAGGTGTCCGGCCATAGGGATGTCCTGATTAGCGAAACCCAGGATAAATTCATTGCCTTCCACCGCGATGCCAACCGGCAATTCCAGCGCGCGATACAGAGTCGGCGCAATCACGCGATCCTTTACCTTTTCTGCGGCGGTCAGCCATATTTTATGAGCTTGTTGTTGTGTTATCTGATTCATTATGACCTCTAACGTCCTCCCGTGGGCATTTTTTCAAAAGCTTAGCGCCCTGAGCCTATGGCAACCGGATATGATGTATATACCGCGCGAGATGCGAGGCCCGATATCGGTTTTGCAAAGAGTAAAAACGCTATAGTGAGCGCAAGTGTCACCGCCACGGCAGTGTTGGCCGCCGTAGAACCTTGAATTCTGCCCTCAGCCTTGCCCGGCACAAAGTACATAACTCGCACTACATTGAAATAATAATAGACGGAAATGACGCTATTTACAACGCCTGCAATTGCCAGGCCGATAAGTTCGGGATGTCCCATTATACCAATCTTTATCGCGCTGCCAAAAACAAACAGCTTTCCAAGAAATCCAGCAGTCGGAGGGATGCCCGCAAGTGAAGCAAAGAACACCGCCAGCGCGGCAGCATAAAACGGCGAACGCCTGGCCAGTCCCGCGTAGTCATCGATATAATCGGAACCGATCCGTCTGCCCACCGCCGACACAACCGCGAACGCTCCAAGGTTCATCAGCAGATAGGCGACCAGAAAGATCAACACTCCCTGCATTCCCCACGGAAGCCCGTCTATCCCGGCAACGCCCGCTCTAACCACCGCTTCCTGCGTATTGGCTCGTGTAAATATATGCATCGCCGCGAGCACGCCTATCATCATATAACCTACTTGTGCAATGCTGGAATAGGCCATCATCCTTTTGATATTACGCTGCGGGATGGCGACAAGGTTTCCCCAGAACATACTCAACGCGCACATCAGAGCCAATATCCAATACCAACTGAGCGACAGAGGGCTTGTCGCAGGGTTTGCAACCACCATCATAAATCGCACCAGAACCGCCAGCCCCGCTGTCTTGCTTACCACCGATAAGAACGCCGTGACCGGAGTAGGGGAGCCTTCGTAAACATCCGGCGCCCAAAACTGAAACGGCACAAGAGCGAGCTTGAAGCCCAGCCCAACCAGCACGAACATCACCCCGACCCAGCCTGCGCCGGTCTGAGCAGCCCCGAATGGAAGCACGCCGGATGAGCCTGTATAAAACCCTCGAGCGATTCCCTCAAGTGAAGTGTTGCCTCCGCTCACTCCAAACAAAATCGACATCCCATACAACATTATCGCCGAGCACGCCGCGCCATACAGGAAGTATTTCAGCCCGGCCTCGCCGGATCGTCTGTCGTGTTTCGAATAAGCTGCGAGCACGTAGCTAACCAGGCTGATAAACTCAATGGTGAGCAAAATAGCGATCAAATCCGAAGCTGCGGCGGCAAGTGATGCGGCAGCGGTCGCGAACATAAGCAGGGCGTAATACTCCGCCTTATGCTTCTGGAACTCGCCGAAGCAGTCGATCGACATCAGCATAACAATCAACGTGCCCGCGATCGCCACCAAGGACATTATTGCCGCAAACGGGTCGACCGTAAGCTGCGCATATCCGCCTTTGGTTATGAACAGCCCGACTGACGACACCTGAATAACGACGCCATCGACTACCGCATTTTGTGCAATCGTTGCGCAGATAGAGGACAAGTATATGACCCCGCACCCAAGAGCCAGCGCGGGAACCATCAGCGCAGGCGCAAGATAATGCGCGGCAAGGAAATGTTCCAGCCTGCCCTTTGGGTTAGCCGCCGCAAATACCCCGATAATCAGCACCGCAATGGCTGCCGCTATCAGATATATTGCCGGTGATAT
>JAAYKE010000163.1 GCA_012522575.1 Armatimonadota bacterium | reverse complement strand
GTGGACGGCGAGACATTCCCATCCACCTTCGGCACAGGCTCTGAGGACTACTTTGGCTATGCCTGGTGCGATCCGAGCCTGTTTCAGAACGCATACCACAACCAGACTCGCAACGATAACAACAACAATTCCGATCATATCTCCGTCAATCGCTGGCAGGTTACAGAGAATATTCCGTTCCAGAAATCGTTTGACGGATATATGGAGAAATATTTCATAAACGACCGTCCGACCCTCTACGCCTCTACCGTTTACTGGTATCTGGCTCCGGGCGGAGTGGATCCCTATACGCCAGTGCCGCTCAATGATCGACTGAACTGGTATGTGCGGCCGGTTGTGAAAAAGAAACCCGGCATTTTGGAGGGTGAAACGCTCAAAGTCCTCTCCAAAACAGGCGGATCTGCGGAGATTCAAAGGCTTGGCGAGAGGTTCAGCGATGAAGCGCATCTGTGGTGGATCGGAGCCAAGCCCGGAGATACGATCACCCTTGCCCTGCCGGTCGCTAAGAAGGCAAACTACAATATATCCTTTGGGCTGACCAAAGCAATCGACTACGGCATAGTTCAGTGGTCGCTCGATGGCGTCAAGCTTGGGGAGCCTATTGATCTGTATAACGACGGAGTCATACCCTTCGGCCCTGTTGATTTCGGAGTTGTCAAACTCGATAAAGGGGAGCATAAATTGACTGCGACGATCGTCGGAGCCAACGAGAAAGCGGTAAAGAATTATATGGTCGGGCTGGATTATGTTAGCTTAAAGGTGGCGAAATGACGACTGAAAAATCCCCGCTGATTGGCATAACTATGGGTATCGGGCCGGATGGATCACGCAACGGACGCGATTTCCTCTCCTATTCGACTGCCGTCAGAAACGGCGGCGGCGAAGCTGTGTCGCTGGGACATGGCAGGCATGGCAGATTCGATGAGTGCGACGGACTGCTTCTGTCTGGCGGCTGCGATGTTCACCCTAAACACGTCAAAAGACTCCCCGGCGATGAGGAGCTTACCGACGACGAGGTGATGGCAAAATATAAAATTAAAACCGAGAAAATGCGCGACGAGGTAGAAATGCGCATGGCACGCCAGGCTCTCAAGCAGGGCAAGCCGGTCCTCGGAATATGTCGCGGGTTCCAGGTGCTCGGGGTGGCGCTGGGATGCACGTTGATAGGAGACATCACAACTTTCAAGCCCAATACCCTTGTCCACTACGCCGTCAATGGCATCAGCTCCCGGCACGAGATTAAAATAGAGCCGGGCAGCTTGATGGAGAGGGTCTATAATTCGACCTCGATCGTCATAAACAGCCGCCACCACCAGGGCTTCACCCCGGAGTTGATATCCGACAAATTGCAGGTGACGGCCATTGCTCCGGACGGCATTGTCGAAGCTGCGGAGATGCCGGGGTACAATTTTGTGGTTGGGGTTCAATGGCATCCTGAAAAACAGTCCGACGAGTTTATCAATTCCATCTCCGTGCCGCTCTTTCGGGCATTTGTCGATGCGAGCGCACAATGGAGGAGATCTCAATGAGAGCGGTAGTTCTTGCAGCGGGCAGGGGAACGCGAATGGGCGCGCTGACCGAAAACACCCCAAAGCCGATGATTCCCATCAACGGAAAACCTGTAGTCGAATATGTCATGCGCAGGATGATGGCGGGCGGAGTCACTGATTTTGTGCTTGTCACCAAATATCTGGCGCACAAAGTAGTCGAATATTTCGGAGACGGCAGCGCTCTCGGCGCACCTGTGGAATATGTCGAGCAGACCGACAAATACGGCACCGGGGCCGCCTTGCTTGCAGCCAGAGAACTTGCCAGAAACGAGCCTGTGATGATGGTATTCGCCGATGTCATAGTCGAAACTCAAGTCTACGCCAGGGCAATCCGCATATTCAAAGAGACCAATGGGGCAGGGGTGGTGACGCTGAACTGGGTGGATGATCCTTGTCATGGAGGCGCGGTTATCGTAGACGATCAACATCGGATTACCGGCGTCATAGAAAAGCCTCCGAAAGGACAGATTCCTTCCAACTGGAACAGCGCCGGTATTTTTGTCTTTCAACCCATCGTGTTCGACTATCTGCAGCGATTGTCCCCGTCCGCCCGAGGAGAATATGAGCTTCCCGATGCGATGAACGCAATGATAGCGGATGGCCTGCAGCTATACCCGTCATATCTGGAGGGACAATGGCTGGATGTCGGCACGATAGAGGCCGTGGCAGTGGCCGAGAAAATGCTGGCGGGAGAGGGTGAATAATATGTCCGCACTATATGAGGATGCAAAAAAACGATTTACGGCGGTCTTCGGCGATGGCGACATCGAAATCGTCCGCGCTCCCGGCAGGGTCAATCTTATAGGGGAGCACACGGACTATAACGGCCTGCCGGTGCTGCCGATGGCCCTTGACAGGGAAATCGCTATCGCTCTGGCTGCCAATTCGCAACCCGAAATTGAGCTGACCAACGTGATCGATACATATCCTGCGGTGAAATTCGACCTTGGTTCCAGCATAGAACCATATAATACCGGCCACTGGGGCAACTATGCCAAGGCCGCGGCGCAGGTGATCTGGGGCTGGGCGGCGGCCAACTCGCCGGAGTCACTCCCGCTAAAAGGCTATCGCGGATGCGTCGCAGGGTCTGTGCCGTCAGGCTCAGGGTTGTCCAGCAGTTCCGCGCTGGTTGTGGCATCGGCGTTAGGGCTGGCGCACGTCAACAACCTGCCGATACCCGGCCCGGATCTGGCGGATTTGCTTGCCAAAGGTGAACGCTATGTCGGAACCGAGGGTGGGGGAATGGATCAGGCCGCATCGATTCTTTCACAAAAAGGTTTCGCCCTCAAAATCGACTTCTTCCCACTGCGCATTACTCCGGTTAAAGTGCCCGCGGGTTGTTCAATTGTGGTGGCCAATTCCCTCGTGGTCGCCGACAAAACCGGCGGCGCGTTGCAGGCTTACAACACCAGAGTAGCTGAGTGCAGATTGGGATTATCTTTGCTCAAAGATATGGTTGCAGAAAGCTGCCCGGAGGCTCAATCGGCAGTTCTGCTCAAAGACTTCTGAGAAAAAGTGCCGCAATGGCCGGATTTGATCGAGAATCGTCCCGATAACGACAATGGCCTGAAGCCAAGAATGCGCGTGCGCCATGTGCTTACCGAAGGTCATAGGGTCGAGTTGGCGGCCAGCGCGATGCAGCGAAACGATGCTGCAGAACTCGGCGATCTTATGAACAAGTCCCACGAAAGCTGCGCCAATGACTATGAGATCAGTTGCCCTGAGCTTGACGAGCTTGTAGAAACCATGCGGGATGCGGGAGCATTGGGAGCCAGGCTGACAGGAGCCGGGTTTGGCGGCTGCACGGTCTCATTGGTGGCGACAGCGGATGTCGATATGGTTCTGAACCGCGTATGGGAGAGCTATTATGCAAAGCGCGAAATAGAATCCCGACGGCGCGATGAGGTGCTGTTTGCGTGTTCGCCTGCACCCGGAGCAGGAGTTGTCCGCTAGTCCACTTCAGCGTGCCGGCGGAACCATTTCTCGAACCAACTGCACGTGACGTCGGTCATCTCCTGCAAAAACTCCGCCGTATCATCAAAGAGATGGCCTGCGCCCTCGACGATATGCAGTTCCTTGGGACAGGTCAGGCATTCATATATTTCCTTAGCCTCGGGCAGCACGATTTTATCCTCGCTGCCCTGCAGCACCAGAGTAGGAGCCTGCACCATCGGCACGAACGCCGATATTTCATGGTTGCGCGGCACACGCAATACCATCACGCTGACCCGTTCATCTTCTGCCGCTGTGTGAATGGCGACAGTGCCGCCGGTGCTCGATCCATTGATGCCTACAAATCGAGTCAAGAAAAATGATTGCGAAGTTATGAAATCAAACGCGCTGGTGAGGTCGTCAAACTGCTGATCCTGAGTAGATTGTTCCGCCACTCCGTCGCTTTCGCCGTGTCCGGTAAAGTCAAACAAAAAAGAGGCCACCCCGGAATCCAGCAGTCTTTCCGCGATCCCCCGGTTGCGTGGGCTGGACTTATTTGAGCCGGTTCCGTGAGCGAATACGACCACGTCGTGGAGATTCTCATCAGGCGCCAGCAATGCGCCGGAGAGCTTGAGTCCCCTCGACGTCTTAAATGTTACAGTCTCTTCGATCATCGGTCTCCCCCTCGTCTGCTCGCCGGGCTTCAGCCGCGTACCTAACATCATACCACAAATCCGCCCGATTAAACGGAGCCGACTTTTCAGTATTTATGAGTAATACCCGGCGCAGCGCAGTATCGGGCTTTCATTTTGGCACAAAATAGTCATTGCAAAGGTTGAGCAGGGTCTGCTACAATCGGTGTGCGACGCGGAGGTCACAATGAAACAACAGCTTATGGCGCTGTTCGAACTGCAGAAACTCGATCTCGAGATCACACGACTAAACGCCGCGCTGACAGCCCTTGACGGCGCACTTGAACTCAGAAAGAAGCACGCAGCAGCCAAAAAACACTCGGACAAAACCCATCAAACCCTTACCGACACCGAACTGCAGCTCAAAAACTACGAGCTTGAACTAAAAACAATCGATGCCAAACGAGCATCATCAGAGAAAAAACTCTACAGCGGCGCCATTATGAGCGCAAAAGAAGTATCGAGCCTGGAACACGAAATCGACCACCTGAAAAATCAGCAGGATGAGTTGGACGGCAAGACCCTCGAACTCAACGATACAGTCGAAACGCTCCGTGAGCAATCAAAGGCTGCGGCTGCAGGAGTGCAAGAACTGGAGCAACAGGTCAAGGATGGCATCGCAAAAGAGGCAGTTGAGCGCAAAAGGCTTGAGGCTGAAATTGAGGCGATGACGCCCAAACGCGAGGAGTTGGCATCAAAAGTAACCGACAGGCAACTGCTCTCCCGTTATGAATCTATCCGCAAACGGACATCCAACACCGGGATGGCTCGCATAATCGACCACAAATGCAACGGCTGCAAGATCGGGGTCAGCTCGTTCATCGTGCGCAATGCCTATGACGGCAAAACCATCGACTACTGCGAAAACTGCGGGCGCATTCTCATAATGGTCGACGAATGAAGAGGCTGGTCATATTTTCCGACGGCGCATCAAAGGGCAACCCCGGAGACGCCGGCATTGGCGTTGTGATCTTCGATGCCAAAGGAATTGAGGTTCGCACGATAGCCGACTACATCGGCAAAACGACCAACAACGTTGCGGAATACACTGCTCTGATACGCGGCCTGGCTGAAGCGCAAAAACTCGGAGCTACGCACGTCGATATATGCACCGACAGCGAATTGCTCGTGCGCCAGCTCACCGGAGCATATAAAGTCAAATCCGCAAACCTCAAACCTCTGTTCGAGGAACTTATGGCGTTGCTGCGTGCGTTCCAGGGAGCACAAATTAAGCACGTTATGCGTGGGCAAAACGCACGAGCCGATGAACTGGCCAACGAGGGAGTCAAAAAGCACCGTCAGGACGCGCGCAATTCCTCGATTGCGTCCGACGCAGAATAAAGAGATCAGGGAAGGGAAAAAGCAGATTACTAAATCTTTGATGGGTAGGGCTCTCCGAATCGCCGTTTCCTTTTACATGGCGCAACCCAATCAACAAAGTGACGTTGCGATACCGGCTCGAACTTCGGACATCTGACTTCGGACATCGAAAAAAGCAGATTCCTCGCGATGCTCGGAATGACAAGCGAAAGATCATGAGAATAGCCCAACATCAATGTCACTTCGAACGCAGTGCTGAAGGCCATATTTTCCCACTTCACATCTCATTCTCGTTCCAGATATCATCAGTGCGCCGGGCCGTTTCGGAAAAGGGGAAGCTGTCCCAAAAACATCTACGAGCCACTCCGGATTACCCGCCGCCTGTTGCTCCACGGGCACGTTATGAAGTCATGCCAGCTTAGCGACTCGAAAGCGGCGTTGATCCGGGTCGAAAAGGCCGAAAAGAGAGCTTTATTGAGGCATTTCCTCATGTTATGGACCAACATTACCAGTGACATCTCCGCAGTAGCGCCGTTGATGCCCCGCAGCATGAACTTTCTAAAGCCTCTATCGTGCTTT